>JAZDMQ010000009.1:0-23189 GCA_043800755.1 bacterium | reverse complement strand
TGGCTTGTTCGGCTTCGGCCTTCAGGGCCTCTACCTCAGCGGTGGGTACTCCCGCAGCAGGGGCTTGGGCCTGGAGTCGAGCGATCTCATCCTGAGCAGCCGCATAGGCTGCCTTGGCTTGTTCAGCTTCGGCCTGGGCAGACTCAGCGTCAGCCTTAGCCTGTTCCGTTTCAGCGCGGGAAGCATCCGCTTCAGCTTTCGAAGCCTCTGTCTCAGCCCTTAGGCTCGTCTCGACCCTGACCGCTTCCTCCCGAATCTGCGTAGCTTCTTCCCTCGCCGCTGCCTCTGCAGCCAATAAAGGAGCTGCCTTGGCCGCGTCAATAAAGGAGGACTGGGCAAGGAGTGCCGATTTCTTCGCCTCCTCATATTGTTCACGCGAGAAGGCATCCTTGGCCGAATTCAACTGGCCCTGGGCATTCTGGTAGGGCTGTGCAGCGTGGGTGCTGGCTCCAACCGAATCCGCCTCAGCCGCTGCCTGCTCGGCGTCCGCAATAGCCACCTCGGCTTCTTTCCTTAGCTTCTCTGTTCTCTCTCGGTCTTGTTTTTCTGCTGCCCGCCGGCTCGCGGCATCGAAGGCAAGGACGAATCCTTCTTTGGCGGAGACTGCTTGCTCCCTGGCCTCTTCGTAGTTCCTATTGAGGTAGCTCGCCTTGGCCTCCTCCAACAACTCATGGGCAGAGGCAAACTCCGACTCCGCAGCAACCTTCGCTCCGGCCATTTCTGCCTCTTTGGCTGCCTCCTCGGCATCTGCAATGGTGCGATCGGCCGCGATCTTGGCCTGTGCCGTCTTCTTCGCTATTTCGCCTGCGGCAGTAAATTGCTTCTCGGCCAGAACCGCTATATCTTTGGCTTCTTCATAATTGCCCGAGCCAAAGGCCGCCTTCGCCTGGGAGAGGATATCCTTAGCGCTGGAGAACTCCTTGTCCGCGAAGACCTTTCCTCCCTCGCCCTCAGCTTTTTGGGCGGCCTCATCCGCCTTGCCAATGGCCATCTCTGCCTTTGCCTTTGCCGATGCCTTCTCCATTTCCGCCTTCGCCTTGGCAGAGGTCGCGTGGCCCTTCGCGGAGAGCGCCAGGCTCTTTGCATCCTCGTATTTCTTTTTCTCCATCGACCCCATGGCCTCAGTTAGGGCAGTTTCAGCATTCTTAATCTCGCCAGCCGCATACTTCCCCGCGTCCGCCGCCTTTGCCGCCTCGATGGCCGCCTTTGCATCTCCAAGCTCTTTAGTGGGGGCCATGGCGCAGCCAAAAAACATGAAGGTCGAAAATAAAGCGAACACCGCTATCAGTGCCGTTGTCGTGACGTATCTGCCTGACATGTATTCACCTCCTTTCTGCATGAATTTGAGTGACACCTAATAAATAGAACGACCAAGCCCCTTTGTCAACGAAAAAGGGGAGATCACATCCCAATTTTTTCCTTGGGCTTCAAGCTGCGCAGAGAAACGGTCTGGACGGTACTTTGGAGCCTGATACCTTCTGCTGAAACGGACCTTTGAGTCTCAACTTCCCAAGGAGTCTACGAAATTACATCATCCCTGGGGAAGGCGGGAAATGAGGTGGGAATCCCCCGCTTGGTCTGAGGTCAGTGGGGAAGAGTAACCTGGAAAGGCCTTGGATCCAATGACTGCACAGTCCCGGTCTGCACCTGCAACCCGCTTCGCTTACTCTGTGCTCGACTGCAATTGAAGTCCCAACTCCTTCAGCTGGGCAGCATCGACCGGGGAAGGGGCTTTGGTCATAAGGCACTGCGTCCGCTGGGTTTTGGGAAAGGCCATCACCTCTCGGATCGACTTGGCTCCAGATAAAATCATCATCAGACGATCCAGTCCGAAGGCAATCCCGCCATGAGGGGGCGCCCCATATTCAAGGGCCTCCAGGAGGAATCCAAATTTCAGTTGGGCCTCCTCCTCACCAATCCCCAGGATCTGGAACATCTTTTTCTGGATCTCCCGGTGATGAATCCGGATGCTTCCGCCGCCGACCTCTTGACCATTGAGGACCAGATCGTATGCCTTGGCTCTGATCTTTCCTGGCGCGGCTTCGAAGAGGGCAATGTCTTCGTCCAACGGAGCAGTGAAGGGATGGTGCATGGCTTGAAAACGACCCTCCTTCTCGTCATACTCCAGCAGGGGAAAATCGAGTATCCAGACCGGGTTCAACGCTCCTTCCTTTGCGAGCCCCAGTTGCTGGCCCAATCGGACCCTTAATCTTCCCATCGACTCATAAGCAACCTTGTCCCGTTCCGCTACCAGGAGTAGTAAATCCCCTTCCTGGGCCTCCAATTGCTCTCTGATCGCCGCCGCTGCCCCCGAGGTGAGATATTTGGCATAGGAGGACTGAAGGGCACCTGCTTCCACCTTAAACCACATCAGGCCCTTCGCGCCGAAGACCTTGACTTGCTCGTTCAACTCCTCGATCTGCTTGCGGGAAAAGGAACCCTCGCCAGGGAGTCTCATTCCCAACACCTTGCCTTGAGTCGAGAGGACCTCCGATACCCACTTGAAGTCAATCCCCTTAGCCACCCCGGTGAGGTCATGGAGGTGAAGGCTGAACCTGGTGTCCGGGCAATCAAGTCCATATTTCCCAATGGCCTCACCGTAGCTGAGGCGCGGAAAGGGAGTCGACAGTTGGATGCCCTTCGCCGAGCGAAAGATCTCGCAAACCAAGTTCTCCATGATTGGGAGGATCTCTTCTCGGTCTATGAAGGACATCTCAATATCGATCTGGGTGAATTCCGGCTGGCGGTCCGCCCGCAAATCCTCATCCCGGAAACACTTTACAATCTGAAAATACCGATCGAATCCCGAAACCATCAGCAGTTGCTTGAAGAGCTGGGGAGACTGGGGAAGGGCGAAGAAGTGACCGTGGTAGACCCGGCTGGGAACCAGGTAATCGCGGGCCCCTTCCGGAGTGCTCTTAGTTAGAATCGGGGTCTCGACCTCGATAAAACCTTCTGCGTCGAGGAAGCGCCTTATGATCTGGTAAACGCGATGCCGCAGGAGGAGATTCTTTTGTAGGGAAGGCCTTCTCAAATCGAGGTAGCGATAGGTCAATCGGAGATCTTCGGAAACATCGATTTGATCTTCGATGGGGAAGGCGGGGGTCTTGGCTTCATTCAGGATGATCGCCTCTTCCGCCAGGACCTCGACTTCTCCCGAGTCGAGATGCGGATTTTCGGTACCTTCCGGGCGCCGAGAGACCCTCCCTCTCACCGCGACGACGTACTCTGGCCTCATTTTCCTGGCGGCCTCTATGGCCAAGAGAGGAGCATCATCCCCGAAGAGGATCTGGGCGAGGCCCGCACGATCCCGCAAATCGATGAAGATGAGCCCCCCGTGATCGCGGCGACGCTGCACCCAACCCATGACACACACTTCACGACCTATGTCGGAGGAGCAGATCTCCCCACAATACTTGCTTCGTTTCATCATCATGTTACGCCTTTTTCTCTTTCGTCAGAGAGATAATCCGGTCAATCACCTTGGAAATGGGAACCTCCGACTGCTCCGCGGTGGCCATGTCCTTGAGGATGACAAATCGCTTCTTCAGCTCCTCATCTCCAATGATGAGACAATAACGAAACCTCTCTTTGTTGGCTAACCTCATCTGGCCTTTGAGGCTTCTGCCCTCAAAATCCAGAGCAGCCTTCTGTCCCTTTTTGCGCAGTTCCTGCGAGATTAACATCCCTGACCGGAAGGCCTCGTCCCCGAGGGTGGCGATGAAGGTTCCTTCGAGTTCGGGAGAGGCATCGGGAGGGTCGGGAGGAAGGGATGCCAGAGTACGTTCCATTCCCAGGGCAAAGCCGATGGCCGGCGTGGAGACCCCCTCGATTTCCTCGGCTAGACCATCATATCGGCCTCCCCCTGCCAATGCATTTTGGGCGCCGAGGGCAGGGTTAATAAATTCAAAGGCGGTCCGGTTGTAATAGTCGAGGCCGCGAATCAGTCTCTCGTTAATGACGAAATCCACCTTGAGAAAGGAAAGGGCACCCTGAACCTGGCGAAAGTGGGACGCGCAGGAGGTACAAAGGACGGTAGTCAATTTCGGGGCTTTGGCAATCACCTCTTGGCAAGCTTCGTTCTTGCAGTCTAGGATGCGCAGGGGATTTCGCTTCAGGCGACCCTGGCAATCCGGACAGAGCTTGTTGACCTTGGGCTCCAAATACACGGTGAAGCGCTTTTTGAATTCGGGGCGGCATAGCTTACATCCCACACTATTAATATGAAGCTTGATGGTCTCAATCCCCAAGTCAGAAAAGAGATGATCAATCAGGGCGATCACCTCGGCATCGAGCGAAGGATTCTCTAATCCGATCGCCTCCGCCCCAATCTGATGAAACTGCCGGAATCGCCCTGCTTGGGGCCTTTCATGGCGGAACATCGGACCCATATAATAGACCTTGACCAATGTCCCTCTATTGTACATCTTGTGTTGCAGAAAGGCCCTCATGATGGGCGCAGTCCCTTCAGGGCGGAGGGTTATGCTTTCCTGCCGTGGGTCCAAGAAGGTATACATCTCCTTTTCCACGATATCCGTATCCTGTCCAATACCCCGTACAAACAGCTCGGTCCTCTCAAAGATCGGGGTCCTGATCTCGGAAAATCCGTAGTGCTCCAAGGTCTGCCGGGCTCTGGCCTCCAAATATTGCCACCTCTTGATTTCCGAGGGAAGGATATCCGGGACTCCGGCGATACCTTTAATCATCGAGATACCTTTCGTCTCTGGGGGTTGGCTCTACTGAATATGATTAAGAAGTGAGGTGCTTCTCGATTGGGAGAACGGAAGCTTGAGGATAAACTCAAGCACGCCGCATATGCGTGAAGAGATTACCTGAAAAAAGATGGTGTTTTGGAAGAATCAGGGATTTTCCTTTTCCCCTATCGATTTGCCTCCCATAACAAATGGCCCAATTCCGGAAGAATGAGCTCCTTCAAGGCCGTTTGGACAGCATGGGTCGAGCCCGGCAGCGCAAAGAGAACCTTGCCCCGGGCGACACCCCCTAAAGCCCGACTCATTATGGCCCGTGGGCCAATTTCCCGAAAACTCACGGAACGAAACAGCTCACCAAATCCGTTCAGACTCTTCTCCAGCATCGGTTGGATGGTCTCGATGGTAAAATCCCTGCGGCTGATGCCCGTCCCCCCGCTGGTGATGATCAGGTCCAGGTCTGAACTCAGGAAATCGGCAATCTCTTCCTGCAAGGTCAAGGGATCATTCTTGATGATCTGATAGCGGATGACCGAATGCCCACCCTCCTCGAGAAGTCTGCGAATCGTCTTTCCCGATTCATCAGTCTCGAAGGATCGGGAATCGCTAATGATCAGAACGGCGCAGCGGGCTTTTATGCTCCTCTTTTGGGCGTGCTCATTTGTCTCCATAGGCGAACTCGAGGAAAAACAGGGTGAGTATAGAAATAGGGTGATGAATTGTCAAGGCGAAAAGAAGAAGGGCAATGGCCCATTTTTCCTTTGCCCAAAGGGGCAGGTTGTGATAACAAATAGATCGTCTGGGCCGGCTCTGCAGCCGATGAAGCAGGACCGAGATAGGGCATGTGCCATTGGGGTTGCATCTGCATTCGTTTGGCAGCCCCGAGGCCGGCTGCGGGAATTGTGGTCGGCGTGCATTTTCACTCTGAGGTGAGGAGCAGGAAAGATCGATGAAACGCATCGGGATCTTAACGGGTGGGGGAGACTGTCCGGGATTGAATGCCGTCATCCGGGCGGTGGTAAGGAAGGGAATTGGGCAACACAAGTTGAGCGTGGCTGGCATCAAGCACGGATGGCAGGGCCTACTCACCGGTGATATTGAGGAGCTTACCCTGGAATCCGTCTCGGGGATTCTCCCCAAGGGAGGAACAATCCTCAGGACCTCGCGCACCAACCCTCTCGGCAATTCGGACGGATCCCACAGGGTTTTGGATAATTTAAAGCGTTTTCGGATCGAGGCTCTGATCGTGGTCGGGGGAGAGGATACCCTGGGGGTCGCACACAAGTTCAGCCAGATGGGGGTGCGACTGGTAGGGATTCCCAAGACGATCGACAATGATCTGCCGGGCACCGATTACACCTTTGGCTTTGACACCGCGGTGGGGATTGCGACCGAAGCCATCGACCGACTCCATTCTACCGCGGAATCGCATCACCGGGTGATGGTGGTGGAGGTCATGGGGCGCCATACCGGATGGATTGCCACCGTTGCCGGCATTGCCGGAGGGGCTGATTGTATTCTGGTTCCCGAGGTCCCCTTCAGCATCGAGGAGGTATGTCGCTCCCTGCGCAAGCGCCAAGCCCGGGGAAAGGATTTCAGCATTGTGGTCGTCGCAGAGGGGGCCAAACCTTTGGAGTGCGAGGATCTGGTCACCTGCAGCAATCAGGTGGATCCCTTCGGCCATGTGCGCTTGGGCGGCATTGCCAACATCGTGGGACAGGAGATTGAGAAGCGCACCGGGATGGAGTCTCGGGTGACGGTCCTGGGTCACGTCCAGCGGGGGGGCTCCCCTACCCCCTTTGACCGCGTGCTCGCTACCCGCTTTGGTATCGCCGCAGTGGATCTGGTCCTACAGGGGGAATTCGGAAAGATGGTCAGCCTGAGGGGAAACCGGATTGAGTCCGTGGACTTGGCAGAGGCGACTACAGGTATCAAGTCTTTGGACATGAACATCTATGACATCGCCAGGGTCTTCTTCGGGTAAAGGGAAGACTGGTCGGCTCCCTCTCCCGCCCTCTTCCCTCCTTCGCATGCCCCTTACGCTTCTTCTCTCTATCCATCCCTCTTCAGCAGCAAAGAGGCGCGGATCCTCCCCCGCAGAAGCGAAATCAGGATCTTCTGATATTCCAGTAAGACCCTCTCCTGGGACTTCTCCTGCTTCCACCACTGGCGAGGATCGAACCCATCGTAGGGCGTGGGTAAGCTCCAAATCTTGAGCTGGGGGGAGTCCAAGAGGGAACGGAAGGTGAGGTAGGCCCGCCGGGAATGGGATTTGGAGGTCACCAGGATGAGATGGGAAAGGGGATGACTCGCTATGAAATCTCTCAGGATGCAGGCCTCATCATAGGTGCTGGTGGCTTCCCGCTCGTCCGTTAGGATGGCCGCTCTGGGAATTCCGGAACGGAGGAGGATTTCGCGGGATAGATCGCGGGATTCGGGTAAGGAAATCCCCTTCTTCCGCAATAGCTCATAGCCCTCTGGGGCCGATCCTCTTTCACCAGGAATCGGCCCAGACCCTACAGAAGTCGCGGATGCTGCCAATAGAGAAGCCCCCCTATCAGCAACAGCAGCAGGAGCAGTCTCGCCTTGGGAAAGACCCTCACTTCCAGACCTCTGGATTGACCATCGCAGAAGGTGCTTCCCCGCGCAATACCCGGATGGCGTTCCTGGCCGAATCCAAGCTCATGGCTCGCATCGCCGCCAGGCTCGCGCCTCCAATATGAGGCGTCAGCACCACGTTTTCCAAGGCAAAGAGGGGATTGTCCTTATCCGGCGGCTCTTTCTCCAGGACATCCAAGCCGGCCCCCGCGATCCACCTCTCCTGTAACGCGCGAATCACGGCGGCCTCGTCGACTACATTCCCTCGGGAGGTATTAATGAGATAGGCGGAGGCCTTCATCATCTTCAACTCCCTCTCCCCGATGAACTTGGCGGTCTGGGCCGAGGAGGGAAGATGGATGCTGACGAAATCGGAACGGGAGAGGACCTGCTCCAATGCGAGGTACTCGATGCCATAACGAGCCGCGAACTCCTCATCCTTCACCAGGTCAAAGGCGAGGATCTTCATATCGAATCCCAAGGCCCGCCGCACCAGAGATTTTCCAATGCGCCCCATCCCGATCAGGCCCAATGTCGTGCCGGAGACATCACTTCCCGGCGTTCGTTTCCAGAATTCCCCCCGACGGATGAAGCGGTCAAAATAGGGGATGTGACGGGCTGCACTGATGATCAGCCCCATGGCGAGATCTGCCACGGAGTTGTCGTTGGCACCGGCGGTGATTGCCACCACGATGCCCCGCTCGGTCGCTGACTTCACATCGACATTGTTGAAACCCACCCCGTGTCGGGAGAGAACCTTGAGGTCTGGCAGGGCGAAGAGGACTTTTCGAGTCATTGGCTCATCCGCACCCAGGATCATTCCCCCATAGCCTTGCAGGGCGGCAATGATCTCCCCCTCACTCCAATCCCCTGAATGGTCCTGTTCCACCTTGTACTCCATCCCCTCCTTCCTGAGCAGATCGAAGGCCTCCGGGGTAGTACATCCAAAAAGGCGAGAGGTGATCAAGATCTTAGGCATCTCTTTTCCGTCCTTTCCATTCGAGATATCGAGCGAATTCCTCCTCGAAGTTGGGGGTAAAGGTACCGTCCCCCAGATGCTGCTGAATCCCGTCTATCGGCCAAAAGGCAAGTGCCGAGATCTCCTCAGCGTCAGGATGAAACGGGCCGCTACAGTGGCAGAGGTAGGTCCGAACCTGCTCAGACTCAATGGCCGTCCGCCAGAGGTAATCATAAAGCCGAAGGAGGGGTCTTCCTTTAATCCCCAGCTCCTCTTGCATCTCCCTTGCTGCCGCTGCCTCGTAATTCTCGCCGGGATGCAGATGGCCGCCCACCGAGATATCCCATTTGTCCGGTTGGATATCCTTATGGGAGGAGCGCTTTTGCAGCAGGACCTGCCCTTCCTGATTCACCACCAGGACATGGACCACCCGGTGGAGCAGCGCGGGATTCCGATGGCAGGCCCGGCGGGAGGCCTTGCCAATCACCTTCCCCTTTTCATCCACAATCTCCAGGGTCTCTGAGGACATGGCTCTGCGCGGCATCTCCTATTCCACCTCGGCCGATCTCGCTCTCCTTCCTCTCCAATCCCCTGCAAAAAAGCGAAGCTCCCTCCAAAAAGTGGGAGGAGCTTCGAAGGGAGTGTACGATCTCTTGCTCAAACGCCCTTGGGCACGAGGGGTCGGGCAGACCGCCACCCGGAATCACCCCTACTTAAGCCCATACACAAATTCCCTCAGTCCCCCTGTTTTCCCCTCTCCGATGGGAGGCGACACGGCATTTCACAATGCCTGCAGAATTGCTCGGAAGAGAGGTATTTCTCCCCCCGATCCGGCAGCAGGGCCACCACCAGTCCCTGGGAGGCTCGGCGGATCACCTCCAGTGCCCCGGCCATCACTGCCCCCGAGCTAATTCCGGCGAAGATGCCTTCCTCCCGCGCCAGCCTAATGGCGGTGTCAAAGGCCAGATCGTCTTCGATTCGAATCACCTCGTCCAACTGAGCCGGATCGAAGATCTCGGGGACCCGGGATTCGCTCAGATTCTTGAGCCCCTGGATCTTATGTCCGGGAAGAGGTTCTACGCCCACGATCTTGATTCCGGGCTTCAATTCCCGGAGCCTCTTCGAAACCCCCATGAGGGTACCGGTGGTGCCGATGCCCCCCACGAAGAGATCCACCTTGCCCTCGGTATCCTGCCACAACTCGGCTGCGGTACCCTCATAGTGGGCGCGGGCGTTGTCGGGGTTGGCAAATTGGTTGGGAAAGTAATAGCGTTCGGGGTTGGACCGATAGAGCTCCCAGGCCCGCTCAATCGCCCCATCCGTCCCTTTCGCCGCCGGAGTGAGGATGAAATCGGCACCATAGGCCCGGAGGATGCGCCGGCGCTCCATGCTCATGTTCTCAGGAAGGATCACCAGGACCCGATACCCCTTGACCGCTCCCACCATGGCGATTCCGATGCCGGTGTTGCCGCTGGTGGGCTCCAAGATGATCCTATCCCGCGTAAGCTCGCCCCGCCTCTCGGCTCCTTCAACCATGGCCATCGCCACGCGGTCCTTCACGCTCCCCCCGGGGTTTCCCCCTTCGAGTTTGACCGCGAGCGTCACCGCCGGGTTGGGGTTCATGCGGTTGATTCTCACCAGAGGGCTATGACCTATCGTTTCCAGGATATTGGTAAACATGATAACGGACTCAATGAGAAGGGGTTGGGGGGAAAGTGAAGCTCCCCGTCCACAGGGTGGGGCTTCCCGCAAATGAAGTACATATCAATTTGTGTTGTGCCCCTTAACCTCGCCCACAGGGCGGGGCACGCTCCGGTCAGGGAACCAGGACCACCTTCATCTCGGTCTTGGCCTCCATACCTAGGATCGATTCCTTCCATTGCTCCAGAGGGCGAGTACTGGAAATTAAGGGTTTGGTTTGGACCTTCCCCTCTGCCAGCATCTGGATGGCCTTTTCCCAGGTGGTCCACTTGGAGCCAAAGGAACCGGTGACCTGGATCTCCTTGAAGCAGATCTTTTCAAAGTCAAGCTCGATCGGCCTTCCGAAGAGACCAATCTGGGTGAATTTTCCCCGCTTCCGCACCACCTCCAGGCCCTGCGCAGTCGCTGCCGGAACCCCTGCACACTCAATGACCATATCGGCCCCCATCCCGTGAGTGAGGTCCTTGAGGATGGCCACTGGATCCTCGCGGTCCACGCGCAGGGTGCGATTCGCCCCCAGGGATTCGGCAATCTTGAGGCGATCGTCATCCACCGCCGCCCCTCCCACCACCACATTCGCGCCCGCGGCCTTGGCCAACTGCATGCAAAGGAGGCCGATCGGTCCAGGCCCACTGATGTAGACCCAGTCCCCCGGATAGACCCTGGTCAGCTCATAAGTGGCATGGGTGCAGACCGCCAGGGGTTCGCAGAGGGCGCCTGATATGAAATCGACTGTTTCCGGAAGTCGATGGAGGGCGATCTCCGGCACCACACAGTACTCGGCGTACGCGCCGTGGGCCCGAAATCCCATGATCAGACGCTCAGGGCACATGTTGTACCACCCGATCTGGCAAAAGGGGCAGCGCCCACACTTATAGTAAGTGGTCTCCGAGGTCACCCGGTCTCCCACCTGGTAGTTCTTAACCCCCTCGCCCACTTCGGCAACCTCGCCACAGAGCTCATGACCAATAATGACGGGCAGATTCATCGGAATGCTGATGTTCTCGTGGTAGACATGGACATCCGAGCCACAGACCCCTGCCCCCCTCACCCGAATCTTCACCTGGCCAGGATTGGGGTGGGGCTCTGGCCAATCCATGAATTCGATATGGCCCTCCCCCTTCTTCGTCTTGACGACTGCTTTCATCTTCCCATCCTTTCCATTACTGGGCCCTACAAGCACGCCCACGCCTCTGGCGCCAAGCTGCCATTTTACTGGAAGAGGGCATCCTGAATCCTCCGCAGCTGCAGAAGGAGGGAGCGTTCCTCCAGTTCAACCTCATCGTAACGAATTGGCTGCCCCTTCTTGATCGCTCGCTTGAGGCGGGCTCCGTAGGTCAGGCCGAGGGGCAACAGGTTTTCCTGTCGCGCTACCTCCGCCCGATAGATCATCCCGTGGACGGTAAATCCCCCAATTCCATCCAGGGGCTCTCCCGCTTTCAAGTCCTTCTTGGCAACGGTAGCCACCTCCGCCACCAATCCCCCGCTCGGGGCGAGGCTGGCCTCACCGTAAATGGCCGCCCGGGCAATGGAGATCGGCGTCTCGATGCCCACCAAGTGGTAGGGTCGGTAGAGACAATAGTTGGGGCCCGGGCCCATCAACAGCCACTCCAGATCCTTTCTGATCTGGGCGTGATCGGTGGTAAACACCACGAAGACTCCCGGGGCAACGCTTTTCCCGCGATCGGTCTCTCCCTCCTTGTTCAAGAAGGAGGTGGCAAAATCGACCACCCCCTGGCGACCGAGGATGCCTCCCTGTCTCTTGAGGCTAAAGACCTTGGGCAGATCAGAGATCGTGGCCCGGGGGCCATGCATCCCTGGGATGTCGGGCACCAGCCCGGTCCCATTGGCCACGGCCGCCATTTCGATGTCGGTCTTGGACCCATCGCGGAAGGAGCAAAGCATCTTAGGATTGAGCCCCAGGCGCTCCGCCTCCTTCTTCAAAGTCTGGGGGGTCTCCTGTCGTTTGATAGGCTTGAACGGGCTTTTCCCGGCACAGACCACCTTCATCCCCAAAGAGACCACGAAATCGTAAAGCTCGGCAATAGCCCCTGGTTCATCCCCTATGGTCAGGGTATAGACCACATCGCTGGCGTCTGCCATGCGCTTGAGCAGGGGTCCAATGACCACATCCGTCTCCACATTCAGCATTACCATATGTTTCCGGTTCTGAATGCCTTCCAGGGCCACCATGGCACCCACCTCGGGCACACCGGTAGCCTCTACAATGACGTCGATAGGAACTTTGGGGACAAGCCGCTTCTCCCGGGTGGCAACGACTTTGCCCTCCAAAATCGCCAGCCGCGCCCGCTCGAGGTCATCGGTCGTCACGATGTCTTTCGCCTTCAGCCCGTTGGATCGAAAGGCAGCGGCCGCATTTTCCAATTGGATATCAGCCAAAATGACCGCCCGCATCCCCTTCATCCGAGAAATCTGACAGGCCACGCCCGTTCCCATCCTGCCGGCTCCCACAATTCCCACCCGGATGGGCATTCCCTGCTCTTCTAATTCCTGCAGGCGGCTATTTAACATTTCCTCCTCCTGATCCTGTAATTGGAACCAGATCTCGGTCGTCTGGGGGCCAACCTCACGCCAACCTCACCTGCACCGCCTTCTCCAGCGGCAGGCTGTCTCTCCCCCTTATCCCTCTTGTGGTGTGGACCTTCTTGTCTTTCTCCTGGCCTACAAGTCAAAGGACTGTAGGCGATAATTATCAATCTCCTGAGGGGGATGTCAAGGGAAAATGAATATCGGCCCTTCGGCCTGTCCGCTGGCCCTGAGGCCAGATCTTGGAAGTGATGAACATGCAATTCTAAGCTGAACGCCGAGGCGCGCCCCGGAGAATTCATTTGCTATGCCTTGGAAGAGGACGGGAAACACCTCTTTGAGCTTCATTTGCGGGAGTGGCCGGTGGCAAAAAGGAATTGACACCCTTTATTTGCCTATGCTATTTATCTTCCAGTTCAACCAAGGGAGCTCAAGTTGCTCAAGAGGGAAAAAAGCGAACCGAGTTTCGGGGATATCAAGGCATTCTTGGGAGAGGGAACGGAATTCAAGGGGATCCTGAGTTTCGAGGGAACCGTGCGCATCGATGGCAAGCTGGAGGGGGAGATCATCAGCAAGGACCTCCTGATTGTGGGGGAAACTGCCTTCATCAAGGCCGAGATTGATGTCGGGCAAGTGGTGAATAGTGGAAGAATTGAGGGAAACATCTCGGCCCAACAGCGGATCGAGATCTTGCCCCGGGGGAGCGTGACTGGACACATCCGCACCCCCAATCTGATCCTGATGGAGGGGGCGATATTCAACGGGACTTGTGAGATGATCCCTGCAAAACCTGCGCAGTCTGCACCGGAAACCCACCTCCAGGTCCAGGCCCATGAAGGATAGCCTTTCCCGCCAGGGAAGGAGCTGGGGATGATGAAGGTTTATCTCGACCATAATGCGACCACCCCGATCGACCCTCGGGTATTGGAGGCAATGATGCCTTACCTGCAAGAGGAGTTTGGCAACGCCAACAGCCTCCACCAATGGGGACGAAGGGCCAGGGCCGCCCTGGAAGACTCCCGGGCAAAGATTGCTTCCCTTCTGGGCGCGGAGAAGGACTCGATTATTTTCACCGGGGGGGGCACGGAGGCGGATAATCTGGCCATCAAGGGGGTGGTCTGGGCCAACCACGAGAAGGGGAAGCACATCATCACCTCTGCGGTAGAACATCATGCGGTCCTCCACACCTGCGAATGGCTGGCCAAGCAGGGCCTCGAGGTCAGTTTCCTCCCGGTGGATGCGAAGGGCAGGCTCGATCCGGAGGATCTAAAAAAGGCCATCCGTCCCGACACGATCCTCATCACCCTGATGCACGCCAATAACGAAATCGGAACTATCTTTCCTCTGAAGGAGTTTGGCCAGATTGCCAGGGAGAGGAAGGTCTACTTTCACACCGATGCCATCCAGTCTTTCTGCAAGATCCCCTTGCAGGTAGAGGAGGACCAGATCGACCTCCTCTCCCTGTCAGCCCACAAGATCTACGGTCCCAAGGGCGTGGGGACCCTCTACATCCGGAAGGGGACCAAGATGGTGGCGACCCTTCATGGAGGGAGCCAGGAGAGGAAACGGAGGCCGGGCACGGAGAATGTGGCTGGGGCTGTGGGATTCGCCAGGGCAGCGGAGCTGCTGCACGCTGACATGGAGAAGGAGGGAACTCGCCTGGCCGCCCTTCGGGATCAGCTCCAGAACGGGATCAGGGAAAGGATCCCCCATGTCCAGCTGCATGGCGATCCCGAAAACCGACTTCCAGGGACCCTCAACATGAGTTTCGAGTTCGTGGAGGGAGAATCGCTCATCCTCAGCCTGGACATGGAGGGTATTGGGGTCTCCTCTGGATCCGCCTGCACCTCCGACTCGCTGGAGCCTTCCCACGTCCTCCTATCCATGGGAATTCCCCACGAGGTCTGCCACGGCTCCTTGAGGTTCTCCCTCGGTCGTAATAACACCAAGGAGCAGATCGACTATGTGCTGGAGGTTCTGCCCAAGGTCGTTGCGCGCATGAGGGCAATGTCCCCTCTCGCCAAAACCTGAAAAGGGAGAGGAAGGGCCAATGTATACAGAAAAGGTCATGGATCATTTCACCAATCCTCGTAATGTAGGAGAGATCGAAAATGCGGACGGGGTGGGATTGGTGGGAAATCCTGTCTGTGGGGATGTGATGAAGCTTTTTATCAAGGTGGAAGACGGCAGGATCTCGGATGTCAAGTTCAAGACCTTTGGCTGCGGAGCGGCGATTGCCACCAGCAGCATGGTGACCGAGATGGTCAAGGGCAAGACCTTAGAGGAGGCCCTAGCCCTCTCCAACAAGGCGGTGGCCGAGGCCTTGGATGGCCTTCCCCCTAACAAGATGCATTGTTCGAACCTGGCTGCCGATGCCCTTCATAAGGCAATTGAGGATTATCACAATAAGATGAAGACCAGGGCTTGAGGCCTCTCGGTGGATTCGCCCAGGGAGGTTGAAAGCATCTGAAGATGGTCAGGGTAGCGGTAGCCATGAGCGGGGGGGTTGACAGTTCCCTTGCCGCCGCTCTATTGAAGCAGAGGGGATATGAAGTCATAGGGATCACCCTTCGTCTTTGGCCATCTGAGCAGCCAGATCAGGAGGCGGAAAGGGCTGGCGCCCGTTGTTCCCCTGTCGCGGTTGAAGATGCACGGCAAGTCGCCCACCAACTTCAGGTTCCCTTTTACATCCTCAATGTTGAAGGCGAATTCTCCCAGGCGATCGTCTCCTATTTCATCCGCGAATATCTCCAGGGCAAGACCCCGAATCCTTGCATCTTTTGCAACGCGCAGATAAAGTTCGGTTCTCTGCTCCAGCGAGCCAGGGGATGGGGAGCGGATTATGTGGCCTCCGGGCATTATGCCCGGGTCAGTTACGATCGAGGGCTGGGGCGCTTTCTACTGCGGCGGTCTCCAGATCTCGCCAAGGACCAGTCCTATTTCCTCTTCAATTTGGGCCAGGAGCAATTGGCCCATATCCTGATGCCCCTGGGGGATCTGCGAAAGAAAGAGACTCGACGGCTGGCCAGGGAGCTGGGGTTGAAGGTCGCAAATAAGCCGGAGAGCCAGGATCTCTGTTTCATCCCGGGCGGGGACTATCGGGAGTTCCTCCGCCAGCGGGCTCCGGAAAAGATCACACCAGGAAAGATCCGAAATCGGGAGGGGGTGGTGCAAGGTGAACACCCCGGCATCGCCTTCTATACCATTGGCCAACGGAGGGGTCTGGGCATTGCACGGGGACGCCCCCTCTTTGTGGTGGATCTCGATCCGGAGCGAAATGAGGTGATCGTCGGGGAGGAGGAGGACCTCTGGCGCTCCAAGCTGGTGGCGGAGGGGTCCAACTTCATCCCCTTCGAGCAACTCTCGGGGGAGATGGAGGTCCTGGCCAAGATCCGATACCAGCACCAGGGGGCCAGGGCTCGGATCCGCCCCCTATCTGATAGCCGGGTGCAGGTGGAGTTTGCCGAGCCCCAGAAGGCAATCTCGCCCGGGCAAGCCGTGGTTTTCTATCTGAACGATCTGGTCGTCGGCGGAGGCATCATCTCCTCTGGGCCAGGGGGTTATCATTGATGGCCTATCATTTCTCTCTGGCGACGCTGAGCAACCCAGATGCCGAGGTACATGGCCATCTTGCCTTCCTTCGGAGGGGCATGGGCTTGGCGATTGGTCTGGCGCTCGTCTGTCTCCTGGTCTCGGCCCTGCTGGGCAGATGGGACTGGTCGCTGGGCCTCCTGCTCGGGTCCGGCCTGAGCCTTCTCAATTTCCGCCTGCTGAGTCACTCTGCCTCCAGGTGGCTGCAACAGGAGGAAAGGCCCAGGCCCTCCCTGCTCTGGAAGGGCTTCCTCTTCCGCCTCCTGTTCAGCGGCGCAGCCATCGCCTTGGGCCTCCTCTATCTCCCCATCAACATCTGGGGGCTGGCGATCGGCCTTTTCGTGGCCCAGGGAGGATTGCTCCTGGGCTTCCTCTTCCGGAGGGAGAAGCTGGAGGAGGGATGAGGCACCTGGAGACAAAACCATGGTAGAACTCAATCGCACCCTGCTCTTCCAAATCTTGAATTTCCTGGTCCTGATGGCCTTTCTCTACCTCTTCCTCTTCAAGCCGATCAGTCGATTTCTGGCCCAGAGGTCCGCATCCCTCCAGAGGACCCTGGATGACGCGAAGGACTCCCGGGCTGAGGCGGAAAGAAAGCTCTCCGAGTACAACGACCTCCTCTCCCAGGCCCAGAAAAAGATCGAGGCAATGAGGAATGTGGCGGAAAGGGAGGCGCTGGAGCACAGTCGTCAGACCATCAAAGAGGCCAAGGAGGAGGCCAAACAGTTAATCGACCGGGCCAAGGAAGAGATCGAGGAGGCAATGGATGAGGCGCGGCGCGATCTGAGGAGAGAGGTGGTGGGCCTCACCACGACCCTGGCCGAAAAAGTGATCAAGCGATCCCTGAAGGAGGAAGACCAGGCCCGCTTTATCCAGGATTCCTTGGAGCAATTGAAGGAGAAAGGGTGAGCAGAAGTCCGTCCGTCCGATATGCCCGCCCTCTGCTCGATCTGGCCGAGGAGGCGGGGGAGGTCGAGGAGGTAGGAAATCAACTGGAGCAGGTCTCCCGCATCTTCGAGGAGGATCTGGCGTTGAGATCCTTCCTACAGCGTCCAGACCAGGACCAGGAAGGGCAGCTCTTGCTGGTAAGCCGCATCCTGGATGCCTTGGAGATCCAAGGCCTGGCGCGTAGGTTTCTGCTTTTCTTGCTTCGAAAGGAGCGTTTTCCCCTCCTCCCCGAGATCTGCCACCGATATGGGGAATTGGCGGACGAACGGCTGAAGAGGGTCAGGGTCACCCTATCCGTCCCCTCCCCTCTTCAGAAAGATGAATTGGAATCGGTCCGTCAGGCCCTTGGAGAGAAGATAGGAAAAACGGTGGACCTGAAACAGGAAGAGGACCCCTCCCTCTTGGGAGGGTGGGTGGCCGAAATTGGGAGCAGTGAATTGTGGGATGCGAGCATCACAGGGGAATTGGCGGGAATAAAACGGAAATTAATGAGGAATGAGGGATCTGCTTGAAAATAAAGGCTGAAGAGATCAGCGAGTTGATCAGGCGACAGTTGGCTGCCCTGGAGCCCGAACTCGATTTCAGCGAAGTCGGAAGGGTGGTCGAGGTAGGCGATGGGGTAGCCCGCCTCTATGGCCTGGATAGGGTCATGGCCGGGGAGCTCTTGGAGTTTCCGGGCAACACCCTCGGGTTGGTGCTCAACCTGGAAGAGGACAGCGTCAGTGCAATCCTCTTGGGCGATGATACGCACATCAAGGAGGGCGATCTCGCGAAGCGGACGCGCCGCATCGCCGAGGTCCCCGTGGGCCAGCCGCTGTTGGGCCGCGTGGTGAACGCCCTGGGGCAACCTATAGACGGCAAGGGGTCCATTCGCGCGACTGAATTCAATCCCCTGGAGAGGTTGGCTCCGGGGGTCGTGGATCGCAGGCCGGTGAAGGAGCCTTTGCAGACCGGCATCAAGGCCATCGATTCTCTGATCCCTATTGGTCGCGGACAGCGAGAGCTGATCATCGGGGATCGCCAGACGGGCAAGACCGCCCTGGCCGTGGATACCATCTTGAACCAGAAGGGTTCGGGGGTTTATTGTATCTATGTGGCCATTGGGCAGAAGAACTCGACCGTGGCCCAGATCGTCAAGATCCTGGAGGACCATAATGCCATGGCCTACAGCATGGTGGTGGTGGCCAGCGCCAGCGATCCTGCTGCCCTCCAGTACCTCGCCCCTTACGCCGGATGTGCCATGGGCGAGTACTTTCGAGATCGGGGCAGGCACGCGCTTTGCATTTATGACGATCTTTCCAAGCACGCGGTCAGCTACCGCCAGCTCTCCCTGCTCTTGAGGCGTCCACCCGGGCGGGAGGCCTACCCGGGGGATGTCTTCTACCTCCACTCTCGCCTGTTGGAAAGGGCTGCCAAGCTCAGTGACGAGCTGGGAGGTGGGTCGCTCACGGCCCTGCCCATCATCGAGACCCAATTGGGCGATGTCTCTGCCTACATCCCCACCAATGTCATCTCTATTACGGATGGCCAGATCTATCTGGAGGTGGACCTCTTCTTCGCAGGGATTCGCCCGGCGGTCAATGCAGGCCTCTCGGTCTCCCGGGTCGGGGGATCCGCCCAGATCAAGGCGATGAAACAGGTCGCTGGCCGACTGCGTCTCGATCTCGCCCAATACCGCGAGATGGCTGCCTTTGCGCAGTTCGGGAGCGAGCTGGATAAGGCCACCAGGGCGCAGCTGGCCAGAGGGGAGCGCATGGGGGAGATCTTGAAACAGGATCAGTTCAAGCCCCTGCCGGTAGAAGAGCAGGTATTCATCATTTATGCGGGCATCAATGGTTTCCTGGACGATCTTCCTTTGAGCGAGGTAAGGTCCTTCGAGGAAGGATTCTATCGATTTCTGGAGGCCAACTATCGCTCTCTCGAGGAGGAGCTGCGGGAAAAGAAGGAGATCGATGCTGCCCTTCGGCCTCGAATCGACCAGGCCCTGAGAGAATGGCTTGAATTGTTCAATGCACGAAACTGTAACCGCAATGAAAGGTCGAGCAATTAAGGCATGGCCACGCTGAGGGACATCAAGTCGCGGATCGCTGCGGTGAGAAATATCGAGCAGATCACCCAGGCGATGAAAATGGTGGCCGCCGCCCGCCTGCGTCGAGCCCAGGAACGCATCATCCACGCCCGCCCCTACGCCCACAAGATGGAGGAGGTGCTGCGCCGCCTGGTCTGCCGGACCGACCCCGGGTCCCATCCCCTCCTGCTCCGAAGAGAGACCGGAAGGCGCCTCCTGCTCCTGGTCACCTCGGACAAAGGGCTCTGTGGCTCCTTTAACAACAACATCCTGCGCCAGGCCTGGGAATTTGGACAGCGTTCGGCCACAGCACACAAGGAGGTCTATTGGATGATCGTGGGCCGCAAGGCCAAGGACTTCCTGCGGGCACGAGGCCTAGTCCCTCAAATGGAATACCTCAACCTTTTTGCCAACCTCTCGTACTCCCAGGCCTCCCGGATCCGCCAAGACCTGCTGCGCCTCTATGATGAGCTGGCGCTGGAGGAGGTTCTGCTCCTCTATAACGAGTCCAAGTCTGCTGGCCACCAGCAAGTGGCCCCGGGGAGGCTGTTGCCCATCGAACCTGCCCAGCCAGAGGCCTGCCCCATCCCTATCGATTATCTCTATGAACCCTCGGCGCAGGCCACCCTTCAAGGGCTCCTCCCCAAGTATATCGAGGTCCAGATCTTCCATGCCCTGTTGGAATCCTCGGCCGCCGAGCAGGCCGCCCGCATGGCTGCCATGGAAATGGCTTCTATGAATGCAGCAGAGATGATCGACCGCCTGGTGCTCTCCTACAACCGGGTGCGGCAAGAAAAGATCACCAAGGAGCTCCTCGAAGTGGTTGCCGGGGCAGAGGCCCTGAAATAGAGACGAAAAGGCTCGATTCGGATCGAAAGGAACCCCATGGAATTGAAGGAAATGGACGCCGGACAAATCATCCAGGTGATTGGCCCGGTGATCGATATCGAATTCCCCAAGGAAAGGCTTCCCGCCATCTACAATGCGATACGGGTCATCGATGATGGAAAGGGAGACGGTGCCAGCCGTCCCATCGACCTGGTGGCGGAAGTGGAGCTACACCTGGGGGAGAATACGGTGCGCTGCGTCGCCATGAAATCGACAGATGGCCTGGTTCGGGGGATGAAGGCCTACGATACGGGGGGACCCATCACCACCCCGGTAGGGCGTGAGACCCTGGGGCGGATCCTCAATGTCCTCGGAGAACCGGTGGACAATCTGGGTCCGATTGCGGCCCAGAAGAGATATCCCATTCACCGCCCAGCCCCCTCCCTGCAGGAGCAGGAAGTGAAGATTACCATGCTGGAGACCGGGATCAAGGTGGTCGATCTCCTGGAACCGTACTCCCGCGGCGGCAAGACCGGACTCTTCGGGGGTGCGGGGGTGGGAAAGACGGTCATCATCATGGAGCTGATCCGCAATATCGCCAGCGAGCATGGCGGATACTCGGTCTTTGCCGGGGTGGGGGAGCGCACCCGTGAGGGCAATGACCTCTGGCTGGAGATGAAGGCCTCCAAGGTCCTGGACAAGGCGGTCCTCATCTATGGGCAGATGACCGAGCCTCCGGGGGCTCGTCTCCGGGTAGGCCTTACCAGCCTGGCCGTCGCGGAATACTTCCGGGATGAAGAGGGCCAGGATGTCCTCCTCTTTATCGACAATATCTTTCGCTTCACCCAGGCAGGCTCCGAGGTCTCGGCCCTCTTGGGGAGGATGCCTTCGGCGGTGGGCTATCAACCGACCCTGGCCACCGAGATGGGGGAGTTGGAGGAGAGGATCACCTCTACCAAGAAGGGCTCCATTACCTCGGTGCAGGCGATCTATGTCCCGGCGGACGACCTCACCGACCCCGCCCCGGCCACCACCTTCTCTCATCTGGACGCCACCACCGTCCTCTCTCGGCGGATCGTAGAGTTAGGCATCTACCCGGCGGTGGACCCCCTGGCCTCCACCTCTCGCATTCTGGATCCCCGCTTCATCGGCGAGGAACACTATCGGGTGGCCAGGCAGGTACAGAGCCTCCTCCAGCGCTACAAGGAGCTCCAAGACATCATCGCCATCCTGGGGATGGATGAGCTCTCGGAGGAGGACAAACGCGTTGTCGCCCGGGCCCGCAAGATCCAACGCTTCCTCTCCCAACCCTTCTTTGTGGCGGAGGAATTTACGGGTCGGCCCGGCCGTTATGTGCCCCTGAAGGACACCATCAAGGGATTCAAGGAGATCGTGGAGGGCAAGCACGATGACCTGCCGGAGCAGGCATTCTACATGGTGGGAACCATTGAGGAGGCAATAGCGCAGGGCGAAAAATTGGCCTCCGCCTAAACCCTGCCATCGAAGATGGACGAGAAATTACCTCCTACCTTCCTTCTGGAGATCGTCACCCCCCAGCGTCTCCTCCTGAGCGAGGAGGTCTCCGAGGTGGTTGCCCCGGGGACCGAAGGCTATTTTGGGGTCCAGCCCGGACACATCCCCTTCGTCTCCAACCTAACCATTGGCGAGCTCACCTACCGCAAGGGAAAGGAAGAGAGGCATTTGGCCATCATCTGGGGCTATGCCGAGGTATTGCCAAATCGGGTAACCATCCTGACGGAGGAGGCCGAAAGGCCAGAGGAGATCGATGTGGAAAGGGCGCAGGCGGCCAAGGAGAGGGCCCTGGCGCGCCTGAAAAGGAGGGAGCCGGGAACGGATCTGGCCCGGGCGGATCTGGCACTCAGCCGGGCGCTGGTTCGCCTCCAGGTGAGTTCCAAGCAGCGATAGGACAAAACAACAAATCGAGATCGATCGAGTCCGCCCCTCAGCGTTCCTGTTGCGTGGGGCGGATCAGGACCTCGTTGATCGAGACCTGGAGTGGCTGCTCGATCGCATAGATGATCGCCCGCGCCACATCCTCCGCGTTCAAAAAGACCGTTCGCTGTGCCTGGAAGCTCTCCGGAATGTTCTCCCCCCAGGGGGTATCGACCGCGCCTGGCTCGATGAGGGTCACCCGGATGTTCTCCTTGCACACCTCCCGGCGCAGACTATCAGTGAATCCATTAACCCCCCATTTGGTTGCCACATAAACCGCCCAGCCAGGGATAGAGATGCGCCCTGCCACCGAGGAGACATTGATGATGTGGCCTCGCTTCTGAGGGAGCATTAGGTGCAGGGCCTGCTGGGTAGCACAGATGAGGCCAAAGAGGTTGAGATCGATCATCCGCCGCCAGTCTTGAGTCTTGCCCTCGCGCACCAGGCCATAGACCCCAAGGCCCGCGCTGTTGATGAGGACATCCAGCCGGCCAAAGGTGTCGGCCACCTGGCCAAATGCTTTCTCGATCTGTTCTGCCCGGGCGAAATCCGCGGCTAGGGCCAGGGCCTCTCCCCCGGCAGCCTTCACCTCTTGGGTCAATTCTCTCAGCTTCTCTCCCCTCCTGGCCACCAGGACCAAATGGGCCTTGCCCGGCATCAGCAATCTCGCGCAGGCCATGCCGATCCCGCTGCTGGCCCCGGTGACCATGATCACCTGTCCTTGAAGGTCCATTCTACCTCCCCCTCTGCTCCATCGATTGCCACGTTTCCGGCATTAGCGTTGGGTTTTGTCTTGGGTCTCGTCTGATCTTGACCCTGCGCCCGTCCGAGAATAGGGGCAGGCCTTGACGCACATCCCGCAGATGAGGACCCCAATCCCCCTTCGAGAGGAGAAGTCCTTCAATTTCTCCACGCAGGCGGATAGATCGTAGCCGGCCTCGCTGATAGCCCCGGCTGGACACAGGGAGATGCAGGCTTTACAATTCCCACAGTCCAGGGAGAGCGCGGAATCAGGCGGCAAGGGCATGTCGGTCAAGATCGTCACATAGCGGACCCGGGCTCCATGATCTGGGTGGACCAGGAGGCTGGAGCGCCCGATCCAACCCAGGCCAGCGCATCTGGCGACCCATTTGTGGGAGAGGTGTCCCTTTTGCCCCTCCCAATCGACTATCTGGGAGGCAGGGATGGGGAGGGCAGAGTAGCCCTGCTGCTGCAGGTAGTCAAGGAAGCGCAGGGCCACCTGGTCCAGCCGGTAGTTGGCCGCCTTGTAGTGGTGTTTGTAAAGGAG
>JAZDMQ010000008.1:0-5306 GCA_043800755.1 bacterium | reverse complement strand
ATCACGGAGATCGATGTCCGGGAAACCCTGAAAAAGAAGCTCGGCGCCGAATTCCACAACTACAAGATCCTGGGCGCCTGCAACCCCCCTTTTGCCTACGAAGCCCTGCAGATTGAGGACAAGGTAGGAACCCTGCTGCCCCTGCAATGTGATTGTTCAGGAACGCGAGCCGGGCCAGGCAGAGGTAGCAGCCGTTGATCCCATGACGACCATGCAGGCGGTCGGCAATCCCAAACTGAAGGCCATTGCCGAGAGGGTGCGGATCAAGCTGAAGCGGGTGGTTGAGAATCTTTAGGGATATGAGATGAGCCCAGCGGCCCATAGTCAACTGGGCAGAGGAGGCAAGATGGAGGAAGGAGAGGTCAAGGTGGAGGAGCTGAGGATGTCCGCCGAGCAATTGCGAAATCTTGCCAGCTCGGTGATCAGCATCAAGGTTTCCGGGATCAAGCCCTGCGAGGAGGCTTGAGGGGTCGCAGAAAGGCCACAGGACAAAGCTTTTGATTCCGTCGCGCCTCCTTGGGCCGCATGGCA
This sequence comes from bacterium, assembly GCA_043800755.1. Classification (GTDB taxonomy): domain Bacteria; phylum Methylomirabilota; class Methylomirabilia; order CAVQYV01; family CAVQYV01; genus JAZDMQ01. The sequence continues at coordinate 4,775 of JAZDMQ010000008.1, read as the reverse complement.
AATGAGGTAAAGAAAAAAGGGCCCCATCGGCTTTGTTGCCCGATGGGGCCCTTAGCTTTTGCCCCTTGTCCTCAGGCCCTAATGGCGGGCCAGGAAATCCAGGACGATCGGTGCCATCTGGGCCGGCCTTTCAATGTAAAGGTTGTGGCCCACCTCCTCCATGATCTTCCACTCCGATCCCTTTATGGATCGGTGGATCTGCTCTGCCAGGTGGATCGGGGTGAAGACATCCTTCCTCCCCGAGAGGACCAGGGTGGGAAGGGAGATCCGGGAGATCTCTTCTTTCAAATTGAAGGCCATGCAGGCCTCGGTCGCCCGGCCAATGGCGATGGGGGAATTGATCTTGATCCGCTTTTCCTTCAACTCAGCGATGGAGGCGGCATTGGCGGCGATGAAGCTCGGGGTGAAGGCCAGCTTGACCACCTCGTCGAAGAAGGCCGGATAGCCGCCTGTGGCCAGACTCTTCTTGAGCCGCAGGAAGGCCTCGTGGGCCATGGGATCGATATAGCTGAAGGTGGAGACCAGGACGAGGGATCTGATCCTCTCCGGATGGTCCAGGGCAAACTGCTGGGCAATGGCCCCTCCCATGGAGAGGCCGAGCAGGTGGGCCTGCTCGATCCCGACTTTCCCAAAGAACTCGAAGAGATCTTCGGAGAATTGCTGAATGGAGTAAGGGATATCCGGCTTTCCCGAGCCCCCGTGCCCCCTTACATCCGGGGCGATGGTCCGGTAGTGCTTGGCAAACTCCGGCATCACCGGGGCCCATCCGGTGCAATCCCCATTCAGGCCATGAGCCAGGACCAGGGGGAATCCAGTTCCTTCCTCCTGATAGTTGACCTCGATATCATGCACCGAAGTCCTCGGCATAGATCGCGCCTCCTCTCCCCCCAACGGAATCGGGGACCAATGGGCCCATTCTATATCCGATCTTGCCCTGATTGACAAGCATTTCCAGGGGAAGCCGGAGAAAGTCTTGCACCCCAGGCCATTCCGCTGTAATATCCCGTGGGCTTTTTCCTTAGGTTAGCTCAGGGCAATCCGCCCCGCTCATGAATCCATCCACCAACTCCGAGGAGGAAAGATCAATGAAACATGGGAAATGGAGCCTGAGTCTGTTACTGGTTGGGCTTTCGGTTTTTGGCCTATCCGCCTATGCCGCGGCGAAGCCCATCGAGCTCTCTTACTCGATCTTCTTCCCTGCCCCCCACAAACAGATGATCCTGGCCACGGAATGGGCGAAGGAGATTGAGAAAAGGACGAACGGAGCGATGAAGATCACCATGTTTCCCGGGGGGACCCTCACCCCGGCGGACAAATGCTACGACGGCGTGGTCAAGGGGATCTCCGATATCGGCATGTCCGTCCTGGCCTACACCCGCGGGAAATTCCCCCTCACCGAGGTGATCGACCTACCCTTAGGTTATAAGAGTGGATTGGCGGCCACCCGGCTGATCAACCAGTACTATCAGAGATTCAAGCCCAGGGAGTTCGATGAGGCACAGGTCATGTACCTTCATGCCCATGGACCCGGATTCCTCCACGCCAAGAAGGCCGTGAATAAGCTGGAGGACCTCAAGGGGATGAAGATCCGCTCCACTGGTCTGAGCGCCAAGGTGGTATCGGCCCTGGGGGGCATCCCGGTGGCCATGCCCATGGGGGAGACCTATGATGCCCTGAGGCGGGGCGTGGTCGAGGGTTCAATGGCCCCGATTGAAGCGCTGGAGGGTTGGAAATGGGGAGAAGTGGTGAAATACACCGCCAAGAGCTATGGCGCGGCCTATAGCACCGGCTTTTTCGTGGTCATGAATAAGGAGAAATGGAACTCCTTGCCCCCGGATGTGCAGAAGGTCATCGAGCAGGTCAATAAAGAGTGGATCGACAAAACCGGGAGGCAATGGGAGGTTATCGACAAATCAGGAACGGATTACACCGTGAAGCGGGGCAACGAGATCATTCCCCTCTCCCTGGATGAGGACAAGAGGTGGGCCAAGGCGGTTCAGCCCCTCCTCGACGATTATGTGAAGAGCATGAAGGAGAAAGGCCTGCCCGGAGAGGAGGCATTGAGTTTTTGCTTTAGCCAACTGAAGAGGCTCCAGTAGACGAGCACGAGAAGGGGGAAGGGGGCAGCGCTCCCTTCCCCCTCTTTTCCATAAGGGAAGAGAGCGATGGCAGAGAAACGATTGATGGAACGATTTTCGAATTCGATAGAGAAGATGAGCGGCCTCCTGAATATCATCGCCGGGATCGGCCTGACCTTCATGATATCTCTTACCGTGGCCGATGTGATCTTAAGGTCCTTGAGAAGGCCCATCGTCGGCACCTATGAGCTGGTGGCCCTGTCCGGGGCCGTGGTGGTCGGCTTTTCCGTCCCCTTTACCTCCTGGAGAAGGGGGCATATCTATGTGGACTTCTTGATTCAAAAATTCCCGCACCGGCTGAGAAATGCCTTCCAGATCGCTACGCGAGGCCTGAGCATAGGATTGTTCCTTCTGATCGGCTGGAATCTCATCCAGATGGGAAGGGATCTGCACAAATCGGGAGAGGTCTCCCTCACCCTGCAGTTGCCTTTCTATCCAGTGGTCTACGGGGTGGGGATCTGTTGCTTTGCCCAGTGCCTGGTGCTGCTGTGCGATATCCTGAAGATCTGGGAGGGCAAGTATGAATGAGGTGGCGATTGGGATATTGGGCCTGGGGTTGCTCTTGGCCTCCTTCCTTACCGGCATCGAGCTGGGATTTGCCATGGCCCTGGTCGGCTTTTTGGGCTTCAGTTGTCTGGTCTCGGTCAAGGCGGCATTGAACCTTCTGGCCAAGGATATCTTTGATGTCTTTTCCTCTTACGGCTTCACCGTCATCCCCCTCTTCGTCCTCATGGGCCAGATCGCCTTCAATGCCGGGATTGCCAAGAGACTATACCGCGCGGCCTACAAATTCATCGGACACATACCCGGAGGATTGGCTATGGCCACCGTGGCCGGCGCCACGGCCTTCAAGGCCCTCTGCGGGTCCTCCCCCGCCACTGCCGCCACCTTTGCCAGCGTGGCGGTCCCGGAGATGGATCGCTATGGCTATTCCCCCAAGCTATCCACCGGGATCGTCGCCTCAGTGGGGACCCTCGGCATCCTCATCCCGCCGAGCGTCACCCTGATCGTCTTCGGCATCATCACCGAGCAGTCAATTGGAAAGCTCTTCCTGGCGGGCCTGATTCCGGGGTTGATCATCGCCCTGCTATTTATATTGGTCATCTACGGGTGGTGCAAGCTCGACCCTACTTTGGGCCCCAAGGGGGAGCGGTCGAGCTGGAAGGAGAGGATGGCCTCGCTGCCCGAGGTCTTGTGGGTGGTCGCGATCTTCTTGCTGGTGGTCGGGGGACTGATCAAAGGGTTCTTTACCCCTACTGAGGCGGGAAGCATCGGAACCTTCGCGGTCCTGCTCTTGTCGCTTCTGAAAAAGGATCTCAATTTCAAGGGGTTCGTCAAATCGGTGGCCGAGTCCCTGCGCACCTCCTGCATGGTCCTCTTCCTGATCGCCGGCTCCACCATCCTGGGCCACTTCCTGGCGGTCACCAAGATCCCCATGATCGCCGCAGACTGGATCGTCCAGCTTCCGTTCCACGGCGACCTCATCATGATCCTCATCGCCCTGATCTATCTTTTGGGCGGCTCCTTCATCGATGATTTGGCCTTCATGGTCCTGGCCACCCCCACCTTCTATCCGGTCATCATCAAGCTCGGCTTCGACCCGATCTGGTTCGGGATCATGATCGGGATCACGGTGATGATCGGGGTGATCATCCCGCCGGTGGCGATCAACGTCTTTGTGGTGAAAAACATCACCAAGGTCCCATTTGGGGTGATCTATTCCGGGGTCTATCCTTTTCTGATCAGCCTCATCCTCTGTGCTCTGCTGCTCTTCTTATGTCCCCAAGTCGCCCTCTTCCTCCCCTCCCTATTGATGAAGTAGCGGCGGGCCCTAAGTCTTATTTCCCAAGTCAATTCAGAAACAACGACCTCTTTTACCTTTCAGAAATCCTTGACAATTCATTTTAACTACGAAATACTGGTCTTAATATTAGTCAACCTGAAAGGAGACCTGTGTCGATGAAAACCTTATCGCTCTCCGAAGTGAAGATGAAACTCAGCGGGCTGGTTGAAGTAGTGAAAAACACCGACGAGGAGATTGTCATCACCAAGAATGGTTCGCCAGCTGCAGTTTTAATCAGTCCAGATGAGTTTGACAGCTGGAAGGAGACAATCGCCGTGCGTTCCGATGCTTCCCTGATGAGTGAAATCCGAAAGGGCTTGAAGGAGCTGAGCAAGAGGAAATCCCATCTCTATACCCTCGACGAATTGTTGGGATAAGGCAATCCAGGTATGAAAGAACCGATCTACAGGCTTCGGATTCCTGACAGTCTCGCAGATCTCGTCCGAGGGATGCATCCTCATCTCAAGAAAAAAATCAAGGCGTCGTTGAAAATCATTCTCTCGAATCCAAACGAGGGAAAATTACTCAGGGAGGACTTAGCGAGGCTGAGAAGCTTTCGGGTCAGCAGATTCAGAATCATTTACCGAATTCAGAAGGATGTCGTCGAAATTGTCGCCGTGGGTCCCAGAGAACGGATTTATGAGGAAACATTCTTAGCCCTCAAGAAGAACCCTTAGGGTGAAGTCCCGCCCCGCCATCGTGAGCACCTTTGGTAGGGAATGGTGGACCCGGCGGTTCCTGTGAAGCTCCGCGCCCTTACAGGCGAGGCTTGCGGGGCATGTACTAATCAACGG
>JAZDMQ010000007.1:0-26556 GCA_043800755.1 bacterium | reverse complement strand
TGCCGTCGCGCACCTCAAAATCAGCATGCTCCTTGAGCAGTCCGGCTACACTTTCGGCAGCGACCAGCGTCTCGGCATCTACCTGACCAACACGCTGGAAGAGGCTGCGAAAAAATCGGAGGTGCTCCTCGGCCAGTTCGTCTCTCGCGAAGCGAACGCCGCCGCGGAGATCAAACGCGAACGTCCGATCATGGTGGTCCTCGGCAATCCCCCGTACGCGAACTTCGGCCGCATGAATCGCGGAGAGTGGATTCTGAACTTGCTAAAGGACTACAAGCGGGACCTGAACGAAAAGAAACTGAATCTCGACGACGATTACATCAAGTTTATCCGTTTCGCCCAGTGGCGAATTGAGCAAACGGGATACGGCATTCTCGGCTACATTACGAACAACAGTTATCTGGACGGCATCACGCACCGCCGAATGCGGCAGGTGCTGATGCAAACGTTCGACGAAATCTTCGTCCTCAACCTCCACGGCAGTTTACTGAAGAAGGAGAAGACACCGGAGGGCGGCAAAGACGAGAATGTGTTCGACATTACCGTAGGCGTTTCCATTCTGCTGGCGGTGAAACTGAAGCAAGGGAAAGACGAGCCGAAAGTCCCGGCCCGTGTTTTCCATGCTGACTTGTGGGGTCGGCGCGAAATCTACGAGGGCGAGCAACTCACCGGCGGCAAGTACCACTGGCTTTGGCAGAACGATGCCCGGACGACCGAGTGGCAGGAACTTAGACCCGCCGAACCGTACTTCTTCTTCGTACCGAAGGACACTGAAGTGCGAGAGGAGTATGAGAAAGCGTTTTCACTGCGGGAAACCTTTATCTTCCATGGGCAAGGGGTCAAGACCGAACGTGATGGAGTCTCAATCCACTTCGATGAACAGGGGATCAAACAGACTGTTCGGGACTTCCGGGAACTGGATGAGAAGGCGATTCGAGAGGGGTACCGACTTGGGCCGGATAGCCGTGACTGGAAGATTGTTAATGCGAAAACCGACGTAAACGCGCATCGGGACAGTGAGGCGTTCAGGCCAATCCTATACCGTCCGTTTGATGTCCGGCATACTTGGTATAGTGGTCAGACGCGTGGTTTCATTGGTACTCCTGGATTTTCGGTTATGCGTCACATGATTGCAGGACCGAATCTCGCAATGATGGCTTCACGGCAAGCTTCACGTGGTTACAGGCACGCCTTCGTCTCTGCTACCTTGGCGAACGTCAATGCAATTGACACCGCTGGGATGTTTGGTAGTGGTCCTTTCTTTCCTCTCTTCCTTTATCCCGATCCCGACGAACTGAACACTTCAGCCGAACGCCGTCCAAACATCAACACTGAGTTCCTGAAAGCGTTGGCGGAGAGGCTCAACGCACCGCAGGAAGGGCCGCACGGACTGCCCATGGGCGTGACTCCCGAGGACATCTTCCATTACGCCTATGCCGTCTTCCACTCGCCGACCTACCGGACGCGCTACGCCGAGTTCCTGAAGATTGACTTCCCGCGCCTGCCGCTCACGAGCAACCGGGACCTGTTCTTCAGTCTGGCAGCCATGGGAGGCGAACTGGTCGGCCTGCACCTCATGGAATCGCCGAAACTCAATGACCTCATTACCGAATTCCCTGAGAAGGGGACCGATGCCATCGCGAAGGTGCAATACACGGACAAGGACAAGCGCGTTTGGATCAACCCGAACCAATACTTCGGCGGCGTACCGGCGGCAGTTTGGAACTTCCACATCGGCGGCTACCAAGTCTGCGAGAAGTGGCTCAAGGACCGCAAAGGGCGCACCCTGACCTACGAAGACATCCAACACTACCAGAAGATCGCCGTTGCCCTGAATGAGACGATCCGCCTCATGGCCGAGATTGACAAGGTGATCGAAACCCAAGGCGGTTGGCCCGGCGCGTTTTCCGGGAACACGACATAGGAACGGCGAACAACGGCGTGGTCCGTACGCGGTACCCGCGCCGGACACGCCGACCGTTAGCGAGCAATAGAGAATGGGAGAGTGGTTGATAACGTGGAAAGAGCGTGGCCGCTCAGGACCAGTGCACGACAGCTTTCTGTGGCGCCACGACAGGTTGTACGTCATGGACAACCACCGTCTCGCGCTGTGGTGTTGGTGGCAACATCTGGACAATGATCCTCGGGGGTGGAACTTCCTACATATCGACCGTCACTACGACGCCTTGTGGCAACGGGCGCGTCCCTGGCTAAAACACCATAACCCAAGCCACAGGTCGGACCTGAGTTCCTTCCGCCAAGCGAAGTTCTCCGAGCAGGGAGAGGAGCTTGAACTCTATCGATGGGATGTTATCACAAGCGCCCTTCTGGCACTCGACGGCGACAAGATCCACAATTGGGCATTTGCGACAGCAGCCGAGGGCGAGCCGCCGCCCATACCTGATCTGCAAACCATCGATCCGTGGAATCTGCCAGCGCGACTTAGATGGATGGCCAAGCCAAGTGAGGAGGACCTCTCTTCTATCATTGATATTGATATAGACTACTTCACCCACCTTGACGATGATGGTCTCTTCGGAGGAGTCTTCTCTGACCAGTATCTGCGCGAACTCGGCTCAGCGCTCGGCGAAGGATTGACCAACGACAGCTTTGGCGTGGTTACTGTTGCGCTTAGTCCCTCGATCACGGGATCATGGCAATTGGCAGAGGAATTGTGTTGGGCTCTACTCGAAGGCTACCCGAGTTTGCCCGAGCTCCGAGCGGGTGCTCCCTAACCTCGCGTGCAGGCGACGGCCCATCGGGCCGCACCTGACGCCCTAGTTATGCGCACGAAAGCGACCCAATGATGAAGAGCGCGAAGAGCACATTCAGTATCGCCGTCTTTCCCTTCCTGAAGACGAGTGGCCCCGTCGTTCTAGGTGGGGTGACGTTCCGTTCCACTGACGATGTGTCGGGTTTGCCCTCTATCCAGGCGGCGGCGGTGAGCGAAGTAGCCAGTATGCTGTTCTTGCAGAACGACCTTCGCCTTAAGTCGGCTTCCTATGCAGTAGCGCCGTTGATAGATCTCACCTACTCCAACCCAGACGTGGGGAACTTGGCAGACATTCAAGCCGTTGTTGCTTACCTCTATGCATCACCTCATAAGGTATTCGGCCACCCATTCATGACCTCTGAGCATGCAAGCATGGTGGTTTTCGTGCCAGGCAGAGTCTCCTCGTCTCTCGTGCAGCCGGACTACCACGTGGAGTCTGTCGGAGAGGGCGCCGCGGTGGAGCCAGACGAGTTTGACGACGTGCCAGGCTACGCCGGTTTGTACAACTTCAGGCATCATTTCTGGGTCACACGAGGTTCTCGTGTCTACGGACCCGAGCCTCATCTCACGCTCAATTACACCCAAGACCTGTGTTTCGACGTTCAAATGGCCTGTTCGGCGAGCACAGGCGGGTACGCCCTGCTGTTGAAGGTGCTCGACGAGCCGACTTCAGTGAACTCCATGCGAGTGCTTACGGCTATTCGCTGGTTCAACGACGCCAATCGAGAGGGCAGGAACGAAGCCGCCTCACTTGTCAGCCTCGCAATCGCTTTCGAGTCACTTCTCGGACTTCCCCAGACGGAGAAGACCGATCGCCTCGTCGATGCAATCGCTTTGCTCTTAGGGAGAGTGGTACGACTGGACGTCTGGGCAGACCAGTTTTATCGCGCGCGTTCCTCCATAGTTCACGAGGGACGAGCGGAGAGGCTCCACTTCATTGCGGCAGACACATCGAAGGGAGTGAAAGGCCCCACTTACCAGTCACTCATTTCCTATGGAATACGTATCTTCAGGCTCTGTCTTTCGACGCTGCTGGTTGGCTCTGACCTGGCGCGACAGGCTGGGCTGGAAGACATACTCGTGACCAACGAGCAGAGGTTCCAACGGACTTACAAAACGTTGGCGGACACGAACGTCTCGCCTGGCGAACGGATAGACCGAATTGAAGAGATAGTCGAAGCGCTGGATCGCTACAGGTTCTTGTCAGAGAGTGGACTGCGACTCGACACCATGGTGGGCGCGGTGCGCCTTGCTGTTGAAGCATTGGTGGAGTCGGATGAGTCCCTACCTGTAGGAAACGGTGCCGCGCTCAGGGACAGAATAGCGGGCACTCGGGCGAAAGATCCGCTGGAGCAGCTTGAGGCCATTCACGGGCTTGATACCCTGCTCGCCGCGGGGGAGTTTGAGGAAACGGCGCGACATGGGCAGACGGTGCGGAAGCTCGTCGAGGTAGTCTGGGGTTACTTGTTCTCACACTACTACTGGCTGAAACAGCAGAAGGACATCGAGAAGCCAAGGGCGCAGGGTGACGCATAACAAGCGGAGCGAGCAGACTCGCTACGCTCGCAGCTGATCCGATACTCCTCAGAGCAAGACGTTGGGGACGTAGTTCAATCCTTTCAATATTCTATCTGGACGGAAAGGGGGACGTCCGCGCAGAACGTGCATTGCTCTCCAGATCTGCTTGTTACGCAATTTCTGTCCGAACGTCCCTGAGGCCCGTCCCTCATCGAGGGGTGAAGTCGGCGCGAAGACTTCCGAAAGTCCAGCCGGGCACGACCCGGCATGCTTGCGGAACTGCCGTATGCGTGATCCGCTTGTACGGTGGTGTGACAAGGAAAGCCCGTGAGGGCCAACCTATGTCGATTGCCAGCCACACGCGAGTATCCAGAATATGGGAGGAAAAAGATGGCGAATGCACAGGACGAGAAGAAAGAATCCAGTGAGATCGGGGGGTGGCTTGTCGACCTGATCAAGAATCAGGACCAAGTCGGCCAGAAGTGGATTGAATTTCTCATCGCTATCGAGACAGGCCTCGTCGTAGCCTTGGGTTTTCTTGTACGCACCCCGCCGACCCAGCCGCTATTCCAACTACTGTTGTACCTGATCCCGATGTCGGGTATCCTGGCCGCTCTGGCTCTAACTGGGATTGTGGTTCGTGAAAGAAAGTGGCAAGCCTGGTATGTCGAACGGTTCAATGACCTGTCGTCTTATAAGGGCAAAGTGTTTCCAACCGTCAGGTGCTCCATCGGAGCTCAGCCATGGGGCCGCATCTCGTGGATTGTGATCCTATTCAGCTGTGCCATAGCGTTAGCATGGGTTCTGGTCATTCTCTTTGTGGCCGTTTACCAAATAGCGACTTGTGGCAAATGACCGTCCAACCAGTGGGGCCAGCCGACTACGAGGAAATGGCCAGGCGCGTGCCGAAGGCTCGAATCCCTCTTGTTCATAACTATCTTGAAGCTGTCCCCGCCCTCGAATTCGTATGCGCCCGGGGTATCCTCAAGTGGGCCATGTTGGTTGCGTGGATCCCATTCGTGTTGTAATCTTATGATTCCTGCGGTGCTTGTAACACTCCACCAGAGAAATGGAGACACACTTCAATGGATGTTAGTGAGTTCAAGTATTGTCCCTACTGTGCGGAGAAATTGTCTTCAAACAGATGTGAAGACTGTGGCCGGACCCTATACTCGTCACCGCACCCGAATGTGAGCGTTCTGATATGTGATCTGGCCGCTAGGCAGATTCTGTTGGTGAAGGAGCGAAAACCTGATAGCCCCGATGAATTGATCTGGGAAATACCTGGCGGGTTCGTGGAACTGGCGAGTTCGGTATCCAAGGCCGGAGAGTCCTTGGAGGCCGCGTTGGAGAGGGAGATCGGCGAGGAGTTGGGACAGCAAAATGCTCTAACTGTGATCAGGAATCTGTCCTACGTAAGGAGCTTTGGTAACACTTACAGAGACGGCACCCCGATAGTCGTAGTTTACTTTCTTGCCACAATACGTAAAGCAGATCTGTCCCTCTCCCCAAAGGAGTCTGTCATGGCGAGGTGGTTCGACATAAACAGCCTCCCTTCCCTTGATTCGCCCGACCGAGAAGCAATCGAGTTTGCGAAGAAAAGATTCTAACAAGTCGCTGGTGTGCCCTGCCAAGTCATCGTCTGCTAACCGGTGCAAGGCCGGTCGTGGTAACCGCCAGGCCGCGCCAGGAAAGGAGGGAAGAAGTCATGGAGGAAAACATCATTCGAGGAATCATCACGGATTGCGAAACCGGGGAGAGCTGGAGCCTTGAGCACTGCCTGTTGGTTACCGGGGCTGAGCTGAGCACGATTGTCAGGGTCTTGAAAGTGGAGAGCTATGAAATCCCGGAGGACGGTTCCATGCAGATTAGCCTCGACTGCCAGGCATTCGACAGCATAGGGAGTGTCTTCAATCTGGACGTCAGCTTTTCTCCCAAGACTGTGTCAGAGAGGGATCAAATACTTAGGGACCTGAAGGTTGATTCCATCCTGCTGATGCATGGGAGATATCTGATCCCGCCGGATAACTCCATTGCGCTCGCCAGCCCGGCGTATCGGTCAGTGGACCCGGCGATCGCCTCGGAAGAGCAAATACGAGAGGTGTTCCGGTTGAACAGCAGGGCCGACAGAAAGAAAACTGTTAGCCAAGGATAACGCAATGGGAAACCAAGCAATCACTTGTCCCTGGCACACCCGTCCGGAAAAGGGCGTCAATGAGGCAGAGCAAGAACAAGTGGGAAATGGGGTCAGACATGGTAACAAAGTATTTTTACCCTCTCCTGCCAAATGGCGAATAAGTTATGTCGGCGCCTCGGCCCTGTTCCTGGGTTACGGAGTTCGTTGTCCCCAGTGCCGGAACTCGATTGGCTATCTGAAGTATTTGCCTGGCAGTGGATGGTTTCGGTTTTCGAAGAAGCTCAACTTCTGTCCGTTCTGCGGGCTCGACCTCAATGGCGAATTGAAGTCAGTTGGAGCACGATGCGAGGAACTTCAATGAGTCCCAAGACCTTTAATGATTAGCATCCTGGCATAGGTAGTTGGCGGCAGGCCCTCCTTGTCGGCCACGTCCTTCAACCTCCTTATGAGCTTGGGTTCAAGGCGCAAGGATATGACTTCCTTCTTGGGCCGAACGAAAACTACATCTTTGGCCACTTCGAACTCATCATGGTAGTCCACGGAATCGTGGCTGTCCCAGAAATCTCTTTCTTCTTTTAGGCTCTTGAATTCAGGCACTTTCATCTCTTGGCTCTCCTATAGAATTGCTTTTCCCTCTTGGTCATGTCTCTGGCTGTAATGATCTTGGTCTTTCTGTATCTTGAAGCCCACACTACCAGCAGAAGCCGACCCTCACGGGTTCTTCCGTAAGCAAGGTATTTCCCTTCTTTACCCCGCAAGATCAGTGGTGTATCCGCGTCATTGAACAGCACCTCCTCAACTTCTTCTGGTGAAACGGAGTGGTTAGAAATATGATCAACCGTCTGTTCATCCCATGAGATTATTTCTATTTTCACGGCGCGCCCATTCTGTTAAGAATGTAATACATCTCTAACTGGTATTTTACGAATTGTCAAGTCCGAATTGAAAAGCCCAATTGTATTCTATTGACGGGCTGCGCAAGGGGCCAGGCCTACACAGTTGACAAATCCAAGTGGGACAACATATCAAGTTTGCCATTGAGCTGCTCATTCATTGGATTCCCAAGAGCTCCATTCTAATGATGATTCCCGTGCCACCCTCTTCAAGAGACAGATCGGGTACACCCCACATTCTCCTCGGATTTGCCCTGCCCTTTCCCCCTCCGTTTTTCCATATTGACAATCAGCACCGATGTAAGAGATTGTAATAGAGGGGGTGCGCTTTGAGAAGAGTCTTGTCCGTCCAGCCTGCCGGAGAAGATATTATCCGAACTGGATGCCTTTGTCGGAGCCACCGGAAAGAAGGCCGACATCGTCACTGAAACTGCCATGGAAACTTCCTTGAGGATCAGCCAGGGGCCAGTATCGATAGACGAATCCGCCCATGAGGATCGGGCCATAGAATGGTGGTTCTTTCAAGGATACTATGAGGGCAATGCCTCGGGGAGGCGTTACTTCATGGTCGCCCTCTTTCGCCACCACCTGCCGATCGCAGAGGCCAATTCCGAGCAGGGGTTTTCCTGCATACTCTCGGTGCTGGACCCGAGCACCTCCAGCCATGAGGCGCTGAATCAAATCGACCCCTCCCTGGTCGAGTTGTTCACTCACCTCCATTCGGGCCTGTGGCGCGCCAACCTCGATCCCGCCACGGTGGGCGCCTTCACTCAAGAGATCAAGACCTACGGCCCGTTCCGCCCTGTTCGCCTGGAGAGGACGAAGGCGGCATTTGCTGCCAAGCCCCTCTCCATCCGTTGGAATGTCGTTTCCCTATCTCACTCCGATGCCCAATTCCATCTCTCCTTCGTTGAACCAGGGAGCGGACGCAAGTGCTCCCTTGACCTCCGTCCTCTCCAGCCGAGGATCCTCATCGAAGAGACGCAGTCCCCCTCGGCCGATGCCATGACCTACACCACTTATCCTCGCCTGGAGATCACCGGTGCCGTCGGGGGGGAGGAGGTGAAGGGGGTGGGGTGGATGGATCATCAGTGGGGGGATGGGGGTGGATGGTTCATCACCCAGCCGAAAGACGGAAAGCTGCTCGGTTGGGATTGGCTTGGCATCAACCTCGATGAGGGAACGGACATCCTGGTCATGGTCCGCCGGGAGATGCAGAATATGCAGCCGGCAGGGCAATTTGTCATGATCAGGAGAAGGGATGCGGACCCCGTCCTCTGCCAGAACTTCACCCTCAAGCCGCTCCGCCATTGGGAGAGCAAGCGCACCCGGATTCGATACCCCGTGTCGTGGCAGCTCGAGATCCCCGAATTCGACCTCTCGGTTACCTTTAGCCCCTTGCTGGACGATCAAGAGATCAATGTCTTCGGCTTGATCAGGGCGATCTGGGAGGGTGCGGGCACCGTCTCCGGCAGCTTGGGAGGCGAGCCCGTATCCGGGAGGGCCAGGCTGGAATTATACGGCTATGGGTTCATCTTCGATTTCAATAAGCAGATGGACCATCTGGCGAAACGCGTCAATGCCTGCATCGAAGACTTCTTCCCGAAGACGATGACCGAGGCGCACATCGCGCAATTTGTGGGTGCGCCGCATTGGAAACACGAGCCTGCAGCCTATGAGGAGGTCCTCGCCCGGCCCATTTGGGATCTCATGTCCCGTAGAGGCAAGTACTGGCGCCCCATCTTCGGGATCCTTCTGCTGGAAGCCCTGGGAGTGCGCCACGAACCCTACGAGATGCTGACCTCGTGCATCTTGGAGCTGAACCATACGGGGTCTTTGATCATCGACGACATCGAAGACGACTCCAAGACGCGCCGCGGCGACCAATGTATCCATCGCCGCTATGGACTCGACATTGCCATCAATGCTGGAAATACGCTCTATTTCCTCCCTTATCTGCTGCTGGCCCAGCATGAGCACCTCACCGATTACCAACGCATGGAATTATATCGCATCATGGTCCAGCAATTGACGAGGTCCCATTTTGGCCAAAGCCTGGATCTATATTGGTCCCGGAACCTGACCGAGGCGAACCTCGACCTGTGGATCGGCGATTCCATCGGCCCCAAGATCCTCCAGATGTACGCCTACAAGACGGCCAGCGCCTCGGAAGGGATGGCCCAAATCGCCTGCGTCACCGCCCAGGCTGATTCTACGACCCGCCAGGCCTGTGCGGAATTCGGCAAGATATTCGGGGTCGCCTTTCAGATCGTGGATGATGTGCACAACTTCGCCGATTCCCCCAAATGGACCAAGGATTGCGGGGAGGATATACGCGCGGGGAAACTGACCTATGTCATATTCCGGGCGCTCGAGCTCTCGAACGAAGCCGATAGAAGGCGCCTAAAGTCCATCCTCTGCTCCCAGCGCTTGAGAAAAGACCGCGGCGCACTGCGGGAGGGTATCGAGCTGGTGCGCAGATCGGGGGCATTGGACGCGTGCCGCAGAGAGGCAGTGTCTATGTTCGAGGCGGAGTGGGATAGGCTCTCGCAGGTCGTGCCCCCCTCCGAGGCGAAGGTCATGCTCCGCATGCTCTGCGCGAACCTATTGCATATCACCTGCGAGGCCTGACCGGCCCTCGAGACCAACCATGACCTTCCTCACATTTCTCATCAAGGACCTCCTGAGGCGAAAGATAAGACTCTCCCTTACCCTCGCCGGCGTCTCCGTCGGCATTGCCGCTTGCGTGATGATGCTGGGGCTGAGCGAGGGCATCCGCGGGTCCTTCCGGAATGCCTACGGCGACCGCAGAGTCGACATCGTGGTGTATGAGAGGGATGAATTCAATCTGCTGTCCAGCAGGGTGCCCTCCTCCCTCACCGCTGCTCTCCGAGAGATGCCCCAGGTGAAGGATGCCCTGGGCGTGCTCATGGATGTGCAACGGTATCAGCGCAGCTTCACCCTGGTCTTCGGTTGGCCAGAGAACAGCCCCCATTTCGAAAATATCAAGGTCGTGGAGGGCAGAAGGCCGGACTCGGGAAGGCGGGAGGTGATCATCGGCACGGTCCTGGCGAGAACTGCGCCACTCTCGCTGCAGCAGGGTATCAGGATGGGGGGGGCGGATTTCACGGTGGTTGGGGTCTACGAGAGCAACAGCCCCTTCGAGCGATCGGCAGTGATCATGCCGCTGGAGGTCTTTCAGGCCATCGATCGGAACAAGCAGGGCATCGTCACCAGCATCGATGTCATGCTGAAGGAGGAGTACAGGCGTGAGGATCGAATCAGAGAGGTCGCCCAGGCCATCGAGGCGTCCCATCCCGAGGTGAGCGCACAGAATGCCGATGTATTCATCAGAGAAAAGACCAAGCAGATGGTCATGGGGGAGAAGATATCGCTTCTCATCGCGGCCATTACCATCGTAGCCGTGGTGCTCGGGCTCGCCAACACCATGATTACCAGCATATTCGAGAAGAGAAAGCTCATGGGGATACTCATCGCCCTCGGTTGGCAGAAGCGGCGGGTCATTCAACTCGTCTTCTGGGAGACGCTTCTCATCACCGTCATGGGCGGCTTCCTGGGCACAATTGCCGGACGCTACTCCATGGATTACCTATTCGACCGGATGGATCTGGTATTCCTGGTCCCGGCATGGGACTATGGGTTCCTGTTCAAGATCGTGGGATTGATCCTGCTGGTGGGGGTCGTGGCCGCCCTGATTCCGTCGTGGATCACGGTCCGTCTCGATCCCATCGAGGTGATTCGAGGTGAGTAGCCGGGAAGGGAATCCGATCATCAGCACGGTCGATCTCACCAAGGTCTATCCGCAGACGAAGATGCAGGCCTTGAAAGAGGTGAATATCGCCATTCGTGCGGGGGAGTTGGTGGGGATCAAAGGGCCGAGCGGGAGCGGAAAGAGCACCCTCCTTCACCTCATAGCCGGCCTGATCTCGCCTACCTCGGGAAGCATCTATTTCAAGGGCCGCCCCCTGGCTGCAATGAGAGATAAATCGCTCTATCGGCGAGAGAACATCGGCTACATCTTTCAGGACTTCTATCTCTATCCCCGTCTCAATGTGCTTGAGAACCTACTCCTTCCCCTGTCATACCGTTTGTTCGTGGGGGGTTCGTCCCGCAGGAGGGCCATGGAGATCCTTGCCCAGCTCGATATGGCGGACAAGGCGCGGAGGGACATTAGTACCCTTTCGGCGGGTGAGCGCCAGCGCGTGTGTATCGCACGAGCCAACTTGAATGAACCGGAGCTGATGCTTGCGGACGAGCCGACCGGGAGCCTGGACACGAAAAATGCTGAGGTGGTACTCCGCCTCCTGCAAGAGATCAACGAGGCAAGAGGCACGACCATCATCATCGTGACCCATGAGGACCGGGTGGCGAGGTTTACGCAGAGGACGATCGAGATGGTCGACGGGCAGGTGGTGTGAGGGCGGACCTGATATGCCGTCCGATCCCCACCGCGGAGGCAGGTTGCGAGGGTTGCCTCTTCAGCGATATATCGAAGATATGACCGGTGAACAAGGGCCAATACAGGCCGAACACGACGGACCAGGCGATCTCGCCCAGCGGTATCCCCCAATATCCTCTCCCCCAAGGCCCCACCGCATTCCACTGTTCGACGAAACGGGGCCAGATCCAAAAGTCGATCTTCACCATCAAGAGATAGAGCAGAGGGAATATGAGCGTGCCGGCGAGGGCCAGCGGCCACAGATCCCGTCGCCACCAGAGCGTCGTGGAGCCCACGGACAGGCAGGTGACGACAAGCGCCGTCATGCCGCTCCATCCGATCTGGCAGAGAAGGAGAAACAGCGCGACCGATGCCCCCGAGAGAGATATAAACCGCTTTATCCAGACCTCTGCTCGGAATGTGTAGACAATCCTGTTGCCCAGCACGAGCGCCACGGCAAACCACGCCATCGCTGCTACGATGAAAGAACAGATGACATCTTCCATGCCGAGCAAGCGATGGCCGAGGCGCACCGGACTCCAGTACACGCCTTCCAAATGGATGAGAAAGACGAAGGCGGTCGAATTTACGAGCCCGCTAAAGATCACGGTGTTTCGGTGATCTTTCCGGAGCAAGAGGACGCTCAGGGTGACGAATACGAAAAGACTCAGGAGACTGGCCCAGAGATAAGGATAGTTCTGGAAAAACCCCTTCACGGCCGCCCCCTTCTATGCTCCCAAGTTTCGAGCTGATGATGCGTGTGCCCCTGTGCCGAATGAGGTGCGTTTCTGTGGACCTGGTTCAACTTTGCATCCAGCACCTAGGCCATCGATGAAGACCACATGCCGCTGAAGGTGACGATCCACAATACCTCTTCGACCGGCATGCCGAGAAGGCGTATGCCACTGAGGACGTTGCCGTTCCAGATCGAAAAGAAGCCCGGAATGTACCACGACGCTGTCCACAGAAACAGAAGATAGTAGGCGGTATAGCCCATCATGGCGCAGAAAGCGATGATCCAGATCTCACTCCGCAGGCAGAGGACCGTGGCCATGATCGTTAAAGGGGCCAGGCCTACACAGTTGACAAATCCAACCCGCAGACCAAGTTAAGCCTGCCATTTGGCCTATTGAGCCCTTAATGCCTCTATCCTGATCATCTCTGTTGCACCTTCCTCGGCTGCAGAATCGACTGTCCCTCCCTTGAGCTCTCCCAGGTCCCGCAGGCGATCGAGCAGTCTCCTCACCTGGTTTGAACTCAATTCTGCGGAGAGAACGATCTTGCCCTCGGTGGTCTCCATCTTGATGATCCTTCCGCCCAGCTGGGAGAGCGCCTTCTCAATCGCAGGTATGGCAGCATCCAGATCCCTGACTGCGAGGGTCAGATGGATGGCAGCCTGCCTCTTCTCTGCCAGGGCCTTGGCTGCTGGTGCAGCGGAAAGGGCCTGGCGGTCCGATTTTTCCTTTACCCTCTCCTCGTGGGCTTCCCCTCCCCTGGGCGCGGCCGAAAGGGACTCGGGCCTGGATTCATCTTTGACAATGGCGCCGACCGATGACATCGCTCGGTTTTCCCGTTCAGCTGGGACAGGGGCCTGGGCCCCTTGTTGGCGTTGAGTCGCTGGCTGCCCCGTCGGTTTCCTGGCCAGGGCCTCAGGCTGGGGTGCGGCAGGGCGGGCGCCGGACTTCAATTCGTCTCTTGGCTTTGCCAGATCAAAGCCAGACCCTGCCTCCTCTTTGTCTGAGAGGACCTCGCGTCTCGGCTCCGCTCTTTTGCCTTCGCCCACGGACGGGGCAGTTCGGTCGAATCTCAGCGCTGGGGCCGGGGCTTCTTTCCTGCCTCGGCTCATTGGCTGCTCCGGAGGCTGCGTGGGCTTTGGCTCAATGCCCTTGCCCCAAATCGCCTTCTCTTTTTCTTGTGTCTTTCCCTCCGGCATGGAACTCGGAGGGACAGCCGGCCTCTTTACCTCGGAGATCGTCGGCCCTCTCATCCCCTCCAAGGGCGCCTTGCCCAGGTGCATCTCGGGCTGGATCCCTTTAAAGACGTAGATGGTGACCACGGCGATGGCAATCACCCCAGCAGCTTCGAGCGGCAACTTGACAGGAATGGGATAGAAGAGCCTTTCCCAGATCGTCTTCCTCGGGGCGGCCTCTGATCGTACCCTGGCCATCACCCTCTGGGTCAACCAGGCCGGCGGCTCGACCTCGGGAAGCCCCTGCACCACCTCAATCGTCTTCCGCAGGTCGGCCAAAGCCTCCTGGCATCTCTGACAGGGCTTCAAGTGCTGCTCGATCAGGGCCTTCTCCGCCGGAGGAAGGCTGCCCTCAAGATATGCAGAAAGCCTCTCTTGAATCTGCTGGCATTCCATCACAGGTCTCCTATGAACTTCTTCAGGCAATCCTTGACAGACGCTCGGGCCCTGAAGAGCCTCGATTTGACCGTGCCCTCCGGGATGCGGAGCATCTCGCTGATCTCCTCATAGGGAAATCCCTGAATATCTCTTAAGATGAGCACCTCTTTGAACTCAGGATCGAGGGTATTAATGCACCCCTGCACCTTTTGCTGGATATCCTTTTTCTCCAGGACCTCCAGGGCCGAAGGGTTGCCAGAGGCGGGATCGATCTTGATTTGGCCATCATCGGAGAGGAGCGGGTCGTCGAGGGAGAAGGCCTCGTGCCGAAGTTGAGCCTTCAGCTGCTGGAGGCGGTTCTTGGAGAGGTTGATGGCGATCCGACAGAGCCAGGTGGAGAAAGCGGACTCTCCTCTAAAACCCTTGATCCCCCGATAGGCAGAGAGGAAGGCGTCCTGCACCAGGCTGGTCGCCTCGTCATAATCGCCGAGCATACGGAAGGCGATGTTGAACATCCGCTTCTGGTGCCTTCGTACCAAAGCCTCGAAGGCATCCACCTCTCCCTTCTGGCATAAGGAGACCAACTCCTCGTCTTCATCTTTTGCGATCTGCTTTTCTTTCTTCACTTAAATTAGACAGTCCGTTTGAGGGTTTTGTTCCTTGGGTCTGGGCGCCCCCCACCGATTCTAAGATGGTTGGATTATAACTGATCTCGAGCCGATTGGTTATGATTTTTTGCCAGGTTATCAGGAAATCGAACGATCCCAGATCAACTGGCCGAACCCCGGCGCAAAGATGAGCCAACCCAAAGGGCCTCCTCCGCCGATTAATGGCGTGAGCGCGCCCTCGGCGTGTGCTAATTTGGCCTCCGGGAAGGGACGTCGTGAGAGATCGGGATCTGGTTTGCCCCTCGCTCATCACAGAGCGGGAGGGCAGTCCTTTTAGGGTGATCGGGGGAGGAAATGAGAATTTTCCTCCCCAGCAGCAGGGGGTGATCCAATGAATGATCGGGGATGGACGGAGCTGGCCCGAGATTTAGAGCAGGCCATTCAGATTGACGCCGGGGGGGTGGTGCAGATCACCGATCTGCCCAGGCTAAAGGGGAGGCTCATCGATGATCTGGTGCATAGGGCGGCCTTTGCACCCGATCCGGCGGAGCAGGCCCGGGCCCGGCGGCTCATCTGGGCCCTGGCCGAGTCATCCGGGATCTTTCCCGCCTCCATTCAGGAGCTTTACCAGGCCATGGGCAAGGGGAGATACACCGGCTTCACCGTCCCGGCCATCAATATCCGGGGCCTGACCTATGATGTGGCCCGGGCGGTCTTTCGGGCGGCCCTGAAGGGCCAGGTGGGAGCCTTCATCTTCGAGATCGCCCGCTCGGAGATCGGCTACACTGCCCAGAGGCCACCTGAATACGCAGCCTGCCTCATGGCGGCCGGGATCAAGGAGGGATATGCGGGGCCGATCTTCATCCAGGGCGACCACTATCAGATCAGCGCCAAGCGCTATCAGGCGGATCGGGCGGCGGAGCTTGGCGCCATCCGATCTTTGATCAAAGAGTCGATCCAGGCGGGCTTTTACAACATCGACATCGACTCCTCCACCCTGGTGGACCTTTCCCAATCCACTCTCGTGGAGCAGCAGCAGCTCAACTACGAGCTGGTGGCCGATTTTACGGCCTACATCCGGGGGATTCAACCCAAGGGAATCCAGGTGTCGGTGGGAGGGGAGATCGGGGAGGTGGGGAGGAAGAACAGCACGGTGGAGGAGCTTCGGGCCTTCATGGACGGCTTGCGTAAGGAATTGGCCAAGAAAAGCGCGGACCTGAAGGGCATCTCCAAAATCAGCGTCCAGACCGGGACTACCCATGGAGGGGTGCCCATGCCCGATGGCAAGGTAGCCCAGGTGAAGCTCGATTTCGATACCTTGGAGCGCCTCTCCCGCGCCGCCCGGGAGGAGTATGGCCTGAGCGGGGCGGTGCAACATGGGGCCTCCACCCTTCCCCCCGAGGTCTTCCACCTCTTTCCCCAACGGGGGACCGCGGAGATCCATCTGGCCACCGAGTTCCAGAACATGATCTTCGAGGATCCAGCCTTCCCAGCCGAGCTGCGACAGGAGATCTACGAGCACCTGAAGAAGGACCCCTCCAGCGAGCGCAAGGAGGGGGAGACCGAGGAGCAATTCATCTACAAGAATAGAAAGCGTGCCTTCGGCACCTTCAAAGAAGAATTTTGGGGCTTGCCGGAAGAGATCAGGGGACAGATCGGCTCCAGGCTGGAGGAGAAATTTGCCTTCCTCTTCGAGAAACTCAAGGTAGTGAGCAGCAAGGAGATGGTGCAGGCGGAGATTAAGTCCCGCGCCCCGGCCCAGAGGCTTCCCCAGGATCTCTCCCGGATCGGCGCCGAGCCCAGCTCAGCCAAGGATATGGGCGTGCCCGGGGAGGGTGAGTAATCCATTGCGCAGTGATCCATGACACAGGGATGAGGTAGCCTTATGAAGCCCGTCGCCTCCAAAGTGACCCTGATTGCCTTCACCCCGGAGCCAGAGCAGGTCGTCGCGGCTGCGGGCAAGCTTTGCTATTCTGCGGAAACGGAGGAGATCCTGCAGCAGGGGTCGGAGGCGGCCGGCCGCTTCGTGAGGCAGCTCCGCTCCTGGGGGCATCTCTCCCCCCTGGAACATGTTAGCTTCACCTTCTACCTGGAGGGGGTCTCCCGGGCCATGACCCATCAACTGGTCCGCCATCGCATCGCCAGCTATTCCCAGCGGAGCCAGCGTTTCGTGGAGGAGGGAGATTTCGATTACATCGTGCCTCCACAACTGAAAGGCAAATGGATCCTTCTGGAGGGGAAGCGGGTCGAGGCGGAGGAGTTCCTCCGGCAGACGATGGAGCTCATCGCGGAGCGGTATCGGGCGATGAACCAGGCCTTAGGAGGGGCAGGGGAATCCAGCCAGGAGGACGCGCGCTATCTGCTCCCCAATGCCTGCGAGAGCAAGATTTTCGTCACCATGAACGCCCGCCAGCTGCTGCACTTCTTTGGGGAGCGTCTCTGCAATCGGGCCCAGTGGGAGATCCGGGAGGTGGCCCAGAAGATGCTGGACCTGTTACGCCCTGCCTATCCCGGGATCTTCGGCGGGGCAGGCCCCAAGTGCCTGGATCGGGGCAGGTGCCCGGAGGGCAAGCGGGGCTGTGGCAGATTCGAGGAGGTCAAAGAGCGATATCAGGAGTGAGCCTCAGCGCCGGACGGCTCGGATCAAAGCCGGATGTGCAGTTTGGTTCTCTGGAACACCGCCGAGCGGTAGATGTGCACCACCCACCGCCCCACCGCACGCGCCATGTCGGCGGCGCAGTCGTTTTCCTCGTAGTTTTGATTGGCCTCCTCCGCCACCCTCCGGAAGCCGGGGTGCTCAATGGCCACCTCCCCCCCGATGCTGACCAGGTTCCTCATCTCCGAGTCCATGAGGGCAATCCCGGTACAGGCCACCGAGGTGGCCCCCATCGCCATCAAGGGGTGCAATAGTCCATAGAGTGCCCCCTCCAGGCCTACCGCGGCCCCCACCGCCATATTGCCCACCGGGGCGCCGGAGAAGGGATTTTTCTCGACTGCAGTGATCGAATTGCCCCAGACCCTGGCCCGCTCGAACTCGTGGAAGGGACGGGTCCGGTGCAGGAGGTTGATCACGGTGGCCGGCGTCTGGTAGGCATAGACCGGCGAGGAGAAGATGAAGGCGTCCGCCTCATACATCTTTTCGAAGACGAGCCGGGCCTGGTCCTTGGGGTCCTGGAGCAGTGGGCAGGGACGGCCGCAGAGACAGAAGTTGCAGGCCAGGCAGGGCTCGATATGGTATTGGATCAAGCGGATCGCCTCGGTGCTCGCGCCCATCTCCTCGGCTGCGGCCAATGCCTGTTTCAGCATCCATTCACTGGCTGATTTGCCCTTCCGCTTGTGGGTCCCGCAGATGCCGAGCACCTTCATGAGCTGCCACCCCCTTCCTCGATGAGGTCCTCTTTCGATAGAGTCTTACAACCCCTCCTCCACCCAATCAGCAGCCATGGCCCCGCACCCTTTGGCCTCGGCTCCCTCGGCCCGGCCCACGAAGTGAAACCAGCGGTCGCCGAAGCCACAGTCCGGGCCATCTCCTGCCCCAACTAACTCCAGCACATCGTCGATCAGAATGGCCACTCCGGCGTAACTGCCCACGCCATAGGGGGTCAGCACCTCGAGGAGTCCCTTTTCCTCCGGCCGCTCGATCGGCTCCAGCGTCTGCGGATCTCGCAGGATGATCCGGGCCCAGGGAAGGGCATGAAAGAGGAAATCCCCCCGGGGCTCCGAGAAATGGGCGGGCATGGCGAAGGAGGTCTCAGTAGAGCCCCACATGTCGTAGACGGAACGGCTGGATTCGATGCCCAGCAGCTTACACAGGGCGGGGATGAACTCGCCCTTGGGGATCGGCTCTTGGGCCACCATGCTTCCTTTTCTCCCGGACCATCCCCCGGCTCCGAACTGCACCTGGCAGCGCTCTCCAAAGGCGAAGGAGTGACCCCTCTCTCTGGCATACCGATACAGGGCCTGATAGATGAGGATGGGCGAGCCGCCGATGAAGACCGTCTTTTGGGCCTCCTCCGCCTGGTGCAGGGCGGCCAGGACGACCTCACTGTCGATGGAGAAGCGCCTGGTCTGCGGGTCGAATTGGGCCACGAATCGGCGGGCGCCTGGGTCTTGGGTGAACCCTGCCTCGAAGGCGATGTGCAGGCCATAGGGTTGCACCTTCCCGTTCATCAAGGGCTCGCTGCGGGCCAGGATCGGGTCGGGATCGGGCCAGAAAAGGAGGCTCACATCCCATTTCTCCCTGCCGGCGACATGGGAGAAGGCGGCCCGGTAGGCCCCCCGGTAGGCTGCCATCTCAGATCCGGTTCGCCCCACGATGCTCGGATCACCGCTGGTGCCGCTGGAGGTGGTCCAGGTCTCGATGGCGGGGGGCGGCTTCCGCAGCAGCCTGGTAAAGAGTTGATGAGACCGCTTGAAGCTGTTGGAGGTGATCCAGGGAATCTTCACCTCATCCCCGGGCCGCTGCAAGTCCCGATCCGGGTCAAAGCCGTGGCGTTGACAAAGGGCACGGTAGGCAGCGCACTCCTGAAACTGGGCCATGGTCGTCGCCTGCAGGTCAGCGAAGAATTGCTCGGGGGTCAAGGAGAAGTCTCCGATCCGATTGACGATCTGATTCATGTGACTCATTCCTTTCTCTTTCGAAGCCAGCACCGCTCCCAGCCTGCGAAGGGATCGCCGGCGAGCGCCATCACCTCGGCCAGGCACCCCCCGCCGCAGAGCTCGACATGTGAGCAGTCGCCACAAGGGCCGCCTCGCCCCTTGCGCAGGGCGATACGACGATAGATCTCCTTCTCCGAGATCTTGACGAAGTCCTCCTGGAGCAAATTGCCCAAGGGGAGCTTGAGGCGGATGCAGGGCAGGAGGTCGCCGGAGGCGGAGATGCCATGGATCAGCCGGCAGGCCTGGCAGCCCACGCCCCATTCCAAGTGCTCCCGTTCCTTCTGGGTGGCCGGGGTGTGGGCAAAGGGCACCAGATCGAAGATGGAGAAAAGGGGGATGGAGGTTGCCTTGCCCCTCTTCAGCCGGTCGAAGACCTCGCGGTTTCGCTCGTCATAGAGGCTCCGGTATTGCTCCGGGCTCATCAGGATCTCGCTCTCCCGCGCCCGCCCCACCTGCAAGGCAGGCCGATAGAAGAAGAGGGACCCCGCCTCTTCCTCCGCCCAGCGCTTCAGCTTGCCGATCTCCTGCCAGTTGTGGCGGGTGGCCACGGTCTCCACCATGACCAGCAGGCCTGCCCTCCGGCAATGCTCGATCGCCTGCAGGGCGCGGGAATGGCTGCCTTTTCCCCGGAGCTCGTCGTGGATCTCCGGCTCCAGGCTATCCACGCTGATCAGGACATTTGCTACCTCCAGCTCCCGCAGGCGATGGGCCAGCTCCGGGGTGAGCAGAGCGCCATTGGTGGCAATGCTGTTCAACATCCCTTCCTCCCGGGCGCAGGCGACCAGCCCTAACAGGTCCTGCCGCAAGAGCGGCTTGCCCCCGGACCAGCAGATCACGAACTGCCGATCCAGCTCCCGGGCAGCATGCCCCAGGGAACGAAGGATGTGAATGGCCTCGCCGGTGGTCAGCTCCCTCTCTGTCCGGCCTGCACTTTCCGCCCCCGCCTCTTCGTAGCAGTAGCGGCATCGCAGGTTGCAGCGGGGCGTGATGCACCACTCGAACCAGGTCACATCCGGATGAAACTGGCGCTGCACCTGATCCCAGGCCATCCTGCGGGAGAGGCCCTGCATCTGCAGGATCCGTTCCCTGGTCAGGTACCGCTCCATGTCGATGCCCACGGCGATCGCATTCTCCATGACCTGAGGTTGAAACACCTCCGGGGTCTTCTGCAGGTAGGCGTGCACCAGGTCCC
Source organism: bacterium (assembly GCA_043800755.1). Lineage (GTDB taxonomy): Bacteria > Methylomirabilota > Methylomirabilia > CAVQYV01 > CAVQYV01 > JAZDMQ01. The sequence continues at coordinate 5,970 of JAZDMQ010000007.1, read as the reverse complement.
ATTCCTCTACGGAAGTCGCGCCCCGGCTCCGGGCGTTGGCCTCTGCCACCTCGGAGACCGTCTCCTTGGCCACCTCGCGAAAGAGATTGGGGGTGAGCTCCAGCATCCCCGCGAAGCGCTGTGCGACCTCCTCATCCCAGGTCAGACGGGCCCCCTTTTCCGCCACGGTCCTTTTGCGGGAGGCGACATAGGTTAGCTCGGCCAGGTTGTACAGGCCATCGTGGGAAGAGCCGAGGGGCTTCACATTCACCTGGCCGGGCAGGGTCACATCCGAGATCCCCCGGAGGGTGGCGGCCTGGATGAAGTCGAGATCGGCCCCCTGGTAGCTCATGGTCTGCAGATAGGGCCCCAGGCGATTCTCATCCATGAAGGCCAGCACCTCTTTTGGATCTTCAATCCGGCAGACGATGATGAACCGCCCCTGGCAGGCATCGAGGTCGGCCGCGGTGGGCATGATGCTCGAATAGACCACGGTCCAGTTGGCCCCCTCTGACACGAAGAGGCGGCCCAGGCCAGCCATCTCCAATTGGATGAGATAGTATTCACGGTTAGAGAGGACGGGGGAGGCCCGCCGGCAATCGATCTTGTCGTTGGGCAGCTCCTGGGAGACCCGCTCCATCTCCTCGGCCAGGAGCTGGGCAAAGGCCTCGGCGGCCACCTCCCCGTCCTGGACGAAGACCACCCGGGGGGAAAGGCAGGCGTACTGCTCCCAGGGCACGATGTCCAAGGCCACATTATAGGCCAAGGGACGCGCATCCTGGTGCGAGGGATTCTGGATGACCTCCAGGCCGAACTTGGGGCCGTGGTCCACGAAATGGGTGCGGTGCTGAGCTGCCAGCAGGGCCATCTTCCTGACCGAGGCGGCCTCCCCCCAGGCAACCGCTGCCCCCAACCCCGCTCCGAAGAGGGCCTGGTAGGTCTCCTGGCTGTCCCCGGGCCAATAGAGGACCGCCACATCCTGAGCGAGGTCGGGATGGACCTGGTGCAGGCTCTGGGCGAAGCGCACCCCAAAGTAGGGCTCCTCGGAGGAGAGCTTGAGGAGGGCCACGTTCTTGCTTAGCAGGGCGAAAAGGATGCTCAGGGCGGAGAGGATGAAGGCGTTCCCCGCCAGGTTGAAGAAGATGAGCCCTCGCGGCTGGCGGTGCACCATCACCTCTCCCGCCTCCACCCAGTCCTCCAGGATCTCCATGCTGCCCAATTCCCGCACGATCCACTCCCGCAAGTTGGCTCGCCAGAGGAGCTGACAGACCATGTCCAGCTCGTGCTTGACCATCTCCCGGGACTGACGGGTCAGATCGGGCAGGACCTCCAGGGCCTCCCGCCGCCAGGGGGAGCCCTCCTCGCCCCAGAGCCGGCCGAGGCGGTCCAGGGCCTCCAGGGTTTCCCGGAGAGGGCGGTCGTGGGCCGCGCCTCGGCGCGCCTTCAAAGCCTCCACCACGGCTACCACCTCCGGGGCAGAGGCCTCGGGATAGACGAGCTCAAGACCGGGACAGGCCAGGCGGCATTCCCTTCCCTGAAGGGAAAACGGGGCGCAGGGCTCCAGGGAAATGATCCTGGGATCTTTCCCTCTCTCTCCATGGCCCTGGCCGGGGCCGGGGTTTGAGTCGAGTTTCATGGGCGACTCCGGGTGACGAGGCGCGTCAACTCTTGCAGGTTCCATATCCCATCGTGGGAGAAACCGACCTCCTTGTCGTTCAGGCCTCCCGGCCGACCGATGTGGGAGATGCCCGCCAGGGTCAGTCGATCCAGGAGCTCGTGGGACTCATCTTCCCGCCCATAAAAGGCGACTGCTTGACAGTAGTCGCCCAGGCCATGCTCCGCCAGGGTGGAATGGACCTCCTCCAGGCGGCTCGCCCGGCAGACCATGACCATATGGCCGGAGCAGAGCTCCAGGTCTTTCAGGGTGGGGGGGCGCTCGGAGTAGATCACCGTGGTCCCGGTGGCGGATGAGCTGAGCACCTTCCCCCGGCCCTCCGCCTCCAGTTGGAAGAAATAGTACTCCCGGTTGGCGATGAGGGCGGAGGTGCGAGGGATGTCGGGCTGGTTTGAGGCGGGGCTCGATTCGCTCCGCAGGGCCTCCATGCTCGATAAGAGGGCCTCGGCAAATTCCAGGGCCGAGACTTCCCCCTCCACCACGAAGAGGAAGGGCGGGGAGATGCAGGCATACCCCTCCCAAGGCACAATGTCCTTCGCTAAGGCCTGGGTCACCGGGGCCAGCTCTTCCCGGCGGAGGCGGTCGATGAGGGCGATCCCCAAGCGGGCCCCATGATCGATGAAGCGGGTGCGGAACTGACCCGCATAGATGGAGAGGGCCTGGACCGCACGGCGATCCCCCCAGGCGACCACCGCCCCTAGCCCTTGCTGGAATAGGGCATGATAGCAGGCCTCGTCCTGCCCGGCCCAATAGAGCACCGCGATATCCTCGGCCACCTCCGGGCTCACCTCCCGCAGGCTTTCGGCAAAGCGGATCCCGAAATAGGGCTCGGCAGTGGCCAGCTTCAGGAGGGTGGTGTTTTTGGTCAACAGGCCGAAGAGGATGCACAGGGCCGGCAGGAGGAAGGCATTTCCTGAGAGGTTATGAAAGATCAGTCCTCGTGGCTGGCGGTGGATCAGGAAGGCATCCGATTCCAGCCAGGACTCCATCACACTGGAGGTCCCCAGTTCTCGCTCCATCCAGCGATAGAGCGTCTCGGGACGGAGGAGCCGACATAGCTCTCCCATCTCGGCCTCCACCATGGAAGGGGAGAGGTGGGTCAGGGCCGGCAGGACCTGCAAGGCCTCTTGACGGGGCGGGTAGGAATGGTTTGACCAGAGCAGGCCCACCTGGCGGAGGGCCTCGATATTCTGGGCCAAAGGTCGGGCATGGGCGTGTTCGACCTGTCTCTTGAGCCGGGAGGCAACCCCTGCGATCTCCTCGGGCGAGACGGCGACCAGGCGAAGGGCCAAGGGCCCGTGCTCCATCCACAATTCCTGCCCGTGGCTCGCCTCCAGGCCGAAGGGTTTTAGGGTGTAGGTCTGTCTCTGCTCTTTCATGTCTCTGCCTCAGCCTCCCGTGATCGCCCCGCAGCCACGGCCGCCGCCTGAACCCTCCACCGCTCGGCCCAGGATGCGGATCGCCATCCCGGGCCGTCCGCACTCCGGGCAGGCCTGCTGGGAGACCATCTCCGCCACATCATCCAACAGGATCGCCACGCCCGCATAACTGCCTGCGCCGTAGGGCATGATGACCTCCAGCAGGCCCGCGCCGCCGGCCTCGGTCACCGGGGCCAGGGTCTGGGGATGGCGCACGATCAACCGCAGCCAGGGCGGCTGATGGAAGATGAAATCCCCATAACGAGGGGAGAAATGTCCCATCAGGGCGCCCGGGGTCTCGGTGGCGCCGTAGCTATCGTCCACCAGGGCTGGATCCCGGATTCCCAGAATCGCGCACAGTCGGCTCACCAGCTCGGCCTTGGCCTGTCCCTTGCTGACCCCGAGCAGCCCTCGCACAGCCTCCCATCCCCCGCTCCCGAACTGGAGCTTGCACCGCCTTCCAAAGGAGAAGGTCTCCCGGCTCTGCTGATGCTGGCCCAAGATCGAGCCGACGATGGCGGGTGCGCCGCCCAGATAGACGGTCTTCCCCGCGGAATCCAGCCTCCGCAGCTGATCGAACAGGGCCGGCCCATGCACGACGAAATCCTGTCGGGCGGGATCCCATTGAGGGAGGTAAGATCGGCTGGCCCCCTCCCGGAGATCGCCTGCCTCGTAGCCCACGAAGATGCCAAAGGGCTCGATGGTCCCTTGCCGCAATTGTCCCCCTCTTCCGATCACCTGGCCGGGATCGGGAAAGAAGAGGAGGGTCTCATCAAAGGCCGCATGGCCGGCGTATTCTGAGAATCCCACCCGGTAGGCAGCCCGGTAGGCCGCCATCTCCGCCCCGGTGCGGCCCACCACGCTGCGATCCCCGCTGGTGCCGCTCGAGGTCGTCCAGTGGGTGATCCGGTCCGGGGGGAGGGTAAGTAGGCGCTCGTAAAGGCGCCGGGATTCCTTGAAGGCGTTGGAGGTGAGATAGGGGATCGGGGCGAGATCCGCCTCCTGCCTCAAATCCCGGGAGGGCGAAAAGCCCTGGCGGGCACAGAGGAAGCGATAGATTTCGCAGTGCGCGACCTGGAATTCCACCGCCTCCACTAGGTCCGAGAGGAACTGGTCCTTGCCCAGGTGGTAATCGCCGATGGCGTGCTCCCAACCGACCATACAAGTTACCTCATGGGAAACTCGACTACAGGCTTCCGGGAAGGGGAATCCCCCTCGCCCTTCACTCTCGTAGAGCCCCGGGATCCGCCCCTCCCTCTTTGCAGAAGTCCGGGCTTCCGAAGAGGCGGGCCGCCTTGTTGCGTTGGAGAAAGGGCTTATACTCGGCCAGCACACACAGCCCCTTGCCCTCCAATTCCTTCCAATCCTTATCTTCCGCAATCAGCAAGAAGGAAGCCCCGCTTGCAAGCATCTTGTCCAGCTTCTCCTCATGAAGGTGGGAGATGGGCTTCTGGTAATAATAGATGAGCCTCTCATGCTTGCGGTTGTAGAAGAGCAGAGGGGCGCTGCCTTGCACCTGCCTGACCTTCTCGATCATGGGCTTGATGCAGCTATAACGGTAATTGAAAAGATGCGGCTCCGCCAGGGCGTAGTAGAGGGACCATCCCAGGAGCAGTCCCCCCACCACCAGGAGGGCTGTCCGATCGGCCTTTTTCCCTATTCGCTTCCTCAGGTCAGAGTAGGCACTGGCGCTCCAGCCCCCCAAAATGGCGGCCACCGCCGGGAAGAGGGGCAGGATGTACTTGGCGTGTTTGATCGCACAGCTCCCCACGAGAATGAAGGGCACCAGGAACCAACAGCCCCAGAAAAGGGCATCCAGGCTGGCCGATAATCCTCTCAGGCGGTCCCTGGTCTTATAGAAGATAAGGAGGACCCAGGGGAGGAAGTTGACCACCGGATCCAATAGGTATTGATAGAGGGGGTCCCTTTCCTTGGCCCAATAGGTCTTTCCGAGGATATCCTTCTCGAAGAACCATTCCCAGCGGCCCCCACCCAATTTAAGGAAGGTGTAGATATACCAGGGGAAGGCGACCAGGGCGAAGAGGACCCATCCCTTGAGTGAGAAGAGGCCCTTGAGGATGTTCTTGTCGCGGCGGATCAGCCATAAGAGGAGTAGGGGGAGGGGGAAGAAGGGGAGGATCGCCGGGCCCTTGGTCAGGAAGGCCAACCCCCAAAAGAAATAGGAGAGATAGAGCGGCCAGCGGACCTCAGGCCTTTTCAGGTAATCGAGGAAGAGGAACATCGCCACCGTGCAGCAGAGGGCCAGCAGCATCTCGATCTCCGCTCGCCGGGCATAGAGGGTAAACTTGTAGGAGGTAATCAGGATGATGGCGGAAAAGAGGGCCGGCCAGCGCCCCGCATACTTCTCGATCCGGGAATAGGTAAACCAGGTGAGGAAGAGGGCGCTGGCTGCGGAGGGGAGCCTGACCACCCACTCGGCAGAGGTGCGGAAGAGGAGGCCGAAGAGGCCAGCGACCCAGTAGAACAAAGGGGGTTTGGTGATGTAGACCTTCCCTCCCATGGTGGGGAGGAGCCAGTTCCCGCCGGACAACATCTCCCTCACCACCAGCATCCTTCTCCCTTCGTTCAAGGAAAGGATGGGTAGTGCCCAGATCCCCCAGAAGAAGATAATGGCCGAGGCAGCGACCGCCATCCAGAACAAGCAGCGATAGAGCCTCTCCTCTTGATCTAACCCGCCCGTGGTCCTCACGCGTTCCCTCCGTTCCGAATCAATCTTTATACCTCATTCCCCCTCCAGATTTAAAGAAAAATTTGATGGGGCCTTACCAGCGGCCTTTCTCACGCCTTCCGAAGGCTCACCCTCAATTCCCCTGACGATCTGCTGCCAATGGAAGGAGATCACCCTGAAGCAAGAGGGAGATTCGGCTAATCGGAGAA
>JAZDMQ010000158.1:0-2761 GCA_043800755.1 bacterium | reverse complement strand
TTCCCGGCGCTGCTCGGCCTTTCTGCCCTGGGCGGACTCGGACACCTCCTGCTGGATCTGACGATCACCTGGGGCATGGCCCCCTTCTGGCCCCTCAGCCCCAAGACCTATTGCCTGAATCTGGTCCTGCTCACCGATCCCTTTTTTCTTATCCTGTGCGGGGCAGGCTGTTACGCCATCTTCCGCCTGTCCTACTGGCGTGTGCGGCGAAAGCTGGCAGCGATCATCTTCCCCTCGCTGCTGGTCTATTTTCTCGCCCGGTTCTTCTTCCTCTCCTCCAGGTAGCGGCAGTCGGAGCTCCAGAAGAGGGCCACATCATGTCGGACGTGTTATTTGGCCCCTGGTAACGGGCAGGCATTCGAGAGGGTCAGGATCCATACCACCTGCCCTTTCTCCGCCGACTTCATGAAGGCCTCTTTCAGGGCGCCGAAGACCTGGTCCTCTTCCCCCCACACCACGCTGCTCATCTCTGCTGTCTTCACCACCAAACCTCGATCCTTCAGGATGGTCAGGGCTTCCTCGATAGCGGGACCGAGCCGTTCCTGCCGCAGCGGATAGAGGCTTAATTGCATGCTCATGGCCATGACATTCTCCTTTCCTGCCTTATTTGACAAGGACATGAATTCGGTCAGAATCGTATTCCAAGAATGGCTACCAATCAAGCAGTTCTGCTGACCTTCTTTACTTATCCCCTGCCCATCCAAACTCATGGAGGATCCGGGAGGTAAGTAGAAATGCCTTGACAGGAGAGAGAGAGATACTTATTGTGCTACCGAGAGATCGCAGCCAAATTAGCTACTGAAATTGTCCCACAACGCTTCATTTCCTTACCGATCGCACTGTATTTCGCCGTAGTTCGGCAGGAGGAGAGGGGCAAAAGGCACCGGCCAGATCATGATTTCAGATCGCGGTGCCTTGTTTATTTGCGGAAAGGGTGCAAGGCGGGGGACGGAGGCCAGACGGAGGGGCCGGAGGTCGGGGGACGGGGGCTGGTAGGCAGCAAGCAGGATGCAGTAGGCAACGGGCGAAAGGCAGGAGAACAGAAGATGAAGAGGAGGATCCTACGGATGCCATGTATGCGCTCCCGGGGGATTTGGCCCCTGGGAGGCGTCTGTGTCCATGTCTATTGGGAATTGGCGAAACTCCTTAGAGAGGAGGAGAGTAAATGAAAGCGCAGCTCTGGCTTACCATAATTGCCGTTACGGCCCTGGCAGTCTTCGTGATAGTCCCACTGGCCCATGCGGGGTGGAAGCACTGCAAGGGTACGGGCAAATTCATCGAATCCGGTCCCGAGATGGCTTTCGACTGCGACGACTGGCCCAAACACCGGGTGTCGATAGAGAAGTCCGTCACCGAGCAGACCTGTGACTGTCCGGAGCTGGACGGATCTCGGCAGACTTCATACGAGTACCATGACAGAAAAGGAACCGGGGGCACGAGTTTCGCGTATTATACGCTCGAAACCAGGGGGGGAGACAAGATCTTCGGCAAATACAGTGGCCGAGGAAGGAGGGAAATAAAGAAGGACGGTTCTTGGGAGGGTCATTTCATCGGTGAGTGGGAAGAGTATGATGGCACCGGGAAGCTGCAAGGCGTTAAGGGGAAAGGAGCCTACTGGGGCAAGATCACGCCAGCGGGAGTCTCGATTGAGTGGGAGGGAGATTACTTCTTTCCAGATAAGTGAGTAACCTCCGAGTTTTTGCTTATTCCTGCAGTGAAATGGAGCAAGGAAGGGAGGGGAGGCCTTATGGCCTCCCCTCTTTTTCACTACCAACTCCGGCCGTCAGGGTCCATGGCCATACCTGGGCCCATGCCCGGATGCATGCCTTTGCCTCGGCATCCGCCCCGACCGGGCCCCATCCCCCGGCAATGACACGGACGGGCCGTCTTCCACGCGATCCAGGCCGCAAGCTGCTCCGGATTCAGGGTCTCGCGGAAGGCCAGCTGATGATCCATCGCCTTCTCCTGGATCTGGCCCTGGAGCGCAATGACTTCCCTCTGCTTTTCCTTGATGGCCTCCGAGTCCGCCTCCGGATTAGCCAGGAGGGCGGTCAACTCCATCCGCTTGGAGAAGAGCTGGTTGTGCAGGGGCAGCATCTCGGCGCGGAACTGCTCCCGCAGCTCACTCCACTGGGAAGCCTGCTCGGGGGTGGGCTTGAGGGCCTTGGCCATCTTGGCGCAGTGATGGGGGTGGCCCTGCCCCATCCCTCTCTCCTCTCCCGGGCCCCAGGCCTCCGCGGCTGCCACCATGCCCAGGGCAAAGGCGATCAGGGCGAACATCGTCAAAATCCTTTTCATGCGTTTAAACCTCCTTTTCTAAGAAGTGGTGCAATCCTTGATGTCCGTTCATTAAAGCAAAGCCCGTGCCATGTGGGAGAGTGCCTGTAACTTCATATTCTATGGCCTCTTCCCGGCGATGGCCCTTCTTCCCTCGTCATTTCCGCCCGTCCCTCTCGCCTCTCATCTCCTCGGCAGAGCCTCGCCAGTCGAGGCTCTTGGGTCCAAAGCCCTCCTCGACCATTTTGGACCCCCACCCGACGCATTTGTCGAAAAACGGGCCGCTATTCATCCTACGCAAGGAGGCCTTTCTTTCCTTAAAGGCTGGAAAGGTGGAGAAAAATCGGCTATAAGGAGGAAGGATTGGAACAAAGGAAGGGGTGGGGCAGGATGGAGAGGAAATTGCTCTACGAAGCCGCCTCGCAGATCGCCCGCGCCCATGGCGTGGTCGCCTTCACCGGGGCGGGAGTCTCCGAGGAAAGCG
>JAZDMQ010000132.1:0-34732 GCA_043800755.1 bacterium | reverse complement strand
ATTTCCGCAGGGGATGGAAAATGAATGCCAGGGAAGAATAAAAGAGGAGGGTTCAAGCCAGCTGGCTGACCTGGCGGGGGTAGGCTGTTCGAGGGATTGCCTCGTAGGCTGGGGTGGGTTGGAGATGGTGAGCGAAGATCTAGCCGCCCGAGGTCTCCCTCCGTGGACGGCCGGATCGCTTGTTCCTTTGACCTGCCCATCCCTTCAGGGTCGCAGCAGCTCGTTGAGGCCGGTCAGCTCCGACTTCTCCTTGACCGTTGAGCATTCGGCCAACTCCTGCAACAGGATCTCCAGGGTGGAGAAGGCCCGGGCCGAGAAGAGGTGGCCCCCGGTCACCTGGCCCCTGAAGTCAGAGAGCAGGCAGTGCAGGTGCAGGAAGGGTTGATTCTGCAGGGGAAAGAGGTTCCCCTCCAGGGAGAGGACCTCGAAGGGCCCGTGGAGTCGGAATTCGACCGTCTTCTCCAGCAGGATGGGGAGGGCGATGTCGTCCTGAAGGTTGCGGAAGACGACCTCTTCGAAGCTGCCAATCGCGGACAGGACCGCTGCCCTTTGGATCCCCTGCTGGAGGGAGATCTCCTTGAGGCGCGCGAAGACCTCCTCCCCGGGCATCAGCCGGGTCAGGATGAGCCGGCCCGGCCTTATTTCTTCTGTGAAGGGCTGGTGGCTTCCCATCATGCCCGCTCCACCTTGACCCTCATGGATCTCACCCCATCGAATATCTTGACATCGCCGAGGAGCCTGCCGAAGATGTTGACCGGACTGGCGGGCCGGATCTCATCGCCGTGACTGGCAGGGGTCGGTCCCCAGAAGATGCAGAAGGCCGATCCTGGCGGCCAATAAGCAATGTCCCCCGCCTCCACCACTGCCTGGGGGTTCTCTGCCTTGGCCTTCACCGGAATGGAGAAATAGATCTCGTCTCCCCAGGTGCTGCCGTGGGATTCGAAGGGCAAGGCCTCCCAGACCGCCTGGGCCGTCTCCGAATCGTTGAGCTCGGCGTAGGCCTCAACTCCCCCCACACTGATCTTGATCTGTTTCTTCTCCAACGCAGGCCTCCTTTCTCCCGGGCGCTGACCCACACTTCCCCACTAAGATAACCTGAAAATCGTTCACATTGGTATTGGTCGGTCCGGTCTTGATGAGGTCTCCGAGCCGCTCAAAGAAGTGATAGGAATCGTTCTCCTGCAGGTAATCAATGGCCTTCATCCCCAACTCTTGGGCCCGAGCGGTCGTCCCCCCATCCGCCACTGCCCCGGCCGCGTCGGTCGGCCCATCGCTGCCATCTGTCCCCAGGCTGAGGAATAGCAGATCCTTCATCCCCTCCAGGCGCAGCGCCGCAGATAGGGCCATCTCCTGGTTTCTCCCGCCCATGCCCTTCCCCTGGAGGGTCACCGTGGTCTCCCCTCCGAAGATGAGACAGGCCGGCGCCCCTATGGGATGTCCGGTCTTCTGCACCTCCTTGGCCAGCCCGGCCAGGACCTTGGCCACCTCCCGGGCCTCCCCCTCAACGAAGGAGGAGAGGATCAGGGGGTGATAGCCCAGGCCCCTGGCGGTCTTTTCTGCGGCCTGCAAGACCAACATATTGCTGCCGATGACCAGATTGTGCACCTTGGCAAAGATGGGATCTCCCTGCTTGGGGGTCTCGGGGATCTCCCCTCTCTTGCCGGATTCGATGTGCGCCAGGATGCTCGGGGGGACCTTCCCTAAAATGCCGAATTTCTTGAAGATGCCGTAGACCTCCTCGAAGGTGCTGGTATCGGGAACGGTCATGCCCGAGGCGATCACATCCAGGGGGTCGCCCACTACATCGGAGAGAATCAGGGAGAGGAGGGTGGCCGGAGAGGCCAGTCGGGCCAGTTGCCCTCCCTTCACCCGGGAGATATGCTTGCGCAGGGCATTCATCTCGTTGATCGTGGCCCCGCAGGCCAGGAGCAACTTGGTGACCTCTTGCTTCTCCTGCAGGCTGATCCCCTCCACCGGCAGGGGCATGAGGGCCGATCCGCCGCCCGAGATCAGGCAGATCACCAGGTCGCTCTCTTTCGCCCCGGAGACCAGGTCCAGCATTTGTTGGGTGCCCACCATCCCCTTCTCATCCGGCACCGGATGCCCGGCCTCCACCAGCCTGATCTTCTTCACGGCATCCGTGTAGCCGTACTTGACATTCACGATGCCGGAGGCGATGCGATCTCCCAAGATCTCCTCCACGGCCACCGCCATGGGGGCACTCGCCTTCCCCGCCCCCACCACCAGGACCCTCTCGAAGCCTCGCAGGTCCAGGGCCTCTTTTCCCAGAGATAACAGGTCTCCTTCCCGTCTCAGATGGCGCCGCACTGCCTCCTTGGGATTCACCGCCGCCAAGCCGGCTTCGAAGATCTTCTTCGCGTGTTCCCGCAATGGGTTGTTTGAGCTCATCACCTCACCCCCTAAACCCCTAAAGGCCAGTCCCCAAGAGCTTGAATCCGATCAGGTTCTCTACCTGTTTCACCCCTTCGACGGCCCGCACAATCTCCTCGGCCAGCGCCCGCTCATGCTCTGTCTCCACCAATCCCTCCAGGGTTGCCTTCCCCTTTTCCACGCGGACTTCCAGCCAGGCAGTCGCCACCCGCCCATCCATTGCCAGATAGGCTCTGATCTTGCTTTCCAGGGCAAGATCCTCCATCGCCTCCATCGAGGCGGGCTGGGGGCGACACGAGGGGGAGTCCGCCAAGGCGGCCAAAAGATCGGTTGCCTCCCCGGGCGCAAGGCGCTCGGTGTTGAGGGTAAGGTCATAGAGGTCCGGGTTCAAGGAATCGGCGTCGAAGACATAGCGGATGTAGCTGGACCGCTCCCGGTCGCTCCTGGCCACGACCTTGGCCGCCGTCTCCTCATTAATCCCCTCCCGATTCGCGATGCGCTTCACCCGCACCTTGAAAGGGGCGTAGAGCTTTACCCGAAGGGCATGAGCAATCCCATGCAGGATGACATTGCCCCCCCTTCCGACGATGATCACATGATCCCTCCGGGAGAAGTCGGTAATGATTGCCTCCACCAGGGTGAAGTAATTCCGACGGTCGGCCTCCGACCTTTCCCAGAAGGTGACATGGCGTTCATCCATCTTGGCCAGGGATTGCTTCAGCCATCCGTAGCTTTCCGCCGCCGCAAAAATGGCCTCTTTATCTACATAGGAATAGCCGAGCTTCTCCGCTAATGGCTTGACAATGGTGCCCCGTCCGGATCCCATTAGACTGGAAATGGTGATGATGGCCATGAGGTACCCTCCTTTACGACTCAAGGAGAGGTGGCTGCATCCAGGATCTGGGAGAGATGCATCACCTTCCCCTTGTGGCCTCTCCTCCTCATCCCATAGGAGAGCTGGATCATGCACGAGGGACAGGAGGTGGCCAGGATTTCTGCCTCTGTCTTCTCCAGATGATTCAGCTTACGCTCTAAGATCTTCATCGACTGCTCGTAATGCATGATGTTATAGCTGCCTGCAGCCCCGCAACACCAATCGGCCTCCGCCATCTCCCGAAAATCCAGGCCCGGCACCGATCTGAGCAGGAGCCGGGGCAAGCGCGCCATGCCCTGATAGCGGCTGAGGTGGCAAGGGTCGTGGAAGGCGACCTTGTGGGAAAAGGGCTGAAGCGGGAGCAGATGGGGCAGGCCCTCCTCATGGAGAAATTCGTTGTAATCCCTGACTTTTCCGGAAAAGGCGAGGGCCTCGGCATGGGCAGCAGGATCGTTCTCGAGCAAGTGGGGGTACTCCTTGAGAAAGGAGGCGCAACTGGAGCACTCAGTGACGATGGCCTTCACCTTGGCCTGGCGGAAGACGGCCAGGTTCTTGCGGACCAGATTGGCTGCGGCCTCCAGATCCCCATAGCTGTGAGGGGGGAGGCCGCAGCAGTAGTTGTCGAAGAATTCGATCTCGTAGCCAGCCCGCTGCAGGAGTCGCAGCGTGGCCCATCCCACCTGAGGCAGGACCAGGTCGAAACCGCAACTGAAGAAATAGGCGACCTTGCCCTGGCTGCCCAAGGGGGAGGGAGAGAAATGCGCTCCCACCTCCTCTCGCAGGGAATGAAGGGGGAGGGCCTCCACCAGCCCTTCGGCCCGGGAGATCCTTTTTCCGAACCAGCCGAATAGCTCCAGGGCGCGGGCCAGGTGGCTGAGGCGAGAGAGCTTTCCCAGGGCGGCCAGCGTGATCAGCCTGCGCATGCGGGAGGGGTAGGGCAACAGCTCGTGAAAGAGCAGGCGCTCGACCGGGGATTGGCCAAACCGCCTCAAATAAGCGGCCCGGGCCGTCACCATGATCTCGTGCGTCTTCACCGCGGGGAAGCAGTTGGCGACGCAGGCCCGGCAGAGGAGGCATTCGAAGAGGGCATCCTTCATCTCGGGGGTGAATTCGAGCCTGCCCTCGATCACAGCCCGCACATGGGCGTGGTGCCCGCGGGCCACCGACCCCTCTTTTCCGGTCACCCGATAGACAGGGCAGGTGGGCTGGCAGAAGCCGCACCGGTTGCACCGGGCAACCTCATCGTAGATAGGGAGAAACTCGGCTACGGTTTCCATCGACTTGGCATCTGGGCCGGTTACAGCCGGGCCCAGGCCTCCAACAGGGTGCGCTTGGCCCCGGCAATGACGGCCTCGGAGGTCTCTCCTGCCATAGGCTTCACCTCGAAGGCCACCACCGGCCTCTTCCCCTCCTGCAGATATCCAACCTCAAAAAGGGCCCTCAAGAACTCGGTCACCTGGGGCACATCCACCTCTCCTCCCGGGACCCCAAAGGCGGGATGGAGATCGCCATAGGCAGGGTGGGACTTGTCCTTCATGACGCAATTGCCGATATGGATATGCAGCAGGTAGTCCTTGAGCATCCCCAGGGCCTGCTGGGGGGTTTCCTTTTGCAGGGGAAGGTGAGAGAGATCGACCATCAATCCGAATTTGGGGAAGGCCGCCCGCACCTCCTTCGCCACCCGCAGGGCATCTGGGGAGGGGCCGATGAGACAGCGCTTATCGATCTCCGAATCGAAGGTCTCCAGGACAATCGCTGGATCTCCACGGTCCTGGGCGTATTGGCAGATCTCCTTCAAGGATTTGATTAGTTGAAAGATGCCCGCCTCCCGGTTTCCGCCCGGGTCCGGACCGGAGAGCATGGCCACCGCCTGTGCCCCCACAGTCTGCGCCTCGTCCACGCAGGCCTTGATCCGTTCCACCGCCACCTTCCGCTTTTCCTCCTCCGGGCTATTCAAATCCAGCTTGGCGGAGAGCAATGCGGGCTGCCCCCCGAAGCCCACCGCCATCCGGGCATCTTTGAGGAATTTTCCCACCGCCTCCCGCTGCGCGGAATCCTTGATGGAGGTGATCTCGATGGCGGAGAAAAAATCGTCGTTGGCGATCTTCTTGACGGTCTCCAGGATGTTACCTTCCCCTTTCATCGCCTCAGGAAAGGCCATGAAATGCACAATTCCCACCTTCATATAAGACTGCAAGGACTCCTTCATTTTCTTCCCCCCGATATAGTGAGTGTTACCGCCCAGTTAGATGGTCTCTTTCACCCCGGTCAGGGTGCCATCCAGGGACATGGGACAGACCGCCTGCCGGTCAACGACCACCTCCAGGAGGCTGGGGCGTCCCGAAGCAAAGGCCCTTGCCAGGGCAGGCTTGATCTCCTCCGGCCTCTCCGCCCGCTCTGCCCAGAGGCCCATGCCCTCGGCCACCTTTATGAAGTCCACCCCCCGGTCATGGCTGTCCTGCTCGTAGCCAATGAAGGTGGAGATGTGGCGCTCTCCATAAAAGAGATTCTGTTGCTGGCGGATCAGGCCCAGGAGCGAATTGTTCAGCAAGAAGACGACGATCGGGATCTTGAACATGGCTGCGGTGGCCAGGTCCTGGAGGGACATGGCCAGGCTTCCATCCCCCACGAAGTTGACGCACTGCCTCTCCGGCTTGGCCAGCTTGGCGGCGATGGCCGCCCCCAGGCCCCATCCCATGGGACCAGCTCCGCCGGTCACCAGATAGGTTCGGGGCTCATAGGCGTCGAAGAGTTGAGCCGACCAAATCTGGCTGATCCCGATGTCGTGGGTGACGATAGCATCCCGATTCAGGAATTCCCGCAGCTCCTTGATGGCCCGTTGCGGCTTGATGGGGACCTGGTCGAAGTCAACCCGTCGGGCCAGCTGCACGCGATCCAGAGCCAATTGGTGGATGCGCTCGTCTCGCCGAGGGATCCTCTCCTTCTTTTCCTGACCGAGGACCTGGATCATTCGCTCCAGGAAGTATTTGACATCGGAGACCACCCCCAGATCGGTTGCCACTGCCTTGCCGATCTCGGTGGGATCGAGATTGACATGGATTACCTTGGCGTCGCGGAGGAAGGTGTTCACCTTTCCAGTGTGCCGATCCCCGAAACGCCCCCCCAGATTGATGATCAGGTCCGACTCCAACAGGGTCTTGTTGCCCAGGGGGGAGTTGCAGATGGTGCCCACGCCGCCGGCATAGAGGGGATGATCCGCGGGGATGCTGCCCTTGCCCATCAGACTGGAGGTGACGGGGATAGCCAGCAGTTCGGCGAACTCTCGCAACCAGGGGCAGGCATTGGCCAGGACCACTCCGCCCCCGGCAATGATCACCGGCCTCTTGGCCTCCAGGATCATCGCGGCTGCTCGCTCGATCTCCTGGGCTGAGGCGAGGGGGAAGGACTCCCGGCCGTCGTCGCCCAAGGCGGAAAAATCCACTTCGATGGTCGCCTTTTGCAGATCCACGGGCAGATCGATCAGGATGGGTCCCATCTTCCCGGAGGAGGCGATATTGAAGGCTCGATTGACCAGGGCGGGGATCTCCTCGGCCGTCTGGGGAAGAAAGGCCCTCTTGGTGATGGGAGCGACGATTCCCGTGATGGGCGCCTCTTGAAAGGCGCCAGTGCCGATGGCGGACTGGATCACCTGACCGGTCATGGCGATCATGGGGATCGAGTCAAACCAGGCCGTATAGAGGCCCGTGACCAGGTTGGTCCCTCCGGGCCCAGAGGTTGCCAGGCACACCCCGACTTTGCCGGTCACTCGATAATGGGCGTCGGCGGCGAAGGCGGCGGTTTGCTCATGCCGCACCACATAGGAATTGATCTGGTGGCTCTCACGCAGGGCATCATAAACCGGAAGGATAGCTGCCCCCGGGACACCGAAGACCCTCTCTACCCCTTTCCATTCGAGGATCTTGACGATGGCCGCCGCGGCCGACATCTTGACCTTTCCCTGGGGCATACCGACCGCAGCCCCGGATCGGCGGCTGATTGGATCCTCCATCTCTCCTTTTTCCATCCTTTCTGTTCCTTTCCGGGCAAAAATTACCCGTAGACCTCACGGTTCACAATATGAGGAGGGATCCTTCCCTCCAGGGCGGAAATCATATTCTCCGCGGCCATGGTGGCCATGAGGGTGCGTGTCTCGATCGAGGCGCTGGCGATATGGGGAGCCAGCACCACATTATCCAAGTGGAGCAGCCCGGGATGGATCTTCGGCTCATGCTCAAAGACATCCAGGGCAGCACCGGCGATCTGCTCAGTCCTGAGAGCCTCCACCAAGGCCTCTTCGTCCACGATCGGGCCTCGGGAGGCGTTGATCAGGTGGCTGGTCTTTTTCATC
The DNA here is from genome assembly GCA_043800755.1 of bacterium. Taxonomy (GTDB): domain Bacteria; phylum Methylomirabilota; class Methylomirabilia; order CAVQYV01; family CAVQYV01; genus JAZDMQ01. The sequence continues at coordinate 27,119 of JAZDMQ010000132.1, read as the reverse complement.
AGGGAGAGCTCCCGGCGCGAGATGTAATGAACGGTCTCCGGGAGTAGGGGCAGATGGAGGGTCACGAAATCCGACTCTCGCAGAAGGCCCTCTCTGTCCGAGAACTCCACCTGCAGCTCTTTCTCCAGCGCGGCCTCGATCCGCTGCAGATCAGTGTAGAGCATCTTCATTCCAAAGCCCAGGGCCCGGCGCGCTACCGCCTTCCCGATGCGGCCCATGCCGCAGATGCCCAGGGTCTTGCCATAGACATCGTGCCCGAGCAGGAGCATAATCCCCCAGCCCTGATACCTCCCAGCGCGCGCATAGCGGTCGGCCTCTGCCACCCGGCGGGCGGCGGCCATCAACAGGGCCCAGGTGAAATCGGCCGTGGTCTCATCCAACACCCCCGGGGTATTGGTGACTGCGATCCTGCGGCGCGTGGCCCCTTGGACATCGATATTGTCGAAGCCCACCGCCACATTCGAGACCACCCGCAGGGACGGAGCAGAGGCCAGCACCTCATCATCGATCACATCGGTCAAGAGGCACACCAGGCCCTCCGTGCCTTGGAGGTTCGAGATCAGCTCTGCCTTGCTCAGCGGCTTATCCCCGGCATTGACTTCCACCGCCGCGTGACGGTCAAGGAGGTCAAGGGCCGGCTGCGGGATCATTCGCGATACAAATATCTTTGGCTTTCCCATGTTCATCCACCGTGTCAAGAGAGTGGAAAAAGGACAGGATCAATTTTGGAGGTTGAAAAGGGAAACCCGCGAAGGGGCGCGGGCATTTGTACATGGATCGAGGGGAAGGGATCAGGCCTTAAGGGCTCACCGCGGACATGGCAGAGCGGGGAGCCAAGCCAGCCCATTCCCATCAGGAACAGCCCTGGCAACTACCCCGGGAACAGCCGGAACAACCATTCGAGGAAGCAGAGCTGACGAAACGATCTCCGGCCTTACATCCGAAGACCGAGAACCTCTTTTCCACTTTTTTCGAGCCACAAGCAGGGCAGTCGATCGCAGGGTTGCTGCCCCTCACCAATCTTTCGAAATCGGCCCCGCAGGACTTGCAGGTGTACTCAAAGACGGGCAAGGCACTTCACCTCCTGAGCAAATCTATTAAAAGGGCTTCCGGGGGACCTTCTCCCAATCCGCCAAAAACCTCTGGATCCCAATATCCGTAAGCGGATGCTTGATGAGCTGTTCGATGACCGCCGGAGGGATAGTGGCTACATGGGCTCCGGCCATTGCCGCTTCGATGACATGAAGCGGATGGCGGATGCTGGCTACGATCACCTGGGTGGAATATCCATAATTTTCATAGATGGTGACGATCTCCCGGACCACATCCATTCCCACCTGGCCGATATCATCCAGCCGGCCCACGAAGGGGCTGACATAGGTCGCCCCGGCCTTGGCGGCCAGCAAGGCCTGGTTGGACGAGAAGATGAGGGTAACATTGGTCTTGATCCCCTCGCGGCTCAAGGCCTTGGTGGCCTTCAGGCCCTCCCTGGTCATGGGGATCTTGATCACAATGTTCTTGTGGATCTTGGCCAGCTCCCTGGCCTCCCTCACCATCCCCTCCGCCTCCAGGCTGATCACCTCTGCGCTGATGGGCCCATCCACGATTTCGCAGATCTCACGGAGGACCTCCAGAAAGTCGCGGCCCTCCTTGGCCACCAGGGTGGGATTGGTGGTCACCCCATCCAGGACGCCCAAATCCGCCATCTCTTTGATGGCCTTCACATTGGCAGTATCGATGAAGAATTTCATGTGGTTTCTCCTGCTCTCTCAAAAGCGGACATTCAAGGCGGCAGACACGGCGTAACGGTGGTCCCCTCCGTATCCGCCTGCGAGATCGAGCCCCACGAAGGGGATACGGATCCCGAGGCCCGCGGTGTAATAGCGGTCAGCCTCGCCACTCTCGGTGATATTATTGACTCCACCCCGCAGGGCCAGGTGGCGGCCCAGGAGCCACCATTCCAATCCAGCCGAGATCTCCCGCGAGGCGTCGAACTCGAATTTATTTCCAGAGCGGGACTTCACGAGTTCCCGGCCCTGCTTGGTGATGTCCCCGTCCACGGAAAGGGTGAGATCCTTGAAAGGGGTCAGCGCCACCCCTGCGCGATATTGTCCGCGGAGCTTGGTCTTGGGCTGGTGCTTTTCCCAGTTGATCTCGGGCTCGTTGATGTTCCGGCCCAGGGCTCCGATCTTCACCCAATCTCCCAGGGTGATCAAAACCCCGGCGTCCACCCCCCATGCCCATCCATCCACCTTGTTATCGTTGAAGTGCTTCTTGTAATCGATCTCATCCTGGTATTCTCCGGTGTCCTGATCGAAGACATAGTAGCGATCGACGTAGCGATAGGCCTGGATATACTTCGCATTCACCCCCACGGCGATATTGGGGATCCCCAGGGTGCTGGCCAGGGTCAGGGCGATGTTGTTCGTCACCAGGCTGTTCACATCGACCCGGGAGGAATTGTTGGCCCGATCCGATTCCGTGGGGCCCAGATGGCTCAGCTCAGTGTCGGCATGGGGGTCCAGATTGGCCTGGGCCAAGGCCACGGAACTGAGGGCAAACCATTTGGAGGCCAGGGCGAATCCCGCATGGGCACCCCCAAAGACCCCCACCTCATCCTTGTTGAATCGCTCCAGGATGTCCTTCAGATCCTTCATCTCGGAGAGGGTGTAGGGCGCATGGTGGTCGTCCTCCCAGTCCTCCAAATCCTCTATGATGTTATAGACCCGGTCGGTCGCCTTGGCCCCGACAAAGGGGCTGATGTCCACTCCTTTGATCTGGGTGATGGCGGCCGGATTCCAGTAGACGGCGGTGGCATCGTCAGCGACCGCCACAAATGCCCCGCCCATGCCCATGCTGCGGGGACCAGCCATCTCAAAACCCGCGGCTCCCCAGGGCAGGCCCAGCAGGAAGAACAGCACAAAGATCCAGGGGACAGAATATTCTCCCACCCTCCTCCGTCTATCCTCTTTCATGCCTCCTCCTCTCTGAACGGGAGTTTCGGGAATAGCCGCAGACCAGAGATATTTTATAACATAAGGCCCCATGACTGTCAAGAATCAGCCGGGACCCCGGGGGCGGTCATCGAGACATGCACCTCAACGCCCATTCGCTCCATATCTTCGACCAGGCGGACTGGGTCCACTGCCTGCCCCATCAGCCAGAGGCCGGGCCGGGCGATCGATCCCTCCAGATATTGAAGCAGGCAGGCCACCACCGGGATGGCGGTCATTTGATAGCCGTCCTGGTGTCGGAGCAACATCCCCAAAGAGCGTGGTTTGCCCTCTTTCTCGCCCTCCGCCTCCAGCTTGAAAGCAATCCCAAAGGGCGGTTGGGAAAAGGCCTTGATCCCCCAGGTCATCAGGCGGGCCAAAGAACGAACCCCCAGTCCCTTTCTGATCCTCCCCAGAATGATCCCGAAGGGGATCACCAGCCAATCCACGAACCAGTTGAAGCCCGCACCGTAGAGCCCCGCCTCCTCCAGATGCAGCTGCTCTGGTAGATTACGCATCTCTTCCAGCATCATCGGGACACAGGGGAGGATGCCGAACCCCGGGCCAAAGTCGATCCTTCTGGCGTCTTTATAATCGGCCTTGCGCCATTGGCCCTCCTGAAACAATTCAGCTCGGTAATCGCTGATTTCCTCCACCAGCTCCAGGAGCGAATCGGGCGAGCCGATATAGGGAAGATGCATTAGCATCCCGATGTTGGCCTTCTGCAAGTGGGAGAAATGGGCCGCGGCATATCTCACCAGGGTGGCCGGGAGTCCGGGATGGCATCCTGCCTGGGTGATGAAGCAACGACCGGTCTCTTTGATGGAGGGCTCCAGGCCCTTCAGCGCCGGAACGACCCTCTGGGGATAATAGATGTCCAGATAGTCGGCCCCGGCAGAGAGGGCTGCCCGAGCGATCGGCTCGGCATATTGGGAGGTGGGGGAGCAGACCAAACCCATATCGAAGCCGCTGAAGGCCACGGTCAGGCTCTTGCCATTCGAGGCATCCACCTGACGCCCTGAGACGCGGCCCCCGGGGAATTGGCGGTTTAGCTGGATGGCGGCCTCCTCCGCCCTCTGGCCGTTTCTCCCGGCGAGGATGATCTTGACCTGGCTTTCCTGGAGGAGCAGCCGAGCGATAGGGAGGCCGGCCCCGCCGTAGCCTCCCAGAATCAGGATGGTTTTGTCTTCCATCTCGGTACGCCCTCCGTTATCTGTCTATGAGGGGATATTCTTCGCTGCGGTCCGGCCCGATTCTCATATGGAAAGAGGCTGTGCGCTCGAATTCTTCCGGTTATACCCTTTGGGTGCGGCCGCGGCGGTGAACTACCCGCACATGGTCCAACAAGGGATCCCGGGACGCGCGGCGCACGAGGTGATGGCCTCCTCGGGACACTTCAATTCGCAGGTGAGACACAACAGGCAATTGCGCCCCCAGACCGGATGCTCGGCATCGCTCCTGGAGATATTTTTTGTAGGACAGAGCTTCATACACAGGCCACAGGCAGTGCATTTCTCGCCATCGGCCCTAAAAAGCCGGCTGTACAAATTACTGGCCAGCCAGGGACCCGTAAAAAGCCGCTCCAGATAATAGACTACGGGCGGCCTTCGATCGTATTCCGCTGCAAAATACTGACTCCCCAGGGAATGAGCTGCCGCCTCGCGTCCGAAGACCTCCGCCTGAGCCAGCTCCTCCGGGGTGGGGTGATCAGGAGAAAAGAGGTAACCCTGCTTCAGATAACCCAAGAAGAGATCGGTCCCCCGACAGTGAAAGTGACCGACCTCCTGGGCCCCCTTGCGCGCCAGGGCCCTCCGCAAGAGGTTGCCCGCGCTGCCCCGGTAGGTTCCATGGAGCACGAAGGTGAAGGTTGGAATTCCAGAGAGGTCCGGCAGGCCTTCTACATACTCCATCACATTGAGGGGGAGGCCGAAGTAGTACACCGGCGATCCGATGCCCAGCAGGTCATAGTCGCTGGGCTCGGGCAGCCGCCCATCCTTCATCTGGCGAAGATCAACCTGGTATTCGGCGCCACGCAGGCCTGCGCCAATCGCCTCGGCCACCCGCGCCGTGGTCCCGCCCTGGGAGAAGTAAATGATCAGGGCCTTGGGCATGGAACCCTCTCCGTGCTGGCAGAACCCATATCCAAAATCTACCTCTTCGACCGTCTATAGCCCGCGCTTATGGCTTCCCCCTCCGTAGCAAAGTAAACCTTGTCTTCTTCGGGGATGGTATAGTGCTGCTGACCAGGGAGGTGGTAGATCTTTGAGCGAACATTTCCAATAATCTTACCTTCTGCGGATATTGGGGGGGACCCTTCCTGTCCAGCAATGTTCCTTCCTGCGGGAATGGGAGGTAGTCCTTTCTGTCTGGCGGCCACCCAGAGGCCTAATCTCGCTTGCCGGGCCTCTTCCTGGACGAGCCGAAAATCCTCCCGGTAACGGAAATCGAATCGCGTATAGGCCCTGGCATATCCCATGCGCACCAGCTCCCGGTTGAAGAAGGTCCCATCCTCCATGAAGACATAAGCCAACAAGCGTCCGTAGGCATCGATTTGATCCGAAGGCTCAAATTCCAGGTGGACCCATTTTCCGGCGAGGGAACTTTTGGTGAACTCCGAGGCCTCGGGGCCAAAGAATTCGATCGGCTTTTTCGGATGCACGGTTTCAGGAGTGTCCACGCCAATAAGGCGCACCCTGGTGTGCCTCCAACCCTGTCCCACATGGATGGTGTCGCCATCCACCACCGCGGTCACCAGCACCTGCCTGCCCTTGGGGTCTCCTCCACTTGAAGTCCAGATCTGTCCTGCGGCCCAGGCCAAGATGCAGAAGAGGAGGGCAGAAATCAGCCTTGTGGGGATCCAGATCTTTTTTCTCAAGACAGACCTCATGCTGCAGAGGCCACAGTCAGCCTGGTCCGAAGGGGCGCTGGCTGGGCGTGGAACATTTGGCATGGCCTTCGGTCCTCGTCGCCGGGCCATGACGGCTTATGACTTACTACCAGGCACTGTCCCTTCTAATCCTGTTTCCCCCAAAATGCCTCGGCTTCTGCCTCCATCTTGTCCAGCCTGGTATAGTAATCCGCGAACTCCCGGAGGTGGGCCAGGGCGATCTTCCCGGTGAGGGTCAGATCATCGTTGGTCACATTGGTTTCCGGGTCTCTGGCACCGTGCTCCAGCTCCACTTCCAGTCCTCTGCGAAACTCCTCCAGATCAACCTGGTCCCAATTGATCCCCAAGTTGTTCCCGATGCGCTTGGCCTCGTCCGGGCTGAAGCGTCTTTTCTCACTCATAAGACATCCCTCCTGGATAAAGATTAAAACCGGCTGCAAAACTGAAAGACGACTGAGGGCGGCTTGCTTCTATGCGAAAGATCACCTGCCATGCAGCGCGGCACAGGCCAGCGGCGACTGCCTCGGCCACTCGCCCCGTGAACCCTCCCTCGGAAAAGTAGGCTATCTGAAACTTGAGCATCGAACTTTGCGCCTCTTGTATGAGCGATATATAGATTCAAAATTACCGTCTGGCGGTGAAGGAGCCTATTGCGATCGGTGTGACTTTGGCCCAATAGGCGTAGAAGGTTACGCTTTTTCCGGCACGAGCTTTCGTGAAAGCAGATATTGCTGAAAATCGGGAAGGGTTTGTGAAGGTAACATTTTGTCTCTCATACAAGTTCCTGCCTATGATATACGGATTCTGTATAATATGAATCAATTACGGCAGTCAAGGAGATTATCCTTCAGGAATTATGTGGTTCTTTGGTTAGAATATAGTATCGTTCAACATAAATCGCAGGAATAACCCTCTTCCGTATAATCATTGTTGCCGCCGCGCTGCGCGCGTCGGCAACGGCGGAGCTCAGCTACCGCTTTTTCGCTCTTTGTTGGCGCTCTGATCAGAAAGTCCGGTGATGATTGAAATATTATATAATAAAACTGCCTCGCGCGCTGATTCGCGCGGCGTCAACAAATCGCTCAAGCGGTCGTCACTTCGCCTGCTTTGGCCGCTACGCGGCCCGCAGGCTCGTGCCGCCGCTTAGCTCCGCCGTTAGACCTACCAACGCCAAGCAGAGGGGGGCCGCATGGCGGAGAACAAGACGAGCGCTCAGGTGCGGGAGCAGCACATCCGTGACATGGGGCCGGACTTGGGGGCCGTGTACAACGCCCTCTACAACGACGTCACGTCGCTCCATGCGCGATGGACCTTGTACCAGCAGCTGTTTGCTAAGTCGGCTGAGCGAATCGAGCTGCTCAACTAGTGTCCTGAGTTATAAGTTCGTTGACAAAGTATCTCTGCTCCGATATAAGAGGTGGAGAAAGGAGGATGACCATGGCCATAGGACGTCCCCTCCCTCCCCTCCACCTGAGTCAAGAGGAACGAGAAACCCTGGAACGATGGTCTCGAAGACGAAACACCGCCCAGGCCTTGGCCCTGCGAGCGCGGCTGATTCTGACCTGTGCGGCTGGCAAAAAGAATGGAGAGGTGGCTGCCGCCTTCCACCTCACTCGGCCCACCGTGGGGAAATGGCGGGCGCGATTTGTCGAGCGGCGTTTGGATGGACTCCTGGATGAGCCTCGCCCCGGAGCTCCCCGGCAGATCACCGATGCGGATGTGGAGCGGGTGATCACCCAGACCCTGGAGTCGACACCCAAAGAGGCCACGCACTGGAGCACCCGTTCCATGGCGCGGGCATCTGGGCTGACCCAGAGTGCCGTGAGTCGGATCTGGAGAGCCTTCGCCCTGCAGCCTCATCGGACCGAAACTTTCAAGCTGTCGAAAGATCCGCTCTTCATCGAGAAAGTACGGGATATTGTGGGGTTGTACTTGGACCCACCGGAGCGAGCCTTGGTCTTGTGCGTGGACGAGAAGTCGCAGATTCAAGCGTTGGATCGAAGCCAGCCCCTTTTGCCCATGCGTCCGGGGCAGATTGAACGGCGTACCCACGATTATACCCGCCATGGAACGACCTCGCTCTTTGCGGCCCTGGATGTGAAGGCGGGTCAGGTGATCGGGGAATGTCACCGGCGGCATCGGGCGATTGAATTTCGGACGTTTTTGGATACCATCGAGGAGGCCGTTCCCCCCGATCTGGACCTCCATCTGATCCTGGACAATTATGGGACGCACAAGACACCTCTGATTCAGCGCTGGTTGGCCAAGCGGCCTCGGTATCATCTGCACTTTACCCCCACGGGGGCCTCCTGGATGAACTTGGTGGAGCGCTGGTTTGCAGCCCTTACCGAGAAGCAGCTTCGCCGGGGGGTGCACCGGAGTACCCGAGAGTTAGAATTGGCTATCGAACGATACCTCGAAATCACCAACGAGCAGCCCAAACCATTCAAATGGACCAAGACCGCAGACCAAATCCTTGCGACGGTAGCCAGATTTTGTAAACGAATTAATGGTTCAGGACACTAGGCGGCAGGCTTCTTCTTCGGTGTCCTTCAGGACGCACTGTTGGAGGACATCGTTCTCCACTTGGCAAGGTTGACGGACCCGCCCAAGTCCGTGGGCAAGGACAACCTCAGCCTGCGGCGGCTACCGGAGTTGACATCGGATCCGGCGCTCCGCATCGACATCGACACGCTCGTAGCTTGGCGCTTGTGCCGTAGCGCGTGAATGGCGAAACCGGCGTCTTGCTCATCGCGATCTGGCACTGGCGCTTGCCACCGGAGCTGATCCGCTTCCCGGCATCAGTCGGCCCATGTCGACGCCGCACTACTCGCTTTCCGCACCCTGCTGAACAAGCTCGAACTACACTTCTGGAACTCGACCACCATGTACGAGTTCGTTGTTACGGGGGTCGGGGACGCGGATAGCCTTGTCTACTATCTGAACAGGGGCATCCGGGCGGAACGTGCGCGACGTGAGAGGCTGCGTTCAGGCAATTCGTTGCCAGAGGACGTCGCCCGTGAAGAGGAGGTCTAACAGCGGCTTCCAGCAGATGGCCGCCTTCGGCGTCCACAGCTGAAGCCGCGGGCGTTGGACCTTTTAAGAATGAACCTCACGACTATACTGTGGATCGTCATTGTTTGGATCTTCCTCAACGCGCTCTTCCCCCTTCTGCTCAATTCAATAGAACGGCTTTATCAACCTCAGATTGATGCGGCAGTGGGCCGAATGGTGGGAGGCGCGAGATTCATTTTCCTTACTCTCTTCCAAGCCATCTTAATTGTTTATTTTGCACCGCTCTTACTCCTAACCGTGATAATTGAGCGTATCTATCCCAAGTTCTTTGAATTTGAAGCGATCAAAAGAACAGGGATCCGTCCGCTTATGCACGTAGTAGTGAGCAGGCGTTTCTGGCCAACTGTTGCTGCAGAGATTCGGCGGATAAATAGAAAGGAAAAAGATAGTCCAACAAACGGCTCCACCGGATCGCCAAAAAATCCGGCTCCCGGTGAGCCTTAGCGTTAGCCACATTGAAATCCATGGATTATGCTCACTATATTGGTAGAGAAGGGGATAAATTTGTATGACTTATAAAAAAATCGCGATGGAGCATGATAAGAAGATTGCTCTTGTTGCGCACGACAACAAGAAGCGTGATCTGGTTGAATGGGCAAAATTCAATCGAGTGCTCTTGGCTCACCACAAGATATATGCAACAGGGACAACCGGGGAGATTTTGGAACAAGAGCTTGCCTTTAAAATTACCAAACTCCAGAGTGGGCCATTGGGCGGGGATCAGCAAATCGGCGCCAAGATAGCCGACAGCGATATCGATTTTCTCATCTTTTTCTGGGATCCGCTCGAACCGCAGCCCCACGATCCAGATGTCAAGGCGCTCTTGCGCATGGCGGTCGTTTGGAACATTCCCATTGCCTGCAATCGCGCTTCTGCAGATTTTATGATCTCCTCCCCCTTGATGGATGGCGATTATGATCGTCTTGTGCCGGATTATGATGTGTATCGAACCCGGAAGATAACCGGGGGAGAATAAGCAGGACAAGGTGCAATCGAGTTGGTCGAAGAAGACAAGTTGTAAAAAATCATAGTTCAAGTGGCTAACCACAGGTTGGAGCGGACTTGGCCCTGTTGTTTGCTGAGTCAAGCCGCTCAACCGGAGTGTCAGGCGGCGAGGAGATCGCATACAACCCAGAGCAGCCCAGGGGTCGTCACCCCAGAAGGAGCAGACGATGGCTCAGTTGAGCGGAAAGCATGTCCTTCTGACCGGCGCATCTCGGGGTGTCGGCCCGGTCATCGCCAAGGCCCTGGCGAGGCGAGGGGCCCATATCGCCCTTGCCGCACGATCGGAAGAAGGCTTGCACAACGTGTCCAAGGCCCTGAGCGAATTCGGGGTGCGGACGATCGTGGTGCCGGTTGATCTTGCACAAGCAGCACAGCGGCAAGGGCTCGTCTCTTCTGTCTTGGAACAATTCGGTTCGATTGATATTCTCATCAACAATGCGGGGTTAGAGACGGAAGGGGCCTTTTTGGGCCTGCCCTGGGAAGCAATCGATGAGACGATCGAAGTGAACCTCGTCGCCCCCATGGCTCTGACCTACCTCGTACTCCCGCACATGCTTCGTCAGAAGACCGGTCACATCGTCAATATGGCCTCTATGGGCGCGAAGAGTGGGGGTCCCTATGGTGCGACCTACTGCGGCACCAAGGCTGGGCTAGCTGAATGGACGCGTGGATTGCGCTTGGAGCTGGCGGACACCGGGGTTCACTTTTCTACGATCTTTCCGGGCTACATCACGCAGGCCGGGATGTTTGCGAAATTCGGCATGACGCCGCCTTTGATGGTTGGATCTTGCACCCCTTCCCAAGTCGCACAAGCGGTGGTCGATGCCATCGCGCGCCAAAGACTGGAGGTGATCGTCAACTCTCCCCCTCTGCGCTGGGTATTTGTGCTCAACGAAGTGGCCCCTTCTCTTGGCGACTGGCTCATGCGTCGATCAGGCGCGGTGGATTTCCAACGCAGGAAGGTGGGGCTTTGAGTGCGGCCATGAAGGGGGAGCAGAGCAGGAGCATCCTGATTCGCTGTTAGGTGCTCGCAGGGGTGTTGTCCGAATAGGGATGTTGCCATCTGCGTCGTTTATCAATTGGGCGTCTATCGGAATGAGGAGATCGGAAAGGTCTTCGGACGGCGAAAGGGATTTCAAATGACAGATGAAGAATGTGACCCCTTTCCCCTCCCTTCCCCTTCCTGCCGATAGGCGGTCTTAGGGCGGAAATGAAAAGGGGCTGCAATAAGCAGCCCCTTTTTGCAGCGGATTGGCCTCTAAGGCCTAAGGACTAACGCCAGCCGAGCACCCCGGAGGCGCTGGAGTCGGGATGCTTGCCCGGAGGTACCGGCATATAGATGATCACCGCATCCTCCAGCTTGGTCCCTACGACATTGATGTTGTCATAGGTTCCGATCCCGGCATTCTTGCACTCCCGTATGCCTCCATAGATCCAGGGCAGGGTCCCCATGCACATGGCACCTACGCCATCCACCGCTACTCCGTCTTTGCCGGCAATGATGAGGTCCGAGGGGACCGGTCGTCCATGGAAGGCCCCCCATCCATCCATGCCCCACAGGCCATCCACGATGGAGAAGGTGGCAGGGCAGATGGAGTTCACATCGGCCACCACATGGTGCATGTTACCGTGGGGCAGACCCAGCTTGATCGCCCCATAGACGGAGCGGGGGACGATGCCCACTGCCACATTCTTGAGGGTCAGGCTGATTCCGGAGTTGTCATGGGTCTTCATCTTGCCGATGGAGATCCGGCAATTGGCGTTGACCCACTCGTTGGGAAGGACGTACTCGGGCAGGGCCGGACTCTTGGTCTTTGGCTTGTAGGTGCCCAGGGTGCAGTTGACATCCGGATCGAGCAGCTTGACCCCCATCTTGGTCGCCCAATCCTTGTATCCGTAGACCAGGTAGTAGGCGGCCGTCAGCCCCGCGTTGGGCCCCTCTAAGATGGCGACGCTCTTGGCGCCCTTCTCCTGGGCGATCTTGCAGACCGCCTTGGCCACCCGGGCATCGGTGAGGATCGACTGCATCAGGTGATTGATACTTTTCTGGTCGGGGACCGGATATTTCACCGGGTCGATGTCGTTCTTGGTCAGCTCCATGGAAAGGACATACCAGGCATCCTGCACCAGGTTTACCTTGATGCAGACGCTGTCGCCGGCCTTCACCGGCAGGCCACCGGCTAGGTCCACGGCCTGACGCACCATTTTCTCGATGTAGGCCTCGCTCTCAGGGGTCCAGGTGGTCTCCCATCGCTTGCCGAAATCGTACATGGAGAAGTTCCATTGCTCCCCGGAGAGTTCGTGATTGTCCGACTTCACGATGGAGACGGTGGGCCCCGCGAAGGCCAGGGTGGCCCCCATCAACAGAACCAATCCTGCCAGGAAAATCGCCTTTTTCATGCTCTTCCTCCCCCTTGACTAACGAAGATTGCAACTCATCCCTTGACGAACCAGTCTCGTTCTCCATCACCCCCTTTCCCCGAATGCGGTTTAGAGCCGACTTGGTCCCTCCTCGGAGGAGACTCCAATCGAGCCTGCCCCCACCCCACCATCAAGTGCCGGGAGGGGCCCCGGAGGCGAGCCCTCGGAAGGGGCCGAAGGCCTGATCAGTCCCTCGCAGCGCCAGCTTATAGTAATAACTGCGGCCGGGCTCACACTTCTTGTCCAGGAAGGAATAGGTTTTGGTAATGACATCAATGAATTCCTTGTCGCCCAATCTGACCTCTTGCACCAGCACATAAGATCCCGTTTCCTTATCGCTGCGATAGATCTCGAAGACCGCTTCAGTGCCCGAAGGGGCCGCTGCCTTCCAGGTCAGCTTGACCGCTTTGAACCAGTCGAGGACCGTGAAATCGGATATCGTGACCTGACCCTGGGAGAATCCCGCCGTGGGAAGGAGGGCCAACAGGATGATCGTCAGAGCCAACACCAAATGAGAGATCCTCTGATAATTCCTCACTTTTTCTCTCCTCCCCGCGCAAACAAAAAAAGCCCCTCGGTCTGAGACGACCGCACGGGCTCTTTTTCACCCTGGAAAAGGGCCAATTTCATCCTTTTGGTTTCCGACGAAAACCGGTTGATACCTTCAGCCTTTTCGGAAGAGACACTCTAATTAAAACCAAGTTACCCCACCCACAATTTCAAGTCAAGATGTTTCTATGGGCTGCCTCTATTGGCTGAGCCCTCGAGCCCGGTGTCGGTCCGGGGACAGAGGGGGGCATTTCCATGAAAGGGTGTCATCTTCCGTGCGTTTCTCTTGATAATTACGATTGACAATCCTGTTGCATCGCGGTATGTGGATTACCGTTGGGCATAAGCCGGTAGAGATTGGGCAAAGAGATCAGCGTTCCGCGTCTTTCTGGCTGAACGATTACGAGCTGCGGAATCGGACCTTCAAGAACGGGGGTAAGGGAGAGTGGACATTTTTTCGGGAAAGATCGTCATTGTGACCGGGGCTGCCTCCGGCATCGGCAAGGTGCTTTCCGAGGAAATGGCGAGGCGCGGGGCGTACCTGATCATGGCCGACCTAAATGGCCCCTTGCTCGATGAGGCCGTCGAGGCCATCAAGAAAGCGGGCGGGCGGGCGAGGGCGGTCAAGCTGGATGTCTCTGATTTCGCAGCGGTCAAGAGAATGGTGGATGATGCGACCGCGGAGCATGGCCGGCTGGATTACCTCTTCAACAACGCGGGCATCGGGATATTTGGCGAGGCCCAAGACTTTTCCTACGAAGATTGGCGCCGGGTGATCGACATCAATCTCTACGGGGTGGTGAACGGGGTGGCGGCGGCCTATCCGGCCATGGTGAGACAGGGCTTCGGGCACATCATCAATACCGCCTCTCTGGCTGGGATAGTCCCGGTCACGGGGGTCATTTCCTACACGGCGAGCAAACATGGCGTGGTGGGCCTTTCTCATGCCCTGCGGATCGAGGGGGCGGACCTGGGGGTGCGGGTGAGCGTGGTCTGCCCGGGAATTATTGATACCCCTATCTTGCATACCTCGAAATTGATCAAGATCGATGGTCAAAAAGCCTCCGCCGCTCTGCCCAAAGCGATGGCGCCCGAGATATGCGCCCAAAAGATCCTGCGCGGCGTGGAGCGTAACCGAACGACCATCGTGGTGACTGGATTTGCAAGATCTCAGTGGCTCTTGCAGCGAATTAGTCCTGCCCTGGTGCGTTGGATCTGGGGGAGAAATATGCGGAAGCTGCGCGGGATGCGGATTGAAGGGTGATTGCGGCGTGCAATCCAAGGCTTCTCGGTGTTCTGGAGGGACCTGCACAGTCAGCCGACTCTTGCCGATCGATCATTGACAGTCTTCCTGCCTCGTGGTAGAACGGCCTTAGGGGCTGTGGGAGGGACAGGATAGGAGATCGACACCATCATGGATCGTATTGGCGTAATCGGGGTGGGGGGAGTGGGAGGATATTTGGGGGGCAAGCTATGCCGGATGGCAGCCTCCGAGCAATCGACACAGATCTACTTCCTTGCCCGGGGCGCCCATCTGGATGAGATCCGTGAGACGGGTCTGATGGTAAACACGGTCGCTGAAGGGGAATTCATCTGCCGACCCACCTTGGCAACGGACAGAGCCACAGATTTGCCTGCACTGGACTTGTGTCTGCTGTGTGTGAAGGCGTTCGATTTGACGCAGATACTCAAAGAGATCAACCAGGTGATCACCGAAGAGACCTTGATCGTACCTTTGTTGAATGGCGTTGATATCTACGAGAGAACGAGGGCGATCATCTCGCAGGGCTTCGTCCTTCCGGCTTGTGTCTATATCGCCGCGCACATTGAGCGCCCCGGCAAGGTGGTGCAGACGGGCGGAGACTGCAAGATCTTGTTGGGAAAAGATCCCCGACACCGGGACCATCTTCCTCAGGATGTACTTCACCTATTCGAGAGAGGCGGCATAAGGCATGAGTGGGTCGATGATCCCTTCCCGGCGATTTGGGAGAAGTTCGTCTTCATCGCCTCCTTCGGATTGGTCACCGCCCGTTTTGACCGGACGATCGGCCAGGTGATCGAATCGCAGGAGCTGAGTGATTATGTGTTGGGCATCATGAGGGAAATCGATCGGTTGGCTGAAGGCAAGGGGGTGCAATTACCTCCCACCATGGTGGAGGATTCGTTTCGCCGGGCGAGGGGCTTTCCTTACGGTGCCAAGACCTCTTTGCAGAGAGATTTCGAACAAGCGGGCCAGGCGGATGAGCGTGACCTGTTTGGGGGGACCATATTGCGCCTGGGCCAATCGTTGGGAATAGAGGTTCCCTTTACTCGAAAGGTCTATGAAGAGTTGCAGAACTTGAAGCGAGTTGGTTTAGATTAGCAGGTTGACAAATCGAGGGCGCTGTCCTAAAACAGTAGCCAGCTCGTACTATTGTACCTGGGAACAAACAACCCTTTCGGAAAGGAGCGAAGATGAGGAAGCTATGGTTGGTGCTGGCGTTGTTCTCTCTCTCCCTGATGGTGGGGACCCTCAGTCCCACCTGGGCAGCCCATGCCTGCAAACCTCAATACCAGGTCTATGCCATTCACTACGGAACGATGGAGGGCTATGATCGGAGCTACCTCTTCAATCTGGGGACTCCCGGGGAAAAGATGACCCTGGACTGGTCCTTTTGGGTCATCGCGGGGAATGGCCGGGTCATCGTGGTGGACACGGGATTCTCCGATGAGAAATTCGTCACCAAGTGGGGCATCAAGGACTGGACCCGGACGGACAAGTTGCTTCCCAAGATCGGCCTGAACCCGGCGGAGGTCACCGACATCCTCCTCACCCATGCCCACTGGGACCACGCCGGAAACATCAAGAACTTCAATCCCAAGGCGACCATCTGGATGCAGAAGGATGAGCTGGAGTTCGCAGCCGGAGAGGCGGCTCAGAGCAACTTTGGGAAGATCGGTTTGAATAGAGAGGATGTCCTGGCCCTGGTGAATTGGAACTGGGACGGACGAGTGAAGCTGATCGAAGGCGACAAGGAGATCATCCCCGGGATCAAGTGTTACCTGGGAGGGAAGCATACCTACGGATTCCAATGGGTCTCGGTCAACACCGCCTCCGGGACGGCCGTACTGGCGTCTGACATCGTTTATATGTTTGAGAACATCGACACCATGACCCCCATCGGGACCGGTCAGTGCAGCTTCGACGCGTATAAGACCCTGGAGAGGATCAAAGAGGTTGCCTCATCGCCCGATCTGATCGTGCCCGGCCATGATCCCAAGGTCTACGAGAAATGGTCGAGCCCGGGCAACGGAGTCGCCGAGATCAAGTAAGGCCAGCGCCGCTCACTTGGCGGCGTAGAAGCGGTCCAGGGCCTCTTTGGGAGGAGGACTAGTGCAGAGGGTGACTAGGAGGCAGACGGCCAGATTGACCAGCAGGCCCCAGAAGCCGAAGAAGAGCCCATAAGGGGAGGACGCCTTGAGCCCATAATTGATGAGAAGCAGCGTCCCGATCCCCGCAATCATCCCGGCACAGACCCCGGCCTTGGTCGCCCGCTTCCAGAAGAGTCCTAAGATGACCCCGGGGAAGAACTGGGTGATGCCGGAGTATCCGAGGAGGAGCAGGGCCACCAGCATCTTGGGCCGCAGAAAGGTGAGGGCCACTGCGGCGGCCGTCACCACGGGCACCAGCCAGCGGGCCAGGTGGGCGGCCTGATCATCGTTGGCCTTGGGATTCATTCCCCGCTGATAGATGTTGCGCGCAAAGAGGGTGCAGGCGGAGAGGGTGAGGGCGGAGGAGGTGGAGATGGCGGCCGCCGTCCCTCCGGCCCCCACCAGGCCCGCCATCCAGGGGGGGAAAAAGCGGGTCAGGGTGATGAGCATGGCGTGGTCCGGCTCCTTCAGCCCCGGCACCACCAAAAAACAAGTGTAGCCCACGATGATGACCGGGATCAAGGCGAGGGCGAAGAGGGGAAGGATCACGGCATTCCGGCGGATGATCTGGGTGCTCTTGGCCGAGTAGGTGGTGAGAAAGAGGTGGGGCCACATCCAGAAGCCCAGGGCCGACATCAAGATGGTGCTGGTATACCATCCCAATCCCATGGCCCCTGACTTTCCCGGCAGGATCAGATGCTGGGGGCTGACCTCGGCCAGCCGCTGGAACATCTGCCCCACCCCCCCGAAGAACTTCTGCGGAAAGAGGATTCCCACTGCGAACATGATTACCAGCATGAGGATGGCCTGCAGCAGATTGGTCCAGGCAATCCCACGCAGGCCGCTGACGGTGACGAAGATGATGGACGCCAGTGAGGAGACGATGACCGCGGCCTGCCAATTGATCGCCCCGCCGCTGGCGAGCTGGATGATCATGCCGGTCCCCATGATCTGGAGCTGCAGGTAGGGGATGGTGAAGAGGAAGCCGATGATCGCCACCACCACCCCCAGGGAGGGGGACTGGTAGCGGTGGATGAAGAAATCGGGCTGGGTCACATACCCGTGGGCCTTGCCATATCTCCAGATCAGGGGGCCGATGAAGAAAAAGAGGGTGTAGGCCAGGACATTATACATGGGGGCATAAAAGATGGGGGCGCCGAACTTGTAGGCCCACCCAGCCAGGCCCAGGAAGGCGAAAGCGCTATAGATCTCGGCCGCGGCCACCACATAAAAGAGGATCAGGCCGAAGCCCCGCTGTCCTACGAACCACTCCTCCATGGAGAACTTCCGCTTCACCCCGGCCATGACCCCCACCACGGTGGAGAGGATGAGCCAGCCCAGGATGATCCAGAGGCTGATGCTGGTCATGACCTCTCTCCCTCCTTCCTCCCAATCAGGAGGTAGCAGAAGACCAGATTGAGGAAGCAGACGAGCATCCAAATGAAGGTCCAGAAGAGAAAGAAGGGGAGACCGAAGACGAAAGGCCGGATGCGGTTGACCCAGAAAGTCACCGGCCAGATGGCCCCCAGGAAATTGATGATGGCAAGCAAGATGGCGATCCTCATCTTTGGATTCATCCCTCCACCTCCTCTTCAATCCCACTCTCAGACTTCAGGCTTAGCTGATAGAATAGGCGATAAAGAAAGTGAGGTCAATCAGATTTCTCCGACAAGGGTCTTTCGAATGAAGGTTCCTTCGTGCTATATTCCACCTGTAGTTAGATAGATAAGCCGTCAGGAGGGTGCGCCTGTGGCGAGGCATGTGATTTTGGGAACGGCGGGCCATGTGGATCATGGCAAGACTGCCCTGGTCAAGGCCCTCACCGGCATCGATACCGATCGCCTCAAGGAGGAGAAGGAGCGGGGGATCTCCATCGAGCTGGGATTCGCCAACCTGTCCCTTCCCGGGGATCTGGAGATCGGGATCGTGGATGTGCCGGGCCACGAGCGATTCGTGAAGACCATGCTCGCCGGGGTGGGGGGGATCGACCTGGCCCTCCTCGTTATCGCCGCGGACGAGGGGATCATGCCCCAGACGAAGGAGCATCTGGACATCTGCCAGCTGCTCCAGATCAGGAAGGGTCTAGTGGCGATCACCAAATCGGACCTGGTCGATGCCGAATGGCTGCAGATGGTGAGGGGCGAGGTGGAGGTTTTCCTGAAGGGCACCTTCATGGAGGGCTCTCCTATCATCCCCTGCTCTGCGGTCACCAGGGAGGGCTTGCCGGAACTGACCTCGGCCCTCGCTGCCCTGGCTTCCTCCCTGGAGGGGCGGCCAGCCGCCGGGATCTTCCGCCTGCCGATTGACCGGGCCTTCACCATCAAAGGCTTCGGCACCGTGGTTACCGGGACCCTCCTCTCCGGCTGCATCCAGGTGGGTGAGGAGGTGCAGATCTACCCCGGAAGCCTTGCAACGCGGGTCCGCCGCCTTCAGGTCCACAATCGCTCGGTGGAGCAGGCCTGCGCCGGACAGCGGACCGCAGTCAACCTTCCCAATATCGAACTGGCTCAGGTGAGCCGCGGCGATGTCCTCAGCCTCCCCGGCCAGCTCCGCCCCACCTCCCTGTTGGACATCCGCTTCATTCATCTTAAGTCCTCACCGCGTCCGCTGAAGGTCCGCTCCCGCGTGCGTTTTCATTCGGGCACCGCCGAGGTCCTGGCCCGGATCATTCCCCTGGAGGCACAGGAGATCGCCCCGGGAGAGGAGACCTTCCTGCAGATCAGATTGGAGGCCCCGGTTGCCCCCTTGCCCGGGGATCGGTTTGTCCTCCGCAGCTACTCTCCGGCCATCACCATCGGGGGAGGGCAGATTCTGGACTGCGATCCGGCACGGCATCGGCGGGGCCATCCTCAGACCCTCGAAGCCTTGAGACGCATGTGGGAAGGGGATCCGGGGCAGAGGCTGGAAGAGGTGCTCCGCTCTTCGGCCTCCCGTCCCCTTTCCCTCTCTGCCCTGGTCCCGGCCATCGGAATGGATCGGGAGACTCTAACGACCCATCTGCAGAGGCTGATCCTGGAGGGAAGGATCATCCTCCTCAAGGAGAAGGAGGAGGGCTATCTGCACCGCGAGAGCTATCGCCGAATCCGGGAACAGGTCCTTCACCAGCTTGCTCTCTTCCATCAGCAGGAGCCATTGAAGGAGGGGATGATGCAGGAGGAGCTGCGGGGCAAGCTCTCTCCTCCCCCAGGAATGGCCCTCTTTCAGAAGGTCCTGAACGATCTGAAGGAGGATGGGGAGATTGCCATAGCAAGGGCGAAGGTCCGCTTGGCCTCCCATCGCCCCCAGATCGGGGCCGCAGAGGAGGAGATCAAGTCGGCCTTGGAGAAGGCCTATCAGGAGGCGGGCTTTCAGCCCCCTTCCCTCGGCGAAGTGGTGGGCAATAGGAGCAAAGATCAGAGACGGGCCACGGACCTGATCCGCCTGCTGATCGATGAAGGGACGCTGATGGTCATCAAAGGGGACCTCCTCTTCCACCGGGAGAGTTATGAGAAGGCCAAGGGGATGCTCCTGGATCTCTTGCGGCAACGCCCCTCCATCTCGGTCTCGGAATTCAAGGATCTGCTGGGCATCTCCCGCAAATGGGCCATCCCCCTGCTGGAGCATTTCGATGAGATCAAGCTCACCCGCCGGGTGGGGGACGAACGCACCCTGTATGGCTGAGATCGCAGATGGCAGAGGCGGGGTTTTTGATTGACAATTCGGGGGGATGATGGCATGATTCCTCTCGTTTTCTGGTGAGTTGAATTCAATGGGAAATCTCAATTGGAGGGCGAAAAATTGATTCCTGGAATTGGCATGACGGAACTCCTGGTTGTCCTGGTGATCGTATTGCTCGTCTTCGGGGCCGGAAAGCTGCCGCAGATCGGATCGGGAATGGGGAAGGCGATCCGAGGCTTCAAAGACGCCATTGCAGGCAAGGATGCCATCGATGTGACCCCGAATAAGGTCTCTGAGGGCGAGACGAAGGAAACGAAAGAAGGCAACTCGAAGAAGGAAGGATAAGGAGAAGAGAGAGATTGTCCTCCACCACCGCTATCTTTGAAACCCATCTGCCCAAGCTGCGTCTCCGGGGCAGGGGCAAGGTCCGGGACATCTATGACCTGGATGATGCCCTTCTGATCGTGGCCTCGGACCGCATCTCCGCCTTCGATGTGGTGATGCCCGACCCGATCCCGGACAAAGGCCGCATCCTTACCCAGCTCTCCCTCTACTGGTTTCAGCAGATGGAGGACCTCATCGAGAATCACCTGCTGGCCACGGAGGTGAAGGATTTCCCCGCCCCCTGCCAGGAATATGCCGAGGTCCTGGAGGGGCGGAGCATGCTGGTGAAGAAGGCCCAGCCCTTGCCGGTGGAATGTGTGGTGCGAGGTTACCTGTCCGGATCGGGTTGGAGGGAATACCAGGAGGCAGGGGAGACCTCGGGCGTCAAGCTGCCCCCAGGCCTCCAGGAGTCCTCACCCCTCCCTGCGCCCATCTTCACGCCGGCCAGCAAGGCGCAGATGGGGACCCACGACGAGAACATCACCTTTGCCGAGGTGAAGCGCCTCCTGGGAGGCGAGCGGACAGAGAAGGTGCGAGAGGTGAGTATCCGGATCTATGAAAGGGCCCGGGGGATCGCCGATGCGAAGGGGATCATCATCGCCGATACCAAATTCGAGATGGGCCTGCTGGACGGAAGGCTGATCCTCATCGACGAGGTGCTCACCCCGGATTCCTCCCGTTTCTGGCCGAAAGATCAATACCGGCCTGGGGGCCCTCAGCCCAGCTTTGACAAGCAATTCTTGAGAGACTATCTCCTTTCCCTGAACTGGCCCAAGAGGCCCCCCGCCCCGCAGCTTCCCCCTGAGATCATCGAGAAGACCCGGGACAAATATCTGGAGGCCCTCCGCCGGCTTATCGGGGCCTCTGTCTAAGATGGCCCTTTCCGCAAGGGGGAGGGGGATTCTCCTGGTCGCCACCTCTGCTGCCGCCTTCGGCTCCACCCCTATCTGGGGCAAGGTGGCCCTCTCCCTCGGGGTCAACATCGAGAGCCTCCTGGCCTTTCGCCTCAGCCTGGCCTCTATCTTTCTGTGGGCCATCATCCTGATCCAGCGTTCTTATCCGAGGGTCGGACCCAAAGACCTGCTTCGGCTCGCTCTCATGGGCGGCCTGGGGTTTGGGGTCACTGCCCTCTGTTTCTTCACTGCCCTGCTCCACATCTCCGCCTCGCTCACCCAGATGATCTTCTTCTCCTCCTACCCTACGCTGGCCACCCTCCTCTCGGTCTGGCTCCTTCGGGAATCGCTGGGGCTGCGGAAGCTCGTGGCCCTCTTCCTGGCCGTCGGCGGGGGGACCCTGATGGTCTGGGCCTCCCAGCGAGAGGGAAATCTCCTCTGGTGCCTCTTGCCATTAGCATCAGGGATGGCCTATTCCCTTTACATCGTTCTGGGAAGCAAGATCCTGGCCCGGTATCCTCCCCGGGTGGTGAGCCTATGGGTCATTACCTTTGGGTCGGCTCAATTTATCGTCTACGGCCTGGCCCTCCGGCGCCTTAGCTTCCACATGCCGGCCAAGGCCTGGGCCCTCATCGCCATCATGGCCTTGCTTTGCACGGTCATCTCGGTGCTCACCTTCTTTTCCGGCCTGGAGCGGATTGGGGCCTCCCAGTCCGCCATCATCAGCACTCTGGAGCCGGTGGTCACCCTCCTCCTGGCCATGGCCTTCCTCTCCGAGCGATTGAGCCTCCAACAATTGGTGGGGGCAGGGACGATCATGGGGGGAATCATCTTGTTGCAGGCGCGGGAAAGGATCTGGGAGAGGAGATAAAACAAGAGGCCCCGAGGGGTTCTCGGGGCCTCTTGTTCGGGAAGGAGAGGAGTCGAGGTCTATCTCAGGGTTGGTCGAAGTTGGCGGGGAGCCAGATGACCGTCACTTCATCGTCCCACGGGGTGGGATCGAGGGCCGTCAGCTCCGGCACGAAGACCAGGTAGCTTCCATCCGCCAGGGTCTTGATGTCAATGTCGGCCGGTCCGCTCAGCACCGTGTCCGGCTCCAGGGCCAATCTATACGGTCCTCCGCCCAAGGGGGTGACCACGATGCTGTTGGGGGAGCCACTGATCTCCGTCTGGAGGCAGGTGCCTCTCACGGTGAAATCCAGGCCATCCAGCCGTCCCAAGCCCTTCGCCAGGGGGGCGGGCTGAGCGCCCATCTTGAAATCCGAATCGTCGACCGCCCAATAGGCCCCCTTGAAGGGATCCGCATCGTTGGGGGGCATGACGGTGTTGTACCAGACCTTCCCGGTGATGGGGGAGACCTCAACGCCATCCGGCCAGCTCTGGTTGAAGATAAACTGGGGTAGGCTGGCAGGGGTCTTGCCCTCGGCCAGGGCATCGATGCTCTCCACCGGGATCTTCCACACCCCACCCTTGTAGGGGAAGGCGGGCTTGTAGGTATCATATCCGAAGCCGGTGTCGACGATGTAGAGGTTGCCCTTCTTGTCGAAGGCCAGGGCGTTCACCAGGATGAGCGGCGCTCCGTTGATCTTCGCGAAGATGGAATTGGCGCAGAGCTTGATCTCGCCTAAGATCTTCCCGCTGTCCGGGTCGAAGGCAAGGAGCTTGGGCTTATGTCTTTTGGGATCGGTGATGGGGGTCCCATCGGGCAGGGCCATGGGACCGGAGCCCGCCGTGGCGAAGATGGTGCCACGCGGGAATTTGTTGGTATTCACATTCAGGACCGCCATCCCCAAGGGGCCGGTCAGGTCCTTGATGAAGATGCGGCTGTCCATCTTTAGCTCGCCATTGGGCCCGATTTCACACCGGCTGATGCTGCCGCCACCTTCCACCCAGCCGAAGGGCTTGTTTGCATCGCCGTGGAGGGCAGAATTGGAGACGAATAGCCATTTTCCATCCATGGAGCAGAGGGCTCCTTCTGGATTGTCGAAGGCGGCCAGGACGTTGACGACCTTCCCTTTCACGGGATATACGGGAATCTCTGCATAGGCGGCCCCGACGACCATAAAGAAGGCGACCGCGATGCCAAACAAGAACAAGGATTTCTTTCTCATCAATTTCCCTCCATTGGTACATATTTTGAGGGAGGTGCCCTGAGGAAAATCTCCCCGGGGCACCTCGATTCAGTTGAGATCTGGCATCGGCAATTAGAGGGATACCCTATCCGACGATGCCCTCCAGGCCCAACTCCTTGATGCGGGCCTTGGTGGGTACCGCCTTGTTGTCCCAACCCCGGGCGGCATAGTATGCGTCCAGCTCCTTGTTGAATCCCTCCGGAGTCAGCTTGACTCCCTTTTGGGATCCGTAGGTGAGGGGCTCCCATGCCCGCGCGGGTAAGCTGTCGTCGGCCCGGGTGAAGCCCTCCCGGTTGTTGTAGGAGCGCTCCAGGGTATAGATGCGCTCCGCAGTCTTCCAGTAATCCTCCATGGAGAGCTTGAAGCCGGTGGCCGCATTGAGCAGGTCCTTCAGGTCCTCCGCCTTGATGCCGGAGATCACCGGGAACAGGCACACCCCGAGGGCATCGTTCATCAGGCGCAGATTCTGGGTGGGGATGTTGCCGCTTTCGAGGTGGTCCGCCCCGCGGCTGGAAGTGGCGTAGCTCATATGCGTGTCTCCGACCCTGATGTTCCAGGCGGCAAATCCCTGCCCCTTGGTCTCCATGGCATAGGCCTCGCAGCCCTTGCCCCACTTGGCTACCATGGCCCGGAGGTTCTCACCAATGAGCTTGCCGCAGCCCTTTCCGTAGGCGACCTTCTTCTGGATCGCCAGCATGGCGTCCACATCGCCCCATTTCAGGTTGATGCCATCCAGGTCAGCGGGCTTGATTGCGCCCTTTTCCATGCACTCCATGAGGAACCCCAGGATATTGCCCATGGAGATGTAGCAGAGGCCGTAGTCGTCAGCGGCGGCGATGTTGGCCTGCCATCCCGCCATGTCCTGCACCCCGCAGTTGGCGCCCATCATGACGCCCTCGTACTCGGGCCCGTCATGGGTCATGCCCTGGAATTTTCCAGATCGCACCATACCCTTGTGCAGGCAGGAGATGGGACACATGAAGCAGCCATCGCTCCCTACCCAGAGGTTGCGAATGGCCGTCTCCCCGTCCATTCCGTCAATCTTATCGTAGGTGCCCTCCTTGAAGTTGTAGCAGGCCTCCATTCCCCAGTCGCTGGCCCCGGAGAGCACCATGCCGGTTCCCAGCCGCCTCCAGTCGCTCCAGCTGAAGCCGCCGGTGCTGGAGATCATGTTCTTGTGGGTCGAGATGTTGGCCATCTTCCAGGGGTCCATATTCTCGATGCCGAGGGAATTGGAGCCTTTGACGACGATGAATTTCAGTTTCTTGGAGCCCATGACCGCGCCGGAGCCGCCCCGGCCGCAGGCGCGATGGATCTCGGTCATGACATTGGCGTAGCGGACCCCGTTTTCGCCGGCCGGCCCGATGTAGACGCTCCGCCACCGCCGGCCAAAATCCTCGTCCAGGGTCATCTGCAATTGGTAGTTGCCCATCCCCCAGTACTTGTCCGCTGGCCGGATCTCGACCTTGTCGTCCTCGATGACGAGACACACTGGCTTGGGGCTGGCGCCGGTCACGATGATGGCGTCGTATCCCGCGAACTTCAACTCGGGGGTGAAGCGGCCTCCGCAGCTCGTATGCAATATCCCCGCCGTCTTGGGATTCGCCTTGGGGAAGGTGGATCCCGACTTGGTCACGATGTTCAGCCGGCAGGTGGCCGGAGCGGGAAGGCCGTTCAGCGGGCCGGACATGAAGCACATCGGGTTATCAGGGGCAAAGGGGCTTCCGCCCGGCTTGGTGCGGTCCCACAGCCATTTCGCGCCCAGGCCCCTTCCTCCGATGAACATCTGCGCTTCTTTCATATCTAACGGCTTTTTGGTGATCTTTCCCGTGGTCAGATTGACCTCCAGGACAGTACCTGCATATCCTCCAGGCATCTCTCATACCTCCTTTTCTCGGGTGGAAGGAACCGACCTATTTCTTCACTTGGATTCCGTTGTCAATGATCATCTTCGGACCGCCGTAGATCGTCTCGATGCTCCACTTGGCCAGAACCGCAGCCGGCCTGTTTCCGTACTTTCCGTCGGTGGTGCGGGGGACGTTCGCCAGGGCGTTCTGGGGACATGCCTTGATGCACTTGGGATCTCCATTGCACAGCGTGCAATACCCATCCGGGATGCCTTTGGCATTCAGGTAGATGTTGCCGTTGCGGCTGCTTTTGCAAGCCTCCACGCAGTTGCCGCAGTTGGTGCAGCGGGCCACATTGACGGCCAGGGACTTTGCCTTACTCTCGTACAGGGCCCTCCTGCCCTCAGCGTCGGGCTCTACCGGACAGGCGTTAATGCAGGGCCGATCGCCGCATTGCTGGCAGACGATCCCGATGTGGACCCTGGGCTCGAAGCGGTAGATCTTGATGCGGGACTTGGAGGGATTCACCTCCTGGTGGTTGGCCATGGCACAGGCCATCTCACAGGTCTGGCATCCCGTGCAAACCCGGGGATCGTGGGCGACGCGGCCCGTTTGGAACGGCTGGCCGGCATTGAACTGCTTCATGGGGAAGTATTCGAGGTCGATGGCCTCCGAGGTCTCCCTGGTCATAAGAGAGCCCAAGGCCAATCCGCCAGCGCCGATCGCCAAGCCTTTCAAAAAATCACGCCGGG
This sequence comes from bacterium, assembly GCA_043800755.1. Taxonomy (GTDB): domain Bacteria; phylum Methylomirabilota; class Methylomirabilia; order CAVQYV01; family CAVQYV01; genus JAZDMQ01. The sequence goes on along the minus strand of JAZDMQ010000132.1, from coordinate 1,113 downwards.
TCGGGGTCGAGATCCTCTGGGTGAGCTCAGGCTCCTCCTGGATCTCCTTCTTTTCCTTTTCCTTTGGATCAAACACGCCTAAACCTCCTTTTCATTTTGAAGGTTGCCCATAGTTGTCGAGACGATTCGAGTTTGCCTATTCACCTCACCTCCTTTCGAGTGAGTCTTGGACCTAGAAAGGCCTCCTTTGCGCAATGGCGGGCTCAGGAATTGCTCCCTGAACCGTATCGCCCCGTCCCTCCCCGGGGGAGGGACGAGGTCGGAGGCGAAAACGATATTCAGATATTCAAAACCGGAAGCGGGAATAGTCTCCGCTTCTTTTAGCTTACCAGCTCATCTCCGATCAACAGGGAGCAGAGGGTCATGTTCTGCGCCCCGATGTTGCCGGTGGGCGCGAACATCTGCTCGCCCCAGGCCCCGGCGTTGCCAACGACAGGGGGATTGCCCACCGCGTCCATGATCGCCTTGAAGTTCTCGGAGACCTTGCCCTCCTGGGTCTGCAGGATGGTCAGCCGCTCCACGCAGTTGAATCCGATCATGGCCGCCACCTTGTTGATTCCCTCATAGCCCATGGCATATTTCAGGCTCTTGACGTTGTCCGCAATGACCGTGTCCGGGGTCACCTCGAGCAGGTGGATCGTGGTGCCGATCGGGACAATACCGCCCACTCCCACTCCATTCTTCTCCTTGATGAAGCGGAAAGGATCCTTGATCCAGATCCACTCGGGATAGAGGTGCTCCTGGACGCCGAGAGGACTCCACTGGTTGTAGGGGAACATGGCCCCCTTCTTCATAATCTCATCCCTCGGAGCCTGCGACCACTCAAACCAGACATCCAAAGCGGGCTTTCCATCAATCTCGTAGATCTCTCTGAATCCATCTCCTGCGGTCACAACACCGCACTTCCCGGCTACCGGCTTATAAGCAATGCCGCACCCATAGCCCATCTTCACTGGTCCGGAGAAGATGGTAATCACGATGGCGTCAGGGTATACCTTGCCCCGGAAGAAAAGTAAGGGTTGGAAATTGAGCGAGCCGTCGTCTCCAGCGCACCCTCCGACCAGCGGGGCCCAACCCATCACATCCTGAATCCCGTAGATCTCATAATCTACA
>JAZDMQ010000110.1:0-17805 GCA_043800755.1 bacterium | reverse complement strand
GTGAAAGAAAAAATAACCGAGGTGATTCAGGCACAGCCCGATGATGCAACGTATGAAGAGATCATGCGGGAGCTTGCGTTTGAACGAATGATCGAATGCGGTCTTGACGACTCCGGCCAGGGCAAGACCATTTCAAACGAGGAAATGGGACGGCGTATCCAGACATGGCAGAAATGAGGTGGACCGACTGCACCGAGCAGCCCGTCCGCGGTCATCATAGGCCAAGGGAAAATGAGTAGGTCATTTGGAGCAGAACTGCTTGTTTCGGCAGAGAAAAGCGGTATAACACTTACTGTTAGGCCTAAGAAAAGAACCATATGAATCGTAACATAGACGCATCGGTATTGGTTCTCGGATTCATCGTTGGCGGAATTCTGGGTGCCCTGAATAGTTTCTTACTCATGATAATATCGGTAACTGGCAGTGTAAGGTGGCTTGGGAAATATGGCCTCAGGAACAATTACCATTAGAGTCCGTCCATTACGAGTGGGGTTTTTGGTTGATCCTGCAGACCGTGCGGGACTTTCCCGCGCAATTGCACTGAGCACTTTCCTTTGGGGCGGGAGTTATAACCCGATAATTCCAGCCTATCGCCGTACTCCAGCCAGGTGGGAACCTCATCGCATTCGACGTCTGCCGCTTCCCGCTGACATTATCGATGGATACCTGAACGGATTCGACCCTGATCTGGTGGTGCCAGTCGGCATGTGTTCAAATCGCTCATTTCAAGTAGGTAATCGAGACCTCGTGAAGGCAGACGAGTTGATTGGTAATTTGGAAGACTCAGCATCACCGCTTCACGGGATAGGTCTTATTGAGCTGATAGAGGACTTCGTCGAGAAAGAACTCAAGTACAAGAGAAATGACGATCTTCAGATTGTGTTCCCGGAGTTGCCGCGGGCCTACGGGCTCTTTCTAACAAGTGTGTTCGGAGCACTCCCGAAAGAGGGGCAGCAGATTGTGGACAAACACTTCTCCAATCTTCCGGGCATATCGAAAGTCCGCCCGACATTGACTCGATTCGCGGAGCTGTTGAGATCGCACAACTTTTTCCCTAGAAGGTTAACCTCTTGGGCGCTAGAGGAACGGCCTCTTCGAGAGGCGCAGCTGTTCGTGTGCGACGCGACAAGCACCCAAGACATCATTGACTATTGGAACTTGCGAGCTGCGGGTTATTATGTGATTCCCATCCCGATCCAGGCTGCCGAGATAGAAAGCGTAAAGAAGCTGGCCCGCGACTTCATCGAGGAGAATTACCGCCCCTATAGGCATAACCCTAAAATGTTTCACTACACGACTGTCCAGCGGTCCCGTTCGCTCGGCGAGGATACAGTCAAGAATTTCTGTCAGTCCTTGAATATTCCCAAGGACGAAAGCAAGAAGGAGCCAAAGTTCGTATTACGCCGGGGGTACCCACGGCTGTGGGATGCTTGGGCGCGCGAGAAGTCTTCTGAGGGGATCGCGTTTCCCTTTTCTCACGAAGAGGAGCGGCGAATATCTGAGGGTGAGACTAGAATAGAGCTGCGGTCTCAAGATCCGAAGTTTGAGATGCTTCGGGATTTCTCAGGCAAGCCTAAGTATGCCAACGAATTTAATTTTCGATTCTACGGATCAAAAGAGCCGATGGCTGAGGTCTTTCCGGAAGGGAGCCGCGAGCTATCCTCGGCAATAGGACGTACTGGGTACTTCCATTGGCGATTTTCAAGAGTCGGCCCTGTCTTCTTGGCACACAGTGAGAGAGATCTAATATTTCTCGATTTGCCTCTTGCTGAGGCAGTCATGACAGAGTGGTTCCGAGAGCATGGGTGGAAGGTGTCTCTGTCAGGCCCTGGGCGAATCGCGAAGCAGCTGCTAAAGCAACTCGGCGGCACATTCGGTGCTTCGTGGCTCGCTCATAGAGGTGTCATTGAGTTGCTTGGAGAGCTAGAGAAAGAAGCTGGTATGCCCCGCCAGGCTGTGCTTGACAGGTTGACACGCGTTATTGACTCCGATGGACTGTTCTTTGATGCCGAGCGCTTTCTCGAAGGATTGCTCGAGGCGAATGCCCTACGGTTAGGCGCCAAGATTCAGTGCCCCGTATGTACGCGTTACAACTGGTATGAGTTGAATGCACTTGAATACCAATTGCGGTGCCGTTCCTGTCTATCCGACTTCTCGCCACCACTGAAATCGCCAAAGGATATTAAGTGGACGTACCGGGCTCATGGGCCATTTGCTAGATCGATTGCACAAGGGGCCTTTACAGTTTTACTTACGCTTAAGTTGCTGGGCGGCACTCACGATCGGGGTGTTACACCGCTCTTCAGTTATACAGCGGAAAAGGACAGCAAGCGCTTAGAAGCGGACCTCACCTGCTTGTACAAGCCTTCAACGTGGCGTCAGACAAGGACTTATGTCATTCATGCAGAGTGCAAGAGCTTCAATCGGTTCGAGCCCAGGGACGTAAAGCGCATGAAGGAGCTAGCAGCCGCCTTCCCCGGCGCCGCACTGGTTTTTGCCACCCTCAACAACGAATTGCAGGAGTTAGAAGTGAGGTTGATCCGCGAGTTGGCGATCACAGAAAGGAAAAAGAAACTACGCGGAAAACCAAACAGCCCGGTGATCCTGTTAACTGGCACTGAGCTTTTCTCCTCCTTTGAGATTGGATATAGCTGGAAGGGTAAGGGTGGTTTATACGACCAATTGAGTGAGCGAAGTTTTGAGCTGGCTGAGCTGCCGATCCTCGCCGATGCGACCCAGCAGCTTTATCTTAATCTTCCATCATGGTTCGAGTGGTCTCAAGTGGAATGGAAAAAGCGAAAACAGAAGCAGGTAACAAAGTAAGAAGCTGGGTGAAGCGATGGGTGGACATGATCGCGGAGTTGCAGGAGATCTTCGGGCGGAAGGTCGATCTGGTGGAGCAGACGGCCATCAGGAATCCTTACCGCCGCCACGAGATCCTCACTACCAAGCAGGTAATTCATGAAGTATGATCTAATGTAGGCCTTTTTGCTCAAGGCTTCGATTACACCCAAGTCCCCTTTTGAGCAGACCTCTCTGCCTTCCTTTACCTCTCTTCGGTATCCCTGCTTGTCCTGAGGGCGAGGCCGAGGACTCGGGCGAGGAGTCCCCGACCTCCGAAGCCAGACCGTCCAGGCACGGATTTGCTTCCCCGCAAGCCCAACTATCTCCCGGATATTAGGGGCGACATGAGGTCGCTATCACCTCAGGATTAGAAGCCTTCCGGCCTCTCCGGCCTTCATGGCCGGTTGACACTCCTTTTCTTCTGCGTGGTGTTCAGCCCAACTCTCTGCTGCAGGAGGACCCGGTGATTCAATAGATTGATCTCCTTGATCTCCGCCTCGATCTCCTTTTGTTCCCCAAAGATGTCACGCAGGTACAACTTTTTCCCCTCCGGGCGGATCACATCCACATCCTTCAGATAGATGTTTTCCCTTCCATCAGCTGTGATCAGAAAAGCGGTCGCCTCGCACATCGGCACACATCACCTCCTTCCAGCAACCCACGGCCTGCCTTTTCCATTCCCTTTGAGCCCTCTCTGTATCGCTGGGTTAGGATTTCCATCTTACCGCTGGTATCAGAAGTGCCCACGAGACACTCTCCAAACAAAGTAGAGAGGAACTCCCGCGGCCAGCAAGATCAGGAATATCGCGGCCAGTATCCAGAAGAACCATCTCTTCCACCAGCATTCTTGCGTTCCCTCCATCATCCCCCTCCTTGGAGAGCTTGGGTCAAAAACTGATCCCTCCCCTAAGGCTCTTTCCCCACCACTCCTCACCGGTAGCATCGATCGATGGCCCATCGCGCAAGCCCCAGGAAAACCAGGGCATAAGCAAGTAGCACCAGGCCGGACAAATAGAGGAAAGAATGACCCAAAGCCAAACTCCTGAGCAGCAGGCTGGAGTGGGTTAGCGGAAGCAGGTAGATTGCCTCCCGCAGCAAGTGAGGAAGCCCCGAGATTGAAAAAAAGGTCCCACAGAGGAAAGACATGGGAAAGATCACGAAGGTATTGAAGAGAGACAGATCCTCATGGGAGTTAACGAACAAGGCAGCAAAAACCCCAAAAGCAGAAAAGACCGTGGTGGAAAGCAGCAAAGCGAGAAAGAAACTCACCTTAACCTGTAAGTGGGCCCCAAATAAGACTCCGACGAAGAGAACCCCCAAGGAAGAGACCAGGCCCCTGAAGATCCCCGCTATGGTATAACCGATCACGATCGACATCGGGTGCACCGGACTGGTGCGATAGGCATCGAAGGTCTTCAAGTAGAGGCGACTCATATTGAGATTGATCGCCACGCCGGAGAAACTTCCCGTCATGGCCGTGATAGCCACGATGCCGGGCACCACGAAATCGAGATAGGAAAGGCCATCCATCTGTAATCGACGGCCGAGACCCCAACCGAAGGCTCCCAGGTAAAACAATGGACCTGCCAGGGCCGAGCTGACAAATTTGGAAAAGCGTTCTTTTAGCAACAGGAGGTCTTTATAGAAGAAGATATAGAAGTCCATTTTAATCTCGCATGGCAAATCCGGTCAGGCTGATGAAGACATCCTCCAGATTCGTTTCTCGCAGCCTCACTTCCCCGGGATAGGACCCCATATCCTCCAGGGCACTATTGCGATCCTGATAGAAACGCCAATGCGTCTGGCCATTGCTGCGAAATTCGAGGGTGAAGCGGCCCTTCTGATCCTTAAGGGCTTCCGGATGGCCCAGGGCGATTATCTGGCCCTGGTGGATGATCCCTACGCGGTCGCAGAGCATATCGGCTTCCTCGATGTAGTGAGTGGTAAGGAAGATGGTCACTCCTTCTTCGCGCATCTGTCGAACCATATCCCAAATGCGCCGTCGGGTCTGGGGATCGAGACCCACGGTGGGCTCATCCAGAAAAAGGATCTGGGGTTGATGCAGAACCCCCCGGGCGATCAAGAGTCGGCGCTCCATGCCCCCGGACAGATTTCGAACCTGCATCTTTTGCTCCCCCCAGAGACCCACATATTCCAGCACCTCTTGAATCCTTTTCCGCCGGCTCTCTCCGGGCAATCGATAAAGCCGGCCATGAAGGTCGAGGTTTTGATAAACCGTCAGGCCCTTCTCCAAATTTACCTGTTGAGGCACCACTCCAAAGGTCATTTTGGCCTGCGTTGGTTGCCGGCTCAAATCGTAGCCACCGATGAATATACGGCCCGAAGTGGGACGGGTCAGGGTGGTCATCATGTGGATCGTCGTGGTTTTGCCGGCGCCATTGGGCCCGAGAAAGCCGAAGACCTCTCCTCTTGGGATGTGGAGGGAAAGGTCCTTGACCGCGCGGAGGCTGCCGTAACATTTCGTCACCTCTTCCAGCCGAATCAATGAGCCACTCCCTCCTGGCGCAGGATATCCAGGATCGATTCCGATCGCAGGTCCTCCAGCCGATAGTATTTGCCCCCCATGGCGGCTGCGATCTTGGATCCCATACCCAGACGCAGGAAATCCTTCTCCACATCCAGGAAGAGGGAGGCAATCCCGGCCTGTCTCACCTGATCGGCTATCTCCAGGGTCTCCTGCAACGGGTCTTTTCCGGACAAGGAGACATTGGGTCTGCCGTCGGAGACGATCACCATCAAGGGATAGAGGTCGGGGTCTTTCTTCTTTTCCAACTCCAATACCTCATAAGCCACCTGGAAGGCTCGGGAGAGCGGAGTCCTCCCCCCCGTAGGCAGGACCTCCAGTCGCCTCTTCGCCAGTTCCACGGACCTTGTGGGAGGAAGAAGCACCTTGGCCTCCTTGCCCTTGAAGGCCACCATGCCCACCCGGTCTCTCTTCTGATAGGCATCCATGAGCAGCGAAAGGATGGCTCCTTTCGCCTCGGACATCCTCCTCTGGGCCCCCATGGAGCCACTGGCGTCCACCACAAAGAGCAGGGTGGTGCCCACCTTGCGCTCCCGGATCTTCTCCCGGATGTCCGAATCCTCGATCATGAGGGCATGCTCTCCCCGGCGATGTCTCTGGTGGGGAGCCGCCGCCCGAAAGGTAGCGTCCAGGGCCAGATCCTGGCATTTTCCCTTGGGCAGGCAGCTCTTCACATATCTGCCGGCCTTGCGCTCCGTGCGGCTGGAGACCCGCCTTCCTCCGCCGGTGCGCGTCCGGCGGTCGCGAGGGAGGTTGATTTCCTTCAGGGCTTGAGGATCGGAGGCCTCAAAGACCTGCTCTTTCGCTTCGGGAGGGGGAGGGCCCACAGGCGGCGGCTCCTGCTCTGCCGGAGGAGGGACCTCTGGAGGTGGCCCATTGGAAGGGGGCGGCTGTTCGTTCTTCGTCTTCTCCATCGATTCCTGGATCTTCTCCTCGCTCAGGCGCTCCTCTTCAAAAGGCCGCCTCCTCATCCGATGAGGCAGCACCAATGCCGCCGCCTCTTTGACATCTTCCTCCGCCACCGTTTCCCGTCCATGCAATGCAGCCAGGGTCATGGCGGTCTTGGCCATTACGATGTCGGAGCGGTGGCCATCCACCGCCATATCGATGGAGATGCCCACGATCATCTCCATGAAAGGCTCAGGGAGGGTCACCCGAGGCAGCAGGAGCTGAGCCTGGCGGATTGTCTCCCGCAGCCGATCCTCTTCGGGGGTAAATCTCTCCCCAAAGGCAAGGGGATTCTCTTCGTAGGCCAATCTCCTGCGCGCAACCTCCATCCGCTCTTCCCGATCGAAGATTCCCTGGATGTTCACACAGAGGCCAAAGCGGTCCAACAATTGGGGCCTCAAGTCCCCCTCTTCCGGGTTCATGGTCCCCACCAGGATGAAGTGGGAGGGATGGGAAAAGGATACGCCTTCCCTCTCCACGATGTTCATCCCCATGGCGGCCGAGTCCAGCAACACATCAACGATGTGGTCCTCCAGGAGGTTCACCTCGTCCACATAGAGGATCCCCCGATTCACCTCGGCCAGCACCCCTGGCTCGAACCGCTTGGCCCCCTTCTTGATCGCATGCTCCAGATCGAGGGTCCCCACGACCCGATCCTCCGTAGCACCCACCGGAAGGGTAACCACTCTTACCGTACGCAGCTCGACCGGGAAGGTATCGCCCCGCTCGTAGGCCTCCAGGCAATTGGAGCACATGGCTGCCGGATCATAAGGGTTGCAACCGAAGGGGCAGTTGGCCACCACCTCCATCTGGAGAAGAAGGTTGGCCAGGGCCCGTACCGCCGTGGACTTGGCCGTCCCCTTCTCCCCCCGGATGAGAACGCCTCCAATCTTAGGATTGATGGCGTTCAAAAGGAGCGCCTTCTTCATTCGTTCCTGGCCGACGATCGCTGAAAATGAGTAAACCGAGCTTCCACACGTCATTTTTTCTGGGACCTCCCGTGGATCTTCTCCTTAACAGCCTTCATCATCTCTCCCCAGTCCTTCACGTTCTCCGTCGTCAAGATATCGACCGAACCGCCCTGAAAATCGCCCTGCACCTCGCCCATCTTCTCCTCTAAATCTCCTTCCAGCTCCAGCTGAACCCTCATCAGCTCCTGCAGCACCTCCGGATCGGCATCCCAGAGGTTACGCCGTTGGGCCTCCAGTAGTCTTCGTCCAATCTCTTCCAGGGCCCAGGGATTATTCTTTTTGAACCATTCGCGCATCTCTTCATTTAGCACATAGGTGCGGGTGATGTCGTCAAAGACCCACCCGTCCACCACCTTGGTAGTAGCCTGCCAGCCGTAGACCCGTCCGATACGCTTGGTCATATCGCTCGCTCCCCGGTATCCATGTTCCTTCATGCCCTCGATCCAGGCGGGATTGAGGAGCTTGGTGCGCACCACCCGCTTGATCTCGTCCCCCAGCTCCCTGACCTCGGGAATACGGGGATTGCGCGTGTCCCCGTGATAGGTCTTGACCTCGCGGCCCGAGATACTGTGGGCTGCCGCAGTGAGGCCTCCCTGGTACGAGAAATGGCAGCAACAGCCGAAGATGTCATGCTCGTCCGTCGGCTGGTTCTTGAAGGTGAGATCCACCGAGCTGAGGCTGTCCATGAGCTCCTCATGGGCCGGCTCTCCATATCGATCCTTGCCATAGGCAAAGCCGCCGAAATAGATGAAGACATCGGAGAGATCCTTCTCCTCATTCCAGGCACTCGCGTAAACGGCCAGGTTCACCCCGGAGCCGTAGGTGCCCGGACGGCTGCCGAAGATGCGGGTGGCTGCCTTCAACCTCTCCGCTGGGGTATCTTGCTCCTTGATCCGTGAAAAGGTGTGCTTGCGGACGAAATTCCTATCCTCCGCCTCGTCGAGAAACGCAACCTTGCGCACCGCCTCATCGATGAGCTCCACCACGCAGGGAAAGGCGTCGCGAACGATCCCTCCGATGCGCACGGTGACGTCGATGCGAGGGCGATTCAGCTCCTCAAGAGGGATGACCCGGAGGCCTCTCACCCGCCCGCTCTCTGCCCAGACCGGCTCCACTCCTAAGAGGTAAAGGATCTGGGCCACCTGTTCTCCCTCGGTCCACATCATATCCGTGCAAAACAAAACCATGCCGGTATTCTCAGGGAGGGTGCCCATATCTGCCTCATATCGCTCGATCAGGCGGGTCGCCAATACCCTTCCTACCCTCCAGGCCGCTTTGCTGGGGATCTTCTGGGGATCCAGGGCGTAGAAGTTCTTGCCGGTAGGGAGCACATCCACTTTGCCCCGGGTGGGACAGCCCGAGGGACCACTCGGGATGTAGCCCCCCGAGAAACCATCCAGCAGATGATCCATCTCAGCCCGGCAACCCTCAATCCTCTGGGCCAGATCCTTCACCTTGTCTTTCCAATCCAGCAGCCCCTGGATAGACTTCTCTCCTCCTCGATAGCGGGGTCCGAGGATCTCTTTGACCTTTTCCTCCCAGCGTCTCACATCTGTTTTGGCATCCGCATTCAGGGTTTTTGACATGCCTCTTCCTCCTTCAAGAAGGCGCGGATAAACTCCTTGCTGATCTGTTGCGCCTCAGCCAATAGCTCTCCATAGGTCTTTCCCTCCACCTCGCAGAAGGTATCCGGATGTGCCTCGGCCTCCTCGAAGTCCAATCCCATCAGCTCGAATACGACTCGGCGCAGGGAGGGCTGATTCTCGTAGTCGAAACGGGAAAGGGCAGCGATCAGATCTACCCGATCCTCCCCCTCGGGGGGAGCCCCAAAGATATGCAGACCCTGATTCCGCTGACTTTCCCGATAGCGGTTCAAGAGGAGGTGACATCCCCGCACCACTTCCTGGAAATCCACGGCATGCTCATGTTCCTCCTCCGGCCCCTCCTCCTTTTCCGGTAGGGCGAGATGGAGCTCGCCTTGCAGATTCAACTCCCTGATCTTCTCCAGAATGAGGTGCTCCAGGGCGTGGGCGCGGGAGGGATCGATGACGCGGGCCTGTTCATATTCCCCCAAAAAGTCCTCCAGTTCCTTGATTGCCCCGTAGGTTCCGCTTTCGGTCATGACCGGGGTCATGTAATCGACCAGGGTGGCGTAGCTGCGCCGCTTGGCCATGATGCCTTCCGGTGGATTGTCCACACTGTAGAGGTAGAAGTGCGGCATGGCTCCGATGGCCAGGTCCGGGAAGCAATCCCCCGAGAGTCCCACCGATTTTCCGGGGAGGAATTCGAGATTGCCGTGGGTCCCCACATGCACAATGGCATCCGCCCCGAATACCTCCCCCAGGTACCAATAGGTAGCCAGGTACTGATGGGTCGGCGGGCAGGCGGGATCGTGCAGAATTTTGCAGGCTTGCCCATCGCAGCGCGCCCCCAGACATCCCCTTTTGGGTTGAACGCAGACCACCGCATTTCCGAAGGAGAGGCCTGTCACCACGATCTTCCCCTGACAAACCATGGCCTCTCCCGGGGGTTCTCCCCAGGTCTTGACTAAACTGGCCTGAACCTCAGGAGAGAAGGCCTGGAAGCGACGGCGATACTCCTCCTCCGGAAGGAGGGATAGATAGCCTTTTTTCGCCACGATCTCCTCCACTGGGGTCCAGCGAAAATCGGAGATGGCCTTTCTCTCCATAATCAGGTTGATCAACTCTTCCCCGCTGGCCGGAGGGTCGTTAATCGCATACCCCTCCTCTGCCAGGCGCCGCAGGATGCGGGCCACGCTTTCCAACGTATCCAGATTGGCTCCGCTTCCCACCGTCGCCTCAACACTGGCACAGGGATTGTTGTGGAGGATCAAGGCAACCTTTCGCTCCTCCTTTGGCTTCCTCTTCAAGCGAATCCAGCGTTCGATCCTCGTGATTCCATGATCGAGCCGCTCCGCTATGGGCTCGTACCGCTCCACTGTGACCCCGGTGACGGGGTCTTCCTCCCGGGATTCTGCACCCAGGATGAGGGGCTCGATCACCCCATCGAACTCCGGCATCGCTACCGACCAGGCATAAGTCATCAGTCCATGCGTGTTGGCTCGCCACTCCTCTTCCGTTTGATAGTGCGCTACGAGGCCATTGAGGGCGGGGACGCCGAGTTTCTTCAGGGCCCGCATGCCTGCCTCGATATCTCCCCTGACAGACTCGCGGGGTAGGGAAATCAAGAAGAAGGACTGCAAATTGAGCAACAGGTCGATGGCCGCGGCCCCCTCCTTCATAAAAAAGAGCTCGATCGTCTCATCGTTGCCTGCCACATTCAATTCACGGTTCGCAAACCCATAGGAAAATACGGGGGTGGCCCCCATCCTGCGCTCTTCTAATGATCGGACAATGGCATCGACCAGCTTGAGATTTCCATTGATCCAGTTCGACCGATAGAAGAGAATACCCACCATCGGATTGCCTTCTCGGAATCCCCGACTCCTGTACCAATCCCAATAGTCTTCCAGCTTGTAGAATCCGCCCGGCGCGTCCGGGTGATAGATTCCCTTCCAGGGGATCTCCTCCGGTTCCCGATAGGACAGACTCAGGCCTCCCACCTCATGGGCCAGGTAGCGGAGGGCCTGAGTGAGGTTTTCAATGCCATCCCTCGCGAAATAGCCGTTGACCTGGGCCGCAACCTTCAGGTCCACACTGGAATACCCCCAGACCTGGGGATCACTTCCGAAGGCGACGGTGGGGACGATCCGGGAAAGCCGGTCAATCTCCCCCTCCATCTCCTCCCAGGTCGCATTGGTGGGGGCATAAATGAGCAATAAGTCAGCGTTTTCCTCGACCCAAAGAAAGAAGTTCCTGCGGCGCTCCGAATCTTCCAGATCTCGAATGCTCCGTATCTGCAGGTGTACCTCGGGAACCCTCTTGCCCGCCTCAATCAGTGTCGGGACCCGACTCGCCCACAGGATCGCTGCAAGATTGAAGCTCCCCCCAGCTAAGCTGCGAGGAGTCTTCAAGCATTCTCGTTTACTTCTCGACTCGCTCGCTGACCCCGCACCAACGCTGCGAGGATTGCGCTCGCTGTGCATTGTCATTTCTTTCGCTCCTTCGAAGACTAAAAGCTGGCCTGGGGTGCCACTCTCTCCACTCTGCCGGCAATATCATAACCGATAACCCCCGAACCGATCGCCCCGGCCGCGATCCCCTGAATGACCTTCCAGGCAATGAACCACAGGTCATAATGCATGTGCCATATCAAGGGGGCGCTCACCAGGTAGAAAAAGGCGTAGCTCAATCCCCCGTATAAGGTGCCGATCCAGACTGCGCTCGTCCGCTTCACTCCATAATCTCCTGCCAGTAAACAGACTGCCTCCAGGACAGCTCCCTTGGCCAGATATTCAGGCCACCAAAGGGGATTGATTCCACTGCCCACCACCTGGGAGAGCAGCCCATACCCGAGGACCATCAGGGTGGGAGTTCCGAAACGGGGTACCATCCGCAGACCCACCAGGAGGATGGCCGTATAGGGAATAGTGAAGAAGAAACCGCCCAGGAAAAATCGGCTCAATCCCAATCGCCAGGGCAGGCTGGCCACATAGAGCAGACAGGCAAACGTCGCCAGGGTCATGGTCTGGGAAATGGAGAAAGGTTCCAGTCTTTTCCTTCGATAGGCAATGAACAGTACCAGTAGCGAAAGGAGGAGGACACAAATGACGGCGATGAGATAGGTTAGTGCCATGGGATGCCCCATTTTAGAACCGGTCCGCTATTCTCTCCGGAAAAGAATACCCCGAGAAAGAACAGCAGGAATAGGACCAGGAGGGCCAGGCCCCAGCGATCCATCGGAGAGAATCTCCATGCCTTTGCCGCAGGGAAATCTCCCTGGAATCCCCTGATCTCCGCTGCCAGGGAAAGTTGGCGGGCTGTCTTCAAAGCCCCAATAATCAACGGGACGGCCATCAGCTTGAAGCTTCGGGCCCTTCCTCTCAGGCCCTGTAATCCCGCCCCCCGAATCTGCTGTGCCATCAGGATACGCCTACCCTCTTCCAAGAAGTTGGGAAGAAAGCGCACCGCCACCGTCACCATATTGGCCAGGACCCGAGGCACCTTCAACCAGGTCAATCCGAATATCAGCTCGGAAGGATGGGTGGTAGTCACCAGGAGCAGACCAAGGCTCAGGGTGGAGAGCATGCGCAGGGACTGCACTGCCCCATAGAAAAGGCCCTCGCGATAGAGCCGGATCCCGCCGGTGAGCCTGCCCAGCAAGGGGAAATCCTCTGGGAGAAGGGTGAAGAGGGCTGTCCGGGGCCGAAAGTAGTAGAAGAAACCCTGGGAGATCATGGTTCCCAGCACGATAGTGGCCATCAAGATCCAGAATGCCTTCATCCGCACCAGGGGAGGGCTCACCCAGAGCAAAGGAAGGATCGCCATGAGAAAAAGCCCGAAAAGCATCCAGGGCTCCTTCGCCATAACAATCAGGAGGGATAGGCCCAGGCTCCACAGGATCTTCACCCGGGGGTCCAGATCGTGGAAGAAGGTTCGGCGATCATAGTATTTGATCATCGATCACCTCACCCTTCTCCAGCCGGATCAACCGATGGGCATACCGATCCACCACTTCTTTGTGGTGGGAGGTGAAGAGGACCGTGACCCCCCTATGATGCATGGCCTCAACTCCCTCCATCAACTGCATCCAGGCGGATCGATCTAACCCGGTAGTCGGCTCGTCCAAAAGAAGAATCTGAGGCTCCATGATGAGCAGAGAGGCCACGGCCAGCCTCTGACGCTCCCCCCGGGAGAGGGTCAGAGGATGCCGCTTGCGAAGGTCCCGCAACTTGAATAAATCCAAATAGGCTTCCAGGTTTGAACCATTCTTACCGAGGTTTCGAGGCCCGAAGGCCAACTCCTCCTCGACGCTTTCGGCAAAGAGTTGATCGTCCGGGTTCTGAAAGAGATAGGCGACCTGGCCCACCAGTTGTTTGAAATTGGCCTTTTTCCCCAATATCTCGATCTTTCCGCCGGCAACCGGGATGATCCCCATGATCGCCTTGAGCAAGGTGGTCTTGCCGCTACCGTTCGGTCCGCAAATGGCGGCCATCTCCCCTCTTTGGAGGGAGAGACAGATATTCCGCAGGCCCGGAGTGCCATCTTTGTAGGTCACATCCACACCCTGCAGCTGGATGAGCGAGGGAGCGGAAGGCTCCATGTGATAAGCCCCCCGCTCCTCTCGGAGGAAAGGAAGATGAAACGAGAAAGGCCTTTGGTCCTCCCAGGCGATCCTGCCTTGCTCGAGGCATATGACCCGATCCGCCCAGGAGGTTAACTTTTCCGTCTGGTGTTCCGCAATGATCAGCGTGTGGCCCCTGGCCTTGAGGGTACCAATCATGTCCAGGAAGGCTAACCTTCCCTGCTCATCCAAATCGGTGAGCGGTTCTTCAAAGAGGAAGACCTTGGGACCTACGGCATAAGATCCAGCGATGGCCAACCTTTGCTTTTGGCCCCCGGAGAGCTTAAAGACCTCCCGAGTTCTCAGCTCCCAGAGCCCCATCAGGTCCAGCGCCTCTCTGGTTCGCCTTTCCACCATCGCCTCCGGATAGCCTCGATTGAGGCAGCCAAACGCCACATCGTCCCACACCCGGAGCATGAAGATCTGATGCTCGGGGTTTTGAAAGACGATCCCCACTTGCTGCGCCATCTCTTTGACCGGCAAGGTGGCCGGATCGACCCCTGCCACCTCCACAGCCCCTTCCCTCTCCCCCCCCAGGACATGTGGGATCAGCCCGTTCAGGGCGTAAATCAGGGTCGATTTCCCGGCCCCCGTCTTCCCCGTGATGACCACACCCTCTCCCTGGCGAATCTGGAGATCAATTTCTTCCAGGGCCAGGGTTGAGGCCCCCGGGTATCGATAGCTCAGTCCATGGACTCGAATCATCAGTATCTCAGGGTCAACTCCGTAAAGACCTTCCGACCCGGTGCCAGATAGGACTGGTAGTATTCCCGGTCGAACACATTGTTGACGGCGAACGAGATATTCCCCCACTTACAGAAGTCCCATCCGATCTTGGTATCCCAAACCCAATAGGGGTCCCAGCTTCCCGGCACCCCAGTCGCCCTATCGGAATTGTCGTCGATGGTGAAGACCTTGCTGGCATAATGGCCAGCAAAGCTTGCCTTCAGAGTCCAGTAATGGAAATCCGCGCCCAGGGTGGCCATGTGGCGAGGGACATAGGGAACCTGCTGGTTCTCCGATTTCGGATTGTCCGGATTGTCTATGATCTTGGCGTTCAGATAGGTGCCATTGGCAAAAAGGTCCAAGAAAGAGGTGGCTTGGATTCGTACCTCCGCCTCTACTCCTCGGGTCAGCCCCCTGGCGGCATTCATCTTGCGAACCACCAGAGGAGAATCGGAGATGGTTGCATTGTAGATGAGGTCATCGATGTAATTCTCGAAATAGGTCGCCTTCAAGTTCAGGCGCTTCCAAACCATCAGATCGGCGCCAACCTCCCAAGACTTAGTCTTCTCAGGGTTCAGGTCAGGGTTTCCTTCATAGGTGCTTCCCGAGGTGGAGCGCCAAGTGCGGTAGAGCTCATATACGGTGGGATAACGGAAGGCCTTGCCCGCGGCGAATCGAAAGACGGTGTCCACCGGCTCGAAGAAGGGGTGATAGACGATGGCCAATTTGGGACAGAAGGAGTCCGCCTTGGCAGGGGAGTAATCCTCAGTGGAGGAAACAGTCTCAGATCTCCCGTCGTAGGCCCTCCAGCGGTCAAATCGGCCCCCTAGATAGAGGGTGAAATGGGGGGGGTATTCGATCTTGTCCTGGAGGTAGAATCCCCAGATCCTATTCTTCCCCTCTGCCTTGGATTGAAGCTCGGTCTTAGAAGTCTTGTGGTTCCAGTCTTCTAAGAGCCACTCCCTATTTCTTGTTTGATCGTAGTTATAAGAAATTCCAGCGGTGAGCAGGTTCTGCTCTCCTATCGGGATGTCCGACTGCAACTCCAACTGAACCATGCGGTTCGGGCTTTCGCTCACCGTCCCCGGCCCACCCTCAAAGGTCGCCCCAGCCTTGGGAAGGGTGTACCAGTTGTCCGGCTCATCGGTGAGCCCAAGGCTCAATTTCACCCGGCCCCGGTCCCAGAATTTTTGCTCCAGGGAAGCATTGCAGATCTCCGTGGTTCGAGCCCCGGATCCGTTCAGGAAATCGTAGGGGGAGACTCTGAATCGCCAATAACCCTCGTCATCGGGGAAATAGACATATTTCCCCGCAGAGTCGTCGATCTTAGTGCCATCCTTCGTCTTCAAGCGGACATGGTATTCGTCATAGCCATACCGATACCAGCCATGGGTGTAGCCCAGGGATAATTTTGTGGCCTGGGTAATATCCCAACGCCCCCTGAGACTATAGGTCTGCTGGTCGTACCAGTTATCCCCTTTGTCGCCGATCAGATAGACATTATCGTCTCCATACTTGTTCCTGATCTCCCTGGGGTCGTCCACCTCAATGGTCCCGGTATTGGCGGTGGCGGTCTTGGTGACCATCTCGGGCGCATAGCCGTTGGTTGAGTTCTGATCGTAGGAGAGATAGAGGCTGATGCGATCGAGGAACCGATCGCCGACGCTCAAGAAGTAACGGGTGGTGTCGTCGGTGCCGTATCCAACCTTGCCCTTGATCTCCAGCTTCTCCGGAACCTTGGGAATCACATTGATCACCCCGCCCATGGCATAGCGTCCATAAAGCGAGGAGAAGGGTCCCCGCACGATCTCGACCCGCTCCACATCCTCTACCGGCAGGACATTCCAGTTCACGGAAGCGGTATAACCGGTGTTGAGGGGCTGCCCATCGAAGAGGATGAGGGTGCGCTCCGGTCCGGCGAACCCCCGCATCTGGACATTGGTGACGGTCTCAGTCATGCCCTTCCCTCGGCGATCGAAGAGGCCCACCTCGTTCCTGAGCGCCGAGTCCAGATTTTTCACGTTCTTCTTCTCCAAGTCTTCGGAGGTCACGACGGTTACGCTGGCGGGGGCCTCGCGAACGGTGGTGGGGGTCTTGGTGGCCGTCACCACAACCTCTTCCAACTCGAACTCCGCTCCCTTTTCCTTCTGGTCCGCTTCTTGCGCATAAAGGACTTGGCTTCCTAATGAAAAACCGAGAAAGAAAGTGAGAACCGTAAGGACCAATCGTCGCATGGAATCCTTCTCCTTTCAAAATCACCTTGACCGCTGGCCCTTACTCTGTTAAAAAAAGCAAGGGCTCATCGCTTCGTCGCTGAGCACCGGCGGGGGAGGGGGGGCTGCCATGTTCTCCCTCCTTCGCACCTTATTCTTCACCTCCTTTGTCCGTTTCTCTCGTCACTTCTTCATTTCATTGGCTTGACCGCGGCCTTTCCCCCGCCCGATTCAGGGCAGAAGAGATCTTTTCGATCCGCTCCCTGATCTGCCCAGCCGATTCGCTTCGGGGCTCCTGCTCCAGAAAGAGCCTCCACTCGTAGAGGGCCGTTTGCCAATCCTTGCGCGTTTCTGCCAAGAGAGCCAGTCCCATATGGGCCTTGGCCCATCCGGGGCTTGCCTGGAGGGCAGAGCGATACGCCTCTTCGGCCTTTTTCAACTCCCCCTTCTCACGATAAAGATTGCCCAAATTACATAGGAGCGAAGACTCAGGGCCCTGAAGGACCAGGGCCTTCAGGTAATGGCTCTCGGCCGCGTCCAGCTTTCCCTGTTCATGGAGGGAAAGGGCCATCTGGGAATGGGCCCGGAAGAGCACATCCATTAGATTACTTGATAAATTAGGATCGCACTTGATGGCCGTCTCGCAGTTGCTTATCGCCTCTTCCCAACCTCCCCGGCCGAGGGCGATCTCCCCCAGCCTTGCCCAGGCGGGCGAAAGTTGCGGATCTCGCTCCACCGCCCGCTTGAGCTCCAAAGCGGCTTCTCCCTTCCGTCCTTCCCTCTCGTAAAGGAGCCCCAGGTGATAATGCAACTCAGCCCTATCGGGATAGATGGTCACTGCCTTCTCCAGGCTGCCCATCGCTTCTCTCGTTTTCCCTTGTTTCAAATAGAGATCAGCCAAGGCCAGGTAGGCCTCCCCCCAATTGGGATCTAAGGAGAGAACGGCGGCCAGGTATCTCTCCGCCTCCGGCTTTCCCTGCTCATAGCAGGTTTGGGCCATCGCCTTCAGATCCGATATCCTGCCTGGCTCTAAGGAGAGGGCCTTCTCCAACCGGCTCAGGGCCTCCAGGTCTTTGCCTTCCCGCCACAGCTCTTGGCCCAGCCTACCCCAGGCCTCGGCCATCCGGGGTCGCAAGGTCTCGTGCAGCTTAGGATCGTGGTTGATTGCTTCTTCATAAGAGCCCAAGGCTGCCTCCCACCTCCCCTGCCCGAGGTAGATGCTGCCCAGGTTGGCATGGGCCGAGGCCAGATTGGGATTCAAGGCAATGGCCTGCGAATAGGCGGAAATGGACTCCTCCCAGGCTCCCTTGCGCTGGAAGATCTCTCCCAGGGCGTTATACACGGCGGGCCGCTG
>JAZDMQ010000100.1:0-13700 GCA_043800755.1 bacterium | reverse complement strand
TTGCCCAGGTAAAGCCAGCGGATCTTCCCCTCCTTATCCAGGAGCAAGGTGGTGGGGCGGGCGACCAGGCCAAATCGGGGATGCTCCTCCCCAATGCCCAGCTTCCGGATCGCCTCGCGGGAGGAATCGCTGAGAAGGAGGAAGGGAGGATCGATGGCCTGGTCTTCTAAGCCCCCCTTCGCCTCTTTCAGATATCTCCTCTCGATGTTGTGGCCGAACTCGTCCACCAGATGCGGAGCGTCCACGCTGACCCCGATGATCTGGGCCCCCTGGGCTTGGAACTCTGGTAGTCTTCTGCGTAGGTCGGCAAACTGCCCCTGGCAGTAAGATCACCAATACCCGCGATAAAAGACCAGGGCGGTCTTATTCGCCTTCTGCAGCAGGGTATAAAGGTCAACCCGATCTCCGCGACTGTCGAGCAGGGTGAGATCCGGGATCTTCTTGCCCTCTGAGACCTGGGGGGTCATCTTCGCCCCAGACGGGCTGGGCGGGACCTGGGAACAGGAATTCAGGGACAGCAGCAGGAGGGACAAAAGAAGGAAGGGCAGGATGTGGATACTTATCCTCGGCATATCTGTTGATCCCCCCTTCGTTCGCTACGAAGCAGTCGGCTTGCGCCGGGGAGGCCTCCGTTCCGGAACCGGGGCCTTTTCTATCTTGTCTTCATTCCAGGCGGCCAAGACATAGAGCGCGCAGTAACACCTTCCGTATTCGGCGATGTCTGGGCGGCTATAGACGCAGGGGCAGATGATATCCTTATCCTCCTCCCGCACCCCGGAAGCCAGCCGGCAGGGGCAGGAGCGGTATCCGTAGCGCCTCTCGTTCTCCAGCAGCCCCTCTAAGATCCCCAGCACCAGCTCCTTGTCTTGATTGAGCTGGAGACCCTGGGACCGGGCGTAGCGGTCCAAGACGGGATAGAGCTCTTCTGCGGTCATGGTCATCGCCCTAACGCCTTTCTCAGCTTCTCCTCGTTAAACCCGACGATCACCTGGTCTCCGATGAGGATGGTGGGAAAGGTCAGGCCCGGGTTATAGCGGCCCACCTCCTCCATGATGGACTCCCGGTCCTTTCCCGGCAACAGGTCCACATCCACGAAGTCGAAGGGGACCTGGCATTCTTGCAGGTAGGCCTTGGTCCTCTTGCAGTGCATACAGGTGCTCAGGGTATAGATTTTTATCTTCTGATCCGTGGGGGACATCTGCGCTCCTCTCTCTCGCTTGCTCGCCGCTCTTACTTGCCTTTGCCTGCCCTCATCTCATGGTCGTCCCGGGCCATCTCCACCAGATCCTTCTTCAGCTCGGCCAGGCCGTACCAGGTCACATAATCGGGATTGTTGTGGAAGGCCCCCTGGAAGGTGCGCATGCGGTGTTCCAGGAACATCACATAGAGTTTCTGCTCGATGGGGGTCATCGCCTCGTAGAAGGTCAGGACATCCGGATAGGGCGGCTTTCCCGCCTGGGGCAGGATGATCCCGTCCTGGTAGAGTCCGGCCACCAGGTCGATCCCCCGGACCATCAGCCGGTCCGCCTCTTTGATCATGGCATCGGCGTTTTCCAGATTCAGGCGGGCGAAGTTGCGGCTGTGGCACCGGCTGCAGGTCGAAAGCATCCGGTCCCGCTCCTTTTGCCATTCCTCAGTACTCAGGCGTGCCACCTTCCCCGCCTTCACCACCTCGAGCCGCGGAGTGGGCTCGCCCTTCGGATCAAGGACCTGCAGGGCCTTGAGGATGGTGGTGCGATATCCCATCCACTCCAGATCCGGCTCGGGCAGGCGCAGCGCCAGAAATCCCCAGGCGGTCATCACCCGATGGTTTCCGTCCTCCATGTGGCAGGTCTGGCAGGTGGGGGCCCTTCCGCTTCCTGGGTCGGTGAAGTAGATCGCGCCGTGCTTGGACGAGGACCACATCTCCCACTGCGGGTGATCGAACCCCATGTGGCACATGCGGCAGGCCTGAGGGCTCTGGGCCTCGGCCTGGGAGAACTTATGGCGGGTGTGGCAGGAGGTGCAGGCCATCCCGTAGCGGTAGGCCTGATCGTCCTTCACGGAACGGAGGCCGATGCGGTGACATCCCCCGCATCCCTTCATCCCCTCGATAAAGGGATGGGGCTGAAAGCCGGTGGTGGGCATCGCCTCCATGGCCACCCAGGCCAGGGCGTGCTTGCCGTCCGAATATTGTTGGAACTGCCCCTCGTGGCAGCCCGAGCATAGCTCCGGGGTGGGCAGTTTCGCCTTTTCCGGGTCCTTCGCCGACTTGTGGGCCGAGCCATGGCAGCCGTCGCAGTCCAGGGCTGCGCTCATCTTGCTGGTCGCCCACTCCTTCACGATCCCGGCGGTGACCTTCTCATGGCAGAGGACGCAATTGGATTTCTTTTCGGCCCCCTGGGCAAGCCCCAGCCAGAGGCACCCTATCAGAGAGCAAGAGAGGAGAATCGCCCATCGCTTCGCCTTCATCGCCTCCTCCTTTCGCCGAATCCGAAAAAAGGATCAAGATTGAGAATCAGGTTGAGGTCGGGAACCGGCTACCCATTGCCTTCTATCTACGCCATTTTTGGACCGTCGTCAAGCAGATTTGGGCCCTAATACTCGATGCCCTTCCGGGGCCCCACCCCTTTTTGAAAGGGATGTTTGACCTGCCTCATCTCGGTGACTAAATCCGCCTGCTCTAAGATCTGGGGATCGGCCTCTCTTCCAGTCAGGATGATCTCCAGGGATCTTGGCTTCTGGCGCAAGAGATCGAGTACCTCCTCGGCCGCCAACAGGCCATAGGCAACCGCCAGGTTGATCTCATCCAGGATGAGGAGGTCAATCCCACCTCCCTGCATGGCCGAGAAGGCCCGGGCCAGCCCCTGCTGGGCGAGCCGCTTATCCTCCGCCTTCGGCTGGTTCCGATCCACCCAGCCCGACCCTCCGAAGGCCTCGATCTGGATCAAGGGATTTTCCTCCAGGGCGGCCCGTTCACCGGTCTCCCTCTCTCCCTTCAGGAATTGGATGATGAAGACCCGCAATCCCTGGCCCGAGGCCCGCAGGGCCTGGCCGAAGGCCGCAGTCGTCTTTCCCTTTCCCTCCCCGTAATAGACCTGAATCAAGCCCTGGCCTTCCATCCTCTGCCTCCGGTTTCCCCCATTTCCCCTCTACTTCCTCGGGCCTTTATGCTATAACAGGGGCGTGCCGGGCGTCAAATCCTTTTCCAGGGACATCGCATAGCAAGCAAAGGACTTCATTTGGGCAACAAGGAGGGCGACATGACCCATCGTGATCGAATCTTGGCCGCTTTACGCGGTGAGCCCCCGGATCATCTCCCCTGGGTTCCCCGGCTGCTGCTCTGGTATAATGCCCATCGGCATCAAGGCACCTTGCCCTCCAAGTACCGCGGCTTCAGCCTGAGGGAGATCGAGCGCGACTTAGGGATGGGCACCCCGGCCCGGGAGGGCAAGATATTCGAGGAAAAGCTGAAAGGAGTGGAGATCGAGACCAGGAAGAAGGGGAACGAGACCCTCACCGAGTACCGCACCCCGGTGGGCACCCTCTCCACCCTATACCGCGAGAGTGAGCAGCTG
The DNA here is from genome assembly GCA_043800755.1 of bacterium. Taxonomy (GTDB): domain Bacteria; phylum Methylomirabilota; class Methylomirabilia; order CAVQYV01; family CAVQYV01; genus JAZDMQ01. The sequence goes on along the minus strand of JAZDMQ010000100.1, from coordinate 10,143 downwards.
CAGGAGCAGCAGATCCAGGGCCAGGAGATCGAGCACCTGATCAAGGGCCCGGACGATTATCCGATCATGGAGTATCTGATCGAGCGGACCGAATATGTCCCCACCTTCGAGGAGTTTTCACGCTATGACCAAGAGATCGGCGAGGACGGCCTCCCCCTGGTCCTAATCGGCGATTGCCCTATGAACCGGCTCATGCGGGAGTTGGTGGGATACAACCAGGTTTTCTTCCATCTGGCCGACCACCCGGCCCAGGTGGAGTCTCTATTGGCGGCCATGGAGGAGAAGCAGCAGCAGATGTGGAAGATCGCCGCCCAATCCCCGGCGACCCTCTTTCTCTACGGCCTCCACTTCGATTCCCAGATGACGCCCCCTCCCCTCTTTCGCAAGTACTTCCTGCCCCACTTTCAGGCGTTCAACCGCCTGATGCACCAGCATGGCAAGTATGTGGCCTTCCATTCCGATGCGGATACCTCCCTGCTCCTAGACCTGCTCTTAGAGGCAGAGTACGACTGTGCGGATACCTTCACCTGCGCGCCCATGGTGAAGGTTACCCTGAAGGAGGCCCGGGCGGCCTGGGGGAAGCGCATCGCGATCTGGGGAGGGATCCCTTCCATCATCCTGGGCCCTCCCTTTTCCGAGAGGGAGTTTCTGGCCTATATGGAGGACCTCTTCCGCACCATCGCCCCGGGAGAGGCCTTCATCTTAGGGGTGGGAGACAATGTCATGCCCGAGGCCCAGATCGAAAGGGTGGCCCAGGTGAGCCGGATGGTCAAGGAGCGGGGGACATATCCCCTCCAAGCCCGGCCTGGAAAGCTTCGAGGCAGCCCATAGAGGCAGACCGGCACAGCCCGATCCGGCCGCCGCCTGAGCGACCTTGTGCGCTTATGAGCGAGCAGAGCTCGGGGAAGTCAGGCCGAGCTGTCTGAGCCCTCCGATTGGCTTTGGAGGAGGGCGAGTTCTCGGCCTGCCGAGCTCGCACGAGCGAATGCACGCGGAAGCGAAGGGGCGGCCGGAACGATGCGGCTTCGACGCCCTATTAGATGTATTCCACCGTCGCTGGCGGCTTGGGGGTCAAGTCGTAGAGGACCCGGTTGACCCCGGGGATCTTCAGGATCTCCTCGGTCATCCCGTGGAGGATCGCCCAGGGAAGTTCGGTCACCGTGGCGATTCGGGCATCGGTGCTCTCGATGCAGCGGATGACGATGATCTGCCCGAATTCCCGTCTCCCCTCCCGTATCCCGGTGGCCCGATCCTGAAGCAGGACGGCAAAGTACTGGAAGGCCCGAGTCCCTTGCAGGGCATCCTCGACGATGGTCGTCGCCCTACGCACCGTCCGCAGGCGCTCCTCCGTAACCTCGCCCACGATCCGCGTGGCCAGGGCCGGTCCTGGAAAGGGGATCCGCTCGGTGATGGCGGGGGGCAATCCCAGGCGCCGGGCCACCTCCCGCACCCCATCCTTGCGCAAGGTCTTCAAGGGCTCCAGCACCTGATAGCCGTACTCCTTCTCCGGATCGATCCCCACTTGGGCCAGGATGTTGTGCTGGCGTTTGATACCCGCCACCGTCTCCTCGATGTCGGTAAGGATGGTGCCGTGCAGCAGGAATCTGGCCCCGGACTCGGCCACCAGGCGGGAAAAGACCTTGGCATAGAAGGTGTCGGTAATGGCCTGCCGCTTCTCCTCCGGATCGGTTAGGCCTCGGAGGGCCTCCAGAAACTCCTTTCGGGCGTCAATCCGTTCCACCGGTATCCCCATTTTGGCAAAATCTTTCACCACCCGCTCCGGCTCCCCCTCTCGCATCAGGGCGTTGTCAATGAAATAGGTGACCAGGCGATCCTTAAGGGCCCGGTGCCCCAGGACAGTCACTACCGAGCTGTCCACTCCCCCGGAGAGGGCATTGATAGCCTTCCCTGCCCCCACCGCTCTAACAATCTCCTGGACCTGTTCCTCGATGAAGCGATCGTAGTCGATGCTGCCCATAATGCCTCCTTGCTCGTTAAGGGATTCGGCTCAGCCGGGTTTTGGCCCTCTTCTCCTATTCAGACCTGGCCGGCACCAAGGCCAATCCATCTGGCTTTCCACCCGAAGGGATGCGGTCCACCACCTCCAACCGATGCAGGTCGATGACCAGGACCTGATCTCCCTCCTCATCCGAGACAAAGGCCCGTTTCCCCCCGGGCTCGATGAGCAGCCCTATGGGGCGGCCTAAGGAGAAGGCCGTGGGCTTGACCCGTTTTACCTCCCTGCGGGAGGCGACCTCGAAGGCGGCGACGCTGCCTTCCTGATAACAGGAGACTAGGGCCATTTGGCCATCGGGGGTGAATCTCAGGCGGATGGGAAATCCGGGGCAGGGGAGGGTCTTGATTACCCGATCGGCCGCGACCTCGATGATGGAGAGGGTGCCCTCCTCGCGGTTGGCCACCCAGAGCTCCTTTCCATCGGGGGTCACCTCGAGCCCTTCGGGGCCCCGACCGGTGGGGATCTGCGCCAGGATTCGGCCAGCGGACAGGTCCAGGGCGGTCACTGTCCCGCTCACGATGTTGGCCGCATAGAGCTTATTCCCGTCCGGGGTGAGGGCAAGCATGTGGGTGATCTTTTGCCCGGTGGAGAGGGCTCGGCTGATCTTTCCGGTCGCCACCTCGATCTCGATGACCGCCTGATTCGCCTCGCAGGTGACATAGAGCTTTCGCCCATCCTGGCTGATGGCTAAACCATGGGGCCTCTTGTAGGGAGCCAGTTGAATCCTCTGGACTTCCTTCATGGTCTTGACATCTATGACCGAGATACTGTCTCCCGGCCCCTCGTAATTGGCAGAAAAGGCCCTTTTGCCATCAGCGGTCGCGGCCACCTCGTGGGGGCCCCGCCCGGTGGCCGCGGTGCCCTCAACCTGGACGGTTTTCAGGTTCACGAAAGAGATCGTATCCGCTGACTTGTTGGAAACAACCAGCATCGGCGGGCGAGACTTGTCTTTTGGCGTTGGGGGCTGCGAGGCACCGGATACAGGCGCGACAAGCGCGATCAAGGCAGCCAGCCCCACCACCAGGAGCATCTTGGGGTCCATCTGAGTCTCCTTGATCCGGGGATTAGCGGTAACAAAAGATACTTGTTTTCAGACTGGGTTGCAAATCAAAATTTGCAGGGCGGACTAAAAGAACCTCTTCGCAGACGAAACCCAGGAGGGACATCCGCATCAATACCAATTAAGGAGGTTCCAAAAAGGTCAAATAAGGAGCAGCAGGCCGGAAGATAGGTCGGCAGCACGTAGCAAAACCCTCAAATGAAACAGGCGAAGCCATGGCTTCGCCTGTTTCATTTGAGGGTTTTGCTACGTGCTGCCGACCTATCTTCCGGCCTGCTGCTCCTTATTTGACCTTTTTGGAACCTCCTTAATTGGTATTGATGCGGATGTCCCTCCTGGGTTTCGTCTGCGAAGAGGTTCTTTTAGTCCGCCCTGCAAATTTTGATTTGCAACCCAGTCTGAAAACAAGTATCTTTTGTTACCGCTAATCCCCGGATCAAGGAGACTCAGATGGACCCCAAGATGCTCCTGGTGGTGGGGCTGGCTGCCTTGATCGCGCTTGTCGCGCCTGTATCCGGTGCCTCGCAGCCCCCAACGCCAAAAGACAAGTCTCGCCCGCCGATGCTGGTTGTTTCCAACAAGTCAGCGGATACGATCTCTTTCGTGAACCTGAAAACCGTCCAGGTTGAGGGCACCGCGGCCACCGGGCGGGGCCCCCACGAGGTGGCCGCGACCGCTGATGGCAAAAGGGCCTTTTCTGCCAATTACGAGGGGCCGGGAGACAGTATCTCGGTCATAGATGTCAAGACCATGAAGGAAGTCCAGAGGATTCAACTGGCTCCCTACAAGAGGCCCCATGGTTTAGCCATCAGCCAGGATGGGCGAAAGCTCTATGTCACCTGCGAGGCGAATCAGGCGGTCATCGAGATCGAGGTGGCGACCGGAAAGATCAGCCGAGCCCTCTCCACCGGGCAAAAGATCACCCACATGCTTGCCCTCACCCCGGACGGGAATAAGCTCTATGCGGCCAACATCGTGAGCGGGACAGTGACCGCCCTGGACCTGTCCGCTGGCCGAATCCTGGCGCAGATCCCCACCGGTCGGGGCCCCGAAGGGCTCGAGGTGACCCCCGATGGAAAGGAGCTCTGGGTGGCCAACCGCGAGGAGGGCACCCTCTCCATCATCGAGGTCGCGGCCGATCGGGTAATCAAGACCCTCCCCTGCCCCGGATTTCCCATCCGCCTGAGATTCACCCCCGATGGCCAAATGGCCCTAGTCTCCTGTTATCAGGAAGGCAGCGTCGCCGCCTTCGAGGTCGCCTCCCGCAGGGAGGTAAAACGGGTCAAGCCCACGGCCTTCTCCTTAGGCCGCCCCATAGGGCTGCTCATCGAGCCCGGGGGGAAACGGGCCTTTGTCTCGGATGAGGAGGGAGATCAGGTCCTGGTCATCGACCTGCATCGGTTGGAGGTGGTGGACCGCATCCCTTCGGGTGGAAAGCCAGATGGATTGGCCTTGGTGCCGGCCAGGTCTGAATAGGAGAAGAGGGCCAAAACCCGGCTGAGCCGAATCCCTTAACGAGCAAGGAGGCATTATGGGCAGCATCGACTACGATCGCTTCATCGAGGAACAGGTCCAGGAGATTGTTAGAGCGGTGGGGGCAGGGAAGGCTATCAATGCCCTCTCCGGGGGAGTGGACAGCTCGGTAGTGACTGTCCTGGGGCACCGGGCCCTTAAGGATCGCCTGGTCACCTATTTCATTGACAACGCCCTGATGCGAGAGGGGGAGCCGGAGCGGGTGGTGAAAGATTTTGCCAAAATGGGGATACCGGTGGAACGGATTGACGCCCGAAAGGAGTTTCTGGAGGCCCTCCGAGGCCTAACCGATCCGGAGGAGAAGCGGCAGGCCATTACCGACACCTTCTATGCCAAGGTCTTTTCCCGCCTGGTGGCCGAGTCCGGGGCCAGATTCCTGCTGCACGGCACCATCCTTACCGACATCGAGGAGACGGTGGCGGGTATCAAACGCCAGCACAACATCCTGGCCCAAGTGGGGATCGATCCGGAGAAGGAGTACGGCTATCAGGTGCTGGAGCCCTTGAAGACCTTGCGCAAGGATGGGGTGCGGGAGGTGGCCCGGCGCCTGGGATTGCCCCCCGCCATCACCGAGCGGATCCCCTTTCCAGGACCGGCCCTGGCCACGCGGATCGTGGGCGAGGTTACGGAGGAGCGCCTGCGGACGGTGCGTAGGGCGACGACCATCGTCGAGGATGCCCTGCAAGGGACTCGGGCCTTCCAGTACTTTGCCGTCCTGCTTCAGGATCGGGCCACCGGGATACGGGAGGGGAGACGGGAATTCGGGCAGATCATCGTCATCCGCTGCATCGAGAGCACCGATGCCCGAATCGCCACGGTGACCGAACTTCCCTGGGCGATCCTCCACGGGATGACCGAGGAGATCCTGAAGATCCCCGGGGTCAACCGGGTCCTCTACGACTTGACCCCCAAGCCGCCAGCGACGGTGGAATACATCTAATAGGGCGTCGAAGCCGCATCGTTCCGGCCGCCCCTTCGCTTCCGCGTGCATTCGCTCGTGCGAGCTCGGCAGGCCGAGAACTCGCCCTCCTCCAAAGCCAATCGGAGGGCTCAGACAGCTCGGCCTGACTTCCCCGAGCTCTGCTCGCTCATAAGCGCACAAGGTCGCTCAGGCGGCGGCCGGATCGGGCTGTGCCGGTCTGCCTCTATGGGCTGCCTCGAAGCTTTCCAGGCCGGGCTTGGAGGGGATATGTCCCCCGCTCCTTGACCATCCGGCTCACCTGGGCCACCCTTTCGATCTGGGCCTCGGGCATGACATTGTCTCCCACCCCTAAGATGAAGGCCTCTCCCGGGGCGATGGTGCGGAAGAGGTCCTCCATATAGGCCAGAAACTCCCTCTCGGAAAAGGGAGGGCCCAGGATGATGGAAGGGATCCCTCCCCAGATCGCGATGCGCTTCCCCCAGGCCGCCCGGGCCTCCTTCAGGGTAACCTTCACCATGGGCGCGCAGGTGAAGGTATCCGCACAGTCGTACTCTGCCTCTAAGAGCAGGTCTAGGAGCAGGGAGGTATCCGCATCGGAATGGAAGGCCACATACTTGCCATGCTGGTGCATCAGGCGGTTGAACGCCTGAAAGTGGGGCAGGAAGTACTTGCGAAAGAGGGGAGGGGGCGTCATCTGGGAATCGAAGTGGAGGCCGTAGAGAAAGAGGGTCGCCGGGGATTGGGCGGCGATCTTCCACATCTGCTGCTGCTTCTCCTCCATGGCCGCCAATAGAGACTCCACCTGGGCCGGGTGGTCGGCCAGATGGAAGAAAACCTGGTTGTATCCCACCAACTCCCGCATGAGCCGGTTCATAGGGCAATCGCCGATTAGGACCAGGGGGAGGCCGTCCTCGCCGATCTCTTGGTCATAGCGTGAAAACTCCTCGAAGGTGGGGACATATTCGGTCCGCTCGATCAGATACTCCATGATCGGATAATCGTCCGGGCCCTTGATCAGGTGCTCGATCTCCTGGCCCTGGATCTGCTGCTCCTGCAGCTGCTCACTCTCGCGGTATAGGGTGGAGAGGGTGCCCACCGGGGTGCGGTACTCGGTGAGGGTCTCGTTCCCCTTCTTCCTGGTCTCGATCTCCACTCCTTTCAGCTTTTCCTCGAATATCTTGCCCTCCCGGGCCGGGGTGCCCATCCCTAAGTCGCGCTCGATCTCCCTCAGGCTGAAGCCGCGGTACTTGGAGGGCAAGGTGCCTTGATGCCGATGGGCATTATACCAGAGCAGCAGCCGGGGAACCCAGGGGAGATGATCCGGGGGCTCACCGCGTAAAGCGGCCAAGATTCGATCACGATGGGTCATGTCGCCCTCCTTGTTGCCCAAATGAAGTCCTTTGCTTGCTATGCGATGTCCCTGGAAAAGGATTTGACGCCCGGCACGCCCCTGTTATAGCATAAAGGCCCGAGGAAGTAGAGGGGAAATGGGGGAAACCGGAGGCAGAGGATGGAAGGCCAGGGCTTGATTCAGGTCTATTACGGGGAGGGAAAGGGAAAGACGACTGCGGCCTTCGGCCAGGCCCTGCGGGCCTCGGGCCAGGGATTGCGGGTCTTCATCATCCAATTCCTGAAGGGAGAGAGGGAGACCGGTGAACGGGCCGCCCTGGAGGAAAATCCCTTGATCCAGATCGAGGCCTTCGGAGGGTCGGGCTGGGTGGATCGGAACCAGCCGAAGGCGGAGGATAAGCGGCTCGCCCAGCAGGGGCTGGCCCGGGCCTTCTCGGCCATGCAGGGAGGTGGGATTGACCTCCTCATCCTGGATGAGATCAACCTGGCGGTTGCCTATGGCCTGTTGGCGGCCGAGGAGGTACTCGATCTCTTGCGCCAGAAGCCAAGATCCCTGGAGATCATCCTGACTGGAAGAGAGGCCGATCCCCAGATCTTAGAGCAGGCGGATTTAGTCACCGAGATGAGGCAGGTCAAACATCCCTTTCAAAAAGGGGTGGGGCCCCGGAAGGGCATCGAGTATTAGGGCCCAAATCTGCTTGACGACGGTCCAAAAATGGCGTAGATAGAAGGCAATGGGTAGCCGGTTCCCGACCTCAACCTGATTCTCAATCTTGATCCTTTTTTCGGATTCGGCGAAAGGAGGAGGCGATGAAGGCGAAGCGATGGGCGATTCTCCTCTCTTGCTCTCTGATAGGGTGCCTCTGGCTGGGGCTTGCCCAGGGGGCCGAAAAGAAATCCAATTGCGTCCTCTGCCATGAGAAGGTCACCGCCGGGATCGTGAAGGAGTGGGCGACCAGCAAGATGAGCGCAGCCCTGGACTGCGACGGCTGCCATGGCTCGGCCCACAAGTCGGCGAAGGACCCGGAAAAGGCGAAACTGCCCACCCCGGAGCTATGCTCGGGCTGCCACGAGGGGCAGTTCCAACAATATTCGGACGGCAAGCACGCCCTGGCCTGGGTGGCCATGGAGGCGATGCCCACCACCGGCTTTCAGCCCCATCCCTTTATCGAGGGGATGAAGGGATGCGGGGGATGTCACCGCATCGGCCTCCGTTCCGTGAAGGACGATCAGGCCTACCGCTACGGGATGGCCTGCACCTCCTGCCACACCCGCCATAAGTTCTCCCAGGCCGAGGCCCAGAGCCCTCAGGCCTGCCGCATGTGCCACATGGGGTTCGATCACCCGCAGTGGGAGATGTGGTCCTCGTCCAAGCACGGCGCGATCTACTTCACCGACCCAGGAAGCGGAAGGGCCCCCACCTGCCAGACCTGCCACATGGAGGACGGAAACCATCGGGTGATGACCGCCTGGGGATTTCTGGCGCTGCGCCTGCCCGAGCCGGATCTGGAGTGGATGGGATATCGCACCACCATCCTCAAGGCCCTGCAGGTCCTTGATCCGAAGGGCGAGCCCACTCCGCGGCTCGAGGTGGTGAAGGCGGGGAAGGTGGCACGCCTGAGTACTGAGGAATGGCAAAAGGAGCGGGACCGGATGCTTTCGACCTGCAGCCGGTGCCACAGCCGCAACTTCGCCCGCCTGAATCTGGAAAACGCCGATGCCATGATCAAAGAGGCGGACCGGCTGATGGTCCGGGGGATCGACCTGGTGGCCGGACTCTACCAGGACGGGATCATCCTGCCCCAGGCGGGAAAGCCGCCCTATCCGGATGTCCTGACCTTCTACGAGGCGATGACCCCCATCGAGCAGAAACTCTATGTGATGTTCCTGGAACACCGCATGCGCACCTTCCAGGGGGCCTTCCACAACAATCCCGATTATGTGACCTGGTACGGCCTGGCCGAGCTGAAGAAGGATCTGGTGGAGATGGCCCGGGACGACCATGAGATGAGGGCAGGCAAAGGCAAGTAAGAGCGGCGAGCAAGCGAGAGAGAGGAGCGCAGATGTCCCCCACGGATCAGAAGATAAAAATCTATACCCTGAGCACCTGTATGCACTGCAAGAGGACCAAGGCCTACCTGCAAGAATGCCAGGTCCCCTTCGACTTCGTGGATGTGGACCTGTTGCCGGGAAAGGACCGGGAGTCCATCATGGAGGAGGTGGGCCGCTATAACCCGGGCCTGACCTTTCCCACCATCCTCATCGGAGACCAGGTGATCGTCGGGTTTAACGAGGAGAAGCTGAGAAAGGCGTTAGGGCGATGACCATGACCGCAGAAGAGCTCTATCCCGTCTTGGACCGCTACGCCCGGTCCCAGGGTCTCCAGCTCAATCAAGACAAGGAGCTGGTGCTGGGGATCTTAGAGGGGCTGCTGGAGAACGAGAGGCGCTACGGATACCGCTCCTGCCCCTGCCGGCTGGCTTCCGGGGTGCGGGAGGAGGATAAGGATATCATCTGCCCCTGCGTCTATAGCCGCCCAGACATCGCCGAATACGGAAGGTGTTACTGCGCGCTCTATGTCTTGGCCGCCTGGAATGAAGACAAGATAGAAAAGGCCCCGGTTCCGGAACGGAGGCCTCCCCGGCGCAAGCCGACTGCTTCGTAGCGAACGAAGGGGGGATCAACAGATATGCCGAGGATAAGTATCCACATCCTGCCCTTCCTTCTTTTGTCCCTCCTGCTGCTGTCCCTGAATTCCTGTTCCCAGGTCCCGCCCAGCCCGTCTGGGGCGAAGATGACCCCCCAGGTCTCAGAGGGCAAGAAGATCCCGGATCTCACCCTGCTCGACAGTCGCGGAGATCGGGTTGACCTTTATACCCTGCTGCAGAAGGCGAATAAGACCGCCCTGGTCTTTTATCGCGGGTATTGGTGATCTTACTGCCAGGGGCAGTTTGCCGACCTACGCAGAAGACTACCAGAGTTCCAAGCCCAGGGGGCCCAGATCATCGGGGTCAGCGTGGACGCTCCGCATCTGGTGGACGAGTTCGGCCACAACATCGAGAGGAGATATCTGAAAGAGGCGAAGGGGGGCTTAGAAGACCAGGCCATCGATCCTCCCTTCCTCCTTCTCAGCGATTCCTCCCGCGAGGCGATCCGGAAGCTGGGCATTGGGGAGGAGCATCCCCGATTTGGCCTGGTCGCCCGCCCCACCACCTTGCTCCTGGATAAGGAGGGGAAGATCCGCTGGCTTTACCTGGGCAA
>JAZDMQ010000091.1:0-5679 GCA_043800755.1 bacterium | reverse complement strand
ATGAAGACTACGAAATACTATGACCACATTCGACACCGCCCTGATCGTGCTATAATTCACGACGGTTGGATTCTTGAGGTCATAGCCCATCCAAGCAGGACAATGGTCCAGTCAGATGGCAGGATCAAGAAGTGGGGACTTATTGAAGAGATGAAAAAGTACCTGCGTGTGATATTGCTTGAGGATGGTGAGACGGGTCACAATGCGTTCTTCGACAGAACGTATTAAGGAGTAATGAGAATGAAAGTGAAATACTTCTCCGACACAGACACGGCATTGGTTGAGTTTACCGGCAATGAGGTCGCCGAAACCAAAGAGATCAGCGATAACATCTATGTCGATCTTGACAGTAAAGGCAACCTTGTCAGTATGACGATAGAGCATGCCCGCGCCAATGCCCGTCTCGATGAGTTCTCATTAGTTGATGTAGTCGGAAAGACATCATAGGACAATCCAAGGAGTCAGGTGTAAGTAAATAGGTATCTTTCTTTTCGCCCGTTGGCCGCGAGCTTCGCTCACGGAAGCCACGGATGGCAACCGATATCCTGATTAGTGAATAGCAAGCTACTTATGCCCCTCGCCTCTGACCCCTCGCCTCGCCCCCCGGAGGCTTTTTTATTCGTAGCACCATGAACCGAACCGTTTTCCTGGTTGACGGGCTCAACCTCTACCGCTCACTGGTAGAGGTTGAACGAGACGTCCGAGGTGCAACCATTCCCAAGTCGGAGAGAGGAGAGAGAAAAGATGGCGAAGCGGCATCCATTGAAGATTACAGTGCTGAGGAAGCTGAGCTCCAAGGAGGTCTACGGCCGGCCCCTCCCGGAGGTGGACGAGAGCCAATCTGCCTATTGCGACCGGGTGGAAGAGGGACAGGAGTTTATGGTGGATGAGACCGGGGCGATGCCTGCCGGCTTTTGCACCTGGGCCTGGCATGATATCTATCCGGAGGTGACCGGGCTGCGTTTCGGTGGCAGCTACCCCTGGATCAAGAAAGAGGGACTGATCTATTCCTGTTGCAGCGATGGGGCGCGGCCGGTATTCTTCAAGATTGAGAGGATAGGGTAGGGCTCAAGAAGCCCTTCCGCGCAGGCTTTCCTTACTCATGAGCACCCAGCCTTGGGATCGCACGGCTCTTCCCCCTGGTAGATCCTGCCATCCCGCAGCTCGATGACTCGGTGCGCCCTGTTGGCCAGGGAGGGATTGTGGGTGACCAGGACGATGGTTAATCCCTCCTTCTGGTTCAGCTCCTTCAGGATCTGGCCGATCTCCTCGCTCCTCTTGGTGTCCAGATTGCCGGTGGGCTCATCGGCCAGGAGGATCTGGGGCCGATTGACCAGGGCCCGGGCGATGGCCACCCGCTGCATCTCCCCTCCCGAGATCTGGCCAGGGAGATGGCCCTGGCGGCGGTCGATCCCCAACAGCCTCAGGACCTTTGTCACCTCTGACTCCGCGCCCGGCTTCCTGTAGAAGGTGAAGGGCAGGACCACATTCTCCAGCACCGTCAAGGTGGGGATGAGGTAGAACTTCTGGAAGATGTAGCCGAAGATCTCTCGCCGGATCCTGGTCAGCTTGGCCTCGGACAGGGTCTTGCCCTGGTCGAAGATGGACCGCCCCCCCAGGACTAATTGGCCGGAGGAGGGGTTATCCAGGCAGCCTAAGATATTGATCAAGGTCGTCTTTCCGGAGCCCGAGGGTCCAATAAAGGCGACGAACTCGCCCTCCTTGACCGAGAGAGTCACATCATTGACCGCCGCGATCTCCTCGCTGCCGAGCCGGAACAGCTTCTTCAAGTGATAGGCCTCAATGGCCAGATGATCGTTTGCTCCCATCATTCCACCTGGCTCCGGATCGCGTCCAGGGGACGGACCCGCCCGGCCTTCCAGGAGGGATAGATGCCGCTGATCAGCCCGATCAGGGTGACCACCCCAAAGGTGAAGAGCACCAGGACGAGGTTGATCTGCACCAGCCCGCCGCTGGGCGCATAGGGCAGGAGCTGGCGGACCAGGATCTCGGTGAGCTTGGCGGTGGCCATGGCCATGGCCGTCCCGATGAGGCCTCCGGTCAGGCACAAGATCAAGGTCTCCAGCCAGATCAGCTTGAAGATATCCCAGGCGGTGGCCCCCATCGATTTCAAGATCCCGATCTCCTGAATCCGCTCCATCACCGACATCAAAATGGTATTAATCACCCCCACCACCGCAATCAGGATGGCGATCAGGGCGATGGAGAAGACCATCACCTTGGCGGTGGAGACTAAGGTCATGATGGTCTGCTTGACCTGGGTGAGGCTCACCACTTGGACATCGGGTAGACGGTACATCCTCTCTTCGAATTGGGCGATGTCGGCCTCCTTCTTGACCTTGACCCCGATGCCGGTGAGCTCGTCCTTGATCCCGAAGATCTTCTGGACGGCCTTCAAGGGCAAGAAGATGGTGCCATCGTCCTGGGTGCCGGTGCGCTTCAAGACGCCCACCACCTTCAGCTCCACATTCTTTGCCGGTATGAGGAGCAGATCGCCCGCCTCCCGCTGCTCCAGCTCGGCCGCCTCGTATCCCATTACCGCCTCCAAGGCATTGGGATCGGAGAACCAGCCGCCCTGTTTGAACTCCAAGAAGCTCTTCATCTTGGGGAAGGTAGCGGGGTCCACGCCCAGATAGGCGGTGATCCCTCCGCTCTCTCCCTTATTGGGGTCGAATACGGCCTGCATCAGCATCGGGGTGATCTGCTCCACCTCGGGCTGGGAAGCTACGGAATCGGCGATTTCCTGCTTCATGTAGCGCAGGCCGGTGCCCCCTTTGAGCATCAGGGTGGCGGCCTCATAGGGACAGCCCTTGGCGGTCACCAGCATCTGGAAGCCCAGGTTGTCGATGTCCTTGTTCAGGGAGGACTCGTAGCCCCGGTTGAAGCCCAAAAGGCTCACCAGCACCCAGGCAGCCAGGGCAATGCCGATGATGGTGAGACCGCTGCGGGCCTTCTTGCGGAGCAGGTTCTTGTAGGCCACCTGGAAGATGTTGATCATCTGCTGCCCCCGGAGGGTTTGAAGTGTTTGAGATAGCGATTGCCGAAGACGAACTCATCCATCAAGATCAGGTTTTTCTTGACCGCCCGCAGGGCGGCCCGGAAGTCGGCCTCGGCCTGGGGCGCGGGATTCTCGATCTGCTCCACCCTGCCCGCGCCGGTTGCCTTGCCGGAGGAGACGTCGTAGTCGTAGAAGTCCTTCAGCGACAGGCCGACAAATTGCTGGCCGAATTTGGCATCCCGCAACTGCTTCCCGAATTTGGAGGTGAGCTTCTGAAAGTAGAAGGACTTGATGTTGCCGTCCAGGTCCAGGGCCAGGAAGACCTGGATCCCGCCATACTGTCCCTTTTGGTTGACGCCGTGGATGTACCCGATCTTCTGCTTGCCCTGATAAATGTCGTAGAGGGTATAGGGGACATCGATGGTCTCGTAGAGCCCATGGAACTTGTCCCCCAGGCGCTCCTCGATCTTGGCCAGCAGGCCCTCCCCTCCCTTCTGGGCAATGCTGAGGTAGCTGGTCTTGTAGCCGGTGGAACCCGGGAAGAGACGGGCCACATCCCGATCCGGATCGTTCAGGTCACAGCCCACCGCGCCATAGGATTGGGTAGCGGCGGCCAACAACAGGGTCAGGGAAAGGAATAGGTTTCGCATTTCTCGTCCCCATTTGGTTGGATTCGGGGGAGGATCAGGAGATTCACCGATCCATCCTACCTCGTTGTTCGGACATCATGGATGATCTGTATCACAACCGGTGATACCAATAGACTTGCAGGATCGCCCGTTGATCGTTGGTCTGGCGGTCATAGACATACATGGAGCGGAGGGTGAGGTCTGCGGTCGCCTGAAAGGAAACCCCCCCGGCCAATTGATAGTCCCAATCCTGGCCGATCTCCCAGTAGGTCGGTTGGACCTCGACCTTCAATCGGCCCTCTTCGAGAAAGCTCACCCCCAATCGCCAGAAAAGGGCCAGGGCCCTCTCGCCCCTCCTCTTGCCTGCCAGGACCTCGAAGCGGTTCTCGATATTGTTCCAGAGATAGGCGAGATCCGCCCCCCCCAGATAGAACTCCCTCGGGTCGGGGTCCATCAGGTGATAGCCCATGGTCTCCAGATTTCTCCCATAGGCAGCGGAGAGGCCCAGGGTGTAGTTGTCCCGGCTCAAGACCCCCTTGGCGGCCCGGGCAGAGATCAGGGAATTGCCCTTGAAATAGATAGGCATCCCTGAGCTGGTCGTGGCCGAGAGGGCCAGGTTGCCCCAGGGCAGATCGCGATAGGCCCCAATGCCCCAGTCTCGATCGTAGCCGAATCCCTGCATGGCCAGGGTCGGCAAGAGCAGGGCATGGCTGTCGAAATAGGAGGAGAGCCCCAGGGCCGGCCGATTGTGGCCCATCCAGAGATCGGCAAATCCGCCCTTGTATTTGAAGTAGGCATTGTAGAGTTGGGGTTCGAGGGCCGGCTCGTCCGTGGCATTGAAGGCCAGCCGGGCCTGGACGGCCAGCGCCCCATAGTCGCGGGCCTCCCCGGAGAACCGCTGCAGATAATCGAAACCCAGGCTCGGCTTCTGCATGGCTTCCTCCTGCGACAGGGAATAATAGATGGTCTTCTCCTGCTCCGTGGAGTATCCGGCCACGCCCTGGGCCTCCAGATAAAAGAGGTAGCTCTCGGCCGAGGCACGATCGGCTGCCCCCAGGAGGGCGAGAAGAGAGAGGGCTGCGACCGTCAGCTTACACCTTGAACTTGAGGCTCCCATAGAAGATGGCCCCCTTGTCCTTGAAAAAGGTCAGCCTCACCTCCCATTCGCCGGGCATGACCAGGTTGAGGGGCAGCAGGTAATCGCCCCTCTTATTGAGCTGAAAGGACACATCCCCTGAATCGTGGGCCCCCCGCATGGAGGGCATGCCGGAGTTGCCGGTGATCTCCATCGAGGTGTCCCTCTTGCCTGCCTGATCGAAGACCTGGATCTTCAGGATCACCGTGCCCATCTTCGGCTTCTTGTCAAAGCTGTAGAGGAAGTAGTACTCCTTGCCGATCCAGCACTTCTCTCCGGCCCCAGGCAGGGCGACGGGGGCAGGAGCGGCCTCTTTGGCCTCGGCGCAGCCGGCGATGGTTTCCCGGGCTATCGCCTGGGTGAAATGGCTGCCTGGAGCTGAGGCCAGGGCCAGAACGGCCAACAGGACTGAGCAGAGGGCGAGGAAGGTAAGGGTCTTCTTGGGCGACATGAGGTCTCTCCTTTTGCCAAGAATTGGGGTTTGAGCCACAACCATTTACATAGCATTCTATCCCTTTAGGCCAAGGGTTTCAATACTTTTATGGATGCAGCCGATCCCTCGATGGAGTCTTGTCCCCGGCCAGAAAAAAGAGCCATGAGAAAATGATGTAATTGGGCCCCATTATGGGAAAATGTCTTGACAGGGCAGGGGGGGGGTGCATGGTAGATACAACGACATAAGGGAGCCATTTCCTCCAGTAAGGTTCATCCGTGTAGGGCTCCATTTCCTCGTCGACGGCACTAGGCTCGAATCGCCCCTCGGCAGGAGGTGGGAAGAAGACAAGGCACCGTATAGATCTTTTCCGTACAAGATCAGGGTGCCTTTTTGTATTTGCGAGGGACGGGGGCCGGCGGACGGGGGACAGGGTTCGGGGGCCGGGGGCTGGTAGGAGGCG
>JAZDMQ010000073.1:0-6699 GCA_043800755.1 bacterium | reverse complement strand
AAAAGGGGACGGGACGTTGGTTCTGAGACACGTTATTAAGTTGCTTTAGAGCCAGCGTCCCCTGAGTTAGCCCTCTGTCCTCCTCATCGAGACTATCGAACGCGGCCTGGATGATGTGGCACTCGCTGAATCTACAGCTTGCGCCGTTCGGGAACACCGGTTGAATCACGTGGGAAAGGGGTGAGAGAAGATGGACGCTAAGGCAATCGCTCAAGACCTGCACAAAGCTGAAAAGAACGTAGTTTCCGTTGACCCCCTTACCGTTACATACCCCCGCATCACCGTTGAGGAGGCTTATGCGATTCAGCTCGCCGGTGTGGAAATCCGCCGCACGACGGAGGGGCGCAGAGTGGTCGGGAAAAAGGTGGGCCTTACCTCTGTTGCCATGCAAAAGCTTATCGGCGTCAACGAACCGGATTATGGGCACCTCTTGGATTACATGCTGATCATAGAGGGGGAGCCCCTTCGCAGAGGCGAGCTTCTTCTTCCCAAGGTCGAAGGAGAGGTCGCTTTCATTCTCAAGAGCACCCTGAAGGGACCGGGGATCACCATTGCCGATGTTCTTCGGGCAACCGAAGGGGTCATGCCCGCCATTGAAATCGTAGACAGCCGGATCAGGGACTGGAAGGTCAAGCTGGCGGATACGATTGCTGACAATGCTTCGAGCGCAAGATTTGTCCTGGGAAGCCGCCTGGTCCCCGTCATAGAGGTCGACCTTCGCCTCGTCGGGATGGTCCTTGAGAAAAATGGAGAGGTAATCAGCACCGGAGCTGGTGCCGCCGTGTTGGGGCACCCTGCCGCTTCTGTCGCTTGGCTGGCGAACAAACTTGCGGCGTTCGGAATTGCCCTTGAGGCGGGGGAAATCATTCTTTCAGGAGCTGTGACTGCAGCAGTCGATGCGCGGAGCGGAGACTCTTTCCGCATCGCATTTCAGCACCTTGGAAGCGTGGGGGTGCGGTTTGTATAGGCCGGCATCTCATCATGAAGGCAAGGTATCATGCGGTATCATGGATAGAATCAAAGTAGCCGGGAGACGCCGGACGGGACGTAGTTTCTGAATGGACTTATTTTTCCTCGAAGCGAACATGGGAGAATCAGGAGAATCAGAGGAGAATCAGGGAGAATCAGGGACACATCCCTATTTCCCTTTAAAGCAGATGCCCTCGGGCAAGCCCGGGGCACTTTCTCTTGCCGGTCCGGTCGTTTCCTGAGTGACCTTGTGCGCTTATGAGCGAGAAGAGCTCGGGGAAGTCAGGCCGATCTGTCTGAGCCCTCCGAGGAGCTTTTTCGAGGAGGGCGAGTTCTCGGCCTGCCCAGCTCGCACGAGCGAATGCACGCGGGAGCGAAGGGGACGGCCGGACCGATGCGCCTTCAGCGATAGCAAGCCTTTCACCCCCGACCAGAGCGGGGGAACTCAAAGCGGCTAATGCAGAGGAGGAGCCATCATGTCATCACGATTCACTGGCAGCCTGCTGCTCACCCTGATGTTCGCCCTAGGCGCGTCGAGCGCCATTGCCCAGATGCCCAATCCGTATGGCGCACCGATCGGCTTGGAGAATGCCAAGAAGGTCGCGGCGGCCGCAGTGGCGGAAGCGAGCAAGAACCACTGGACCATGGCGGTAGCCGTCACCGACATCGGCGGCGACCTGGTCTACTTCGAGAAGATGGACGGCACCCAGACGGGCAGTGTGAAGGTGGCGCTCGGCAAGGCGCGCACGGCGACGCTATTCAAGCGTCCGAGCAAGATGTTCCAGGACATCGTGGCGGGCGGTGGGGCTGGTCTCCGGATCCTGGGCCTGGAAGGCGCGGTGCCGATCGAAGGCGGCGTGCCGCTGGTCATGGACGGCAAGATCGTCGGCGCCATCGGTCTCTCGGGCGGCACGAGCGATCAGGATGGCCAGTGCGCCAGGGCGGGCGCGGATGCTTTGCAATAACCTTATGAACGCTCCTTGGCCTTTTCTTCCTCGAGGGTTTTAGGCCGCCTGCCTTTCGTGCCGGCGAAGCCCGGCATGCTGCGGAGGTATTCATCCGCGAAAGGCGTCAGTCCCCTGCTCTGGTCAATCGGAGGAACGCGGTCGGTTCACCCCAGACAAGAAGCACCCCTTCCCGTTCCTCGGTGATCATGCTCAAGTGCTGGGGCTCCAGACGGTCCAAAATGACATCGCCACCGCGTTCGATCCTCCCCGGGAGCTCCCCTTCCTCCACTAAAACCTTGAACTTTTTCTCATCGGGAAGCCAGACGATAACCTGGTTTCCGTCACGCCTGATGCCGGCCCACAGGTACGCAGGCTCGCCAGCGCTATCGCTCTTCACATTGGCGAAAGTCCAACTGCCAGCCTCCCACAGTTGTACGTCCTGCACCTCGGATGCCAGGTCCTCTCCTTTCCGCTCGATCCATCCAATTCTCAACCACCCATTTTCCCCATCCATGACTCTCACCGTGACCGAACCCTCCTTGTGAATCCAGGTTCCTTCCCAGTCCTGCGTCTGGGTCTTACAGGGCTTCTCCCCCATGGGTTGGACCGTATACACCGCGCTGCATCCAGCGAGAGTCAGAACGAACAAGCCAACAAGCAAGCAACCTATGAGTCTCATTGGGCTTTTCTCCTCGGTCCCCGGATCCTGTGAGTGGCTCCAACAGATAAGCCTCAGACCCGCAGGGCCTGGATCGCCACCTGGAGGTCCTCGGCCCCGGTGAGTTTGAGGAAGATCTGCTCCAGCCTCCCCCCTTCGGTCTGAGAGATCTCCCGCAGCTCCCCCATGCTTCCTTGGGCCAGGACCTTTCCCTCCTGGAGGATCGCGATGCGGTGGCACATCTCCTCGGCGATCTCCAGGCTGTGGGTGCACATGAAAAGGCTGACCCCCTGGTTCGATAATTCCCTGAAGATCTCCTTCACCAAACGGACCCCCTTGGGGTCCAGGCCGACCATCGGCTCGTCGACGATGAGGATCCGAGGCCGGTGAATGAGGGCCCCGGAGATGACCAATCGTTGTCGCATCCCGTGGGAGAATCCCTCGATCAGTTCGTCGCCCCACTCCCTCAGCTCGAATAATTCCAGGAGCTCCTCCGCCCTCGCCCCGCCTTGCTGGCCATCCATCCCATAGAGGGCCGCCACGAAGCCGAGGTATTCGCGCCCGGTGAGCTTCTCGTAGAGGAAGGGATGGTCGGGAATGAAACTGAAGGAAGACTTGGCGGGCTTTGGCTCCTTCTCCAGATCGTGCCCTGCTAAGAGGATGGAGCCTTTAGTCGGCTTGAGGAGCCCGGCCATCATCTTGACCGTGGTGGTCTTCCCCGCCCCGTTGGGCCCCAGGAAGCCGAAGATCTCCCCGGGCGCCACCTCCAGGTTGAGGGCATCCACGGCCAGGAACTTGCCATAGCGCTTGGTCAGATTGATCAGTTGGATCATTGAAACCCCAAGATCTCCAGGGAGATCTTCCCCATCAGCCGCAGAAGCTCCGTCTGCCGCTCCAGGCCCCCCTCGATCAGCCGCACATGGGTGGCATCGGCCGGGAATTGATTCAGGGTAGGATCGATGGCGATCCAGCGGCCCACATAGACCTCGGGCCAGGCGTGGTAGTAGAACTTGCCCCGGGCATAGACCAGGCCCGCCTCCACCTTGGCGGGAAGCCCAGCCGCCCGGGCCAGTCCGACGAATAAGATGGTGTGCTCGTTGCAGTCGCCCACTCGGCTATGGAGGACCTCCAGGGAGGAGGGGATGCTGAGGATGGGCCTCTTCTCGATCTTCTCGAAGACCCAGGCGGCGAGCCTTTTGGCCGCGGCCAGGGAATCGCTCTCGCCCTGGAGGATGGAGGCCGCCATTTGCCTCAGCTCGGGATGGTCCGACTGGATGAAGGGGGTGGGTTGTAGATAGGGCTCCAGCGAGGGCTGGTGTATGGGCAGGGAGGGGGCCTTGAAGTCGAGATCCTCTCGCTGGATCTCCAGGATATTGCCTCGCAGCCGCTGGCGACCCCCATCCAGATCCAGTCCTTCCGGGGAGAGGTCCCCCAGGCGGATCCTCAGGATCCTTATGGCTCGCGGGTCGGGGATCTTCACCGAGGAAGGCACGGCCGCGAGGGCGATGAGGTCCTCTCCCTTGCCGCTGCCCCGCCCTTTCAGGATGGCGGACTCCTTCTCTTCCTTCACCAGCACGAAGCCCATCGGGCTCTCCTCCCGCAGGACCTCCCCTCCCTCATCGATCCAGGAGTGGATGGTGATGCCCTTGAAGGTCTGCCGAACCTTGATCGCCTCCACCTCCTGGGCACCGATCCGCAGGCGTTCCTTCCCCCCCACCTCGATCTTCAGGTCCTCCAGCTGAAGGGTGACCGGATCGAAGAGGGCCACCTGATATTGGCTGCCCTCCCGCAGGTCCTGGCTCTTCAGGAAGAGGCGGAGATGGGAGGAGAGGTAGGGGCTCCTTGGCAGGGGGATCTCGATCTCCCGTTCCTCCCCGATCCCGGCCAGTCGGACTCGCATCCGCTTGTCCTTGACCTCGCCCTCCGCCGAGAAGTTGACCTGATCCGAGGTGAGGTGGAAGCGGAAGGACTTCAGATTCAGGGCCGGATCGAGGAGGGAGCTGGCGGAGAGGTTGACCGACTGGGGCTGGCCCATGACCATCAGCTCCATGACCGTCCTCTCCACCAATCGCATATCCAGGCCCTCCTTCTCCCAACGGGTGGTGCTGTAGCCGATCTTCTTATCGTGGAGGTAGATCCCCATCCACGACTCCCCGGGCTGGGCCTCGGCCGTGGCGGCTCCCCTCCAGTCCACCTGGTGGGTGAGGGGCGAGATAAAGCTCCTCTTGAGCAGGGCGCCCATCATCAGGGCCCAGACGAGGATGGCCAGGCACGAGAGGATCCTAAAGGGGCTGAGCGCACGCGCCTTGTGCATAAGGTCCGGGCAGCTCCTCAGGCCAGGAGGGATCGAAACAGGGCCGAGACCCCGGTGACTCCCTGAAAGACGAAGAGCAGGAGGGTGGCGAGATTGAGGTATCTATGGATCGGCATCAGGGCCCTCCGCAGGGCGGGACGGTAATGGATCAGGAAGCCGAGGATGGCGGCCAGAAGGAAGAGGAGGACCATGAAGAAGCCCACCTCCAGATGAAGGTCCAGATCCAGCCTCAGGCCTGCCTCTTCCAGTGAGTCGTTGACCAGCAGGCCGCCGATCAGGCCGGCGGCGCTCATTCCGTAGTAGAGCAGCCCCAGATTGCGGTGCCTCTGCCAGGTGAAGCCCTTGCGGGTGAGGCCCATCCGGGCATTAGCCGCCCCCACCAGGAAGGCGATGAGCTGGAAAAGGGGATGGAAAAGGCTCAGGATCTTCATCGGGGGCCTCTCTTCTTCAATCTTGACACCACCGCGGAGGGAAGGAGAGCAGAGGGCCATCAAGAGAAGTAGGAGAAGAGCCCCTCGCCCTCCATGAACTTCAGGCTATGCTCCAGATCCGCCCGGGTGGCGGTCAGGTCCTCTTTCCCCGGGATCTCCACACAGAAGACCCCAGCGTATGTCTGGTGCAGCCGGGAGAGGAGGCGGCGATGGTCCACATTAGCTGGCCCCAGCACCGGCTGCACGGCCCCGCCTTGGGTGGTCTTATAGTGGACCAGGCCGATCCGGGCCCTGAAGGTCTCCAAGAACCCCAGGACCTCCTCCCCGCAGCTGGGGGAGGCGCAGAGGGAGGTGTTGGTGGCGTTGGCCGGGTCGAAGGTGAACTTGATGGAGGATGAATCTTCGCAGAGCAGGCAGGTGCCGGCCAGGTACTCCCCCAGGCCGAAGTAGCTGACCCCATCCCCCATCAGGGGATCCCGGGCATGTTCCGGGGCCATGATGACCTTCTTGGACTTGGCCATGGCCCCATATCGGCAGGAGATCCCGATCAGCTGGCCCAGCTCCTCCCGGGTATACCCCTTCTTTCCCTTGAGGACGCTCTGGGCCAGGAGCATGCGCATCACCGTCCACTCCCCCAACAGGGAGGCCCGATCCAGGGCCTGGAGAAATCTTTCCTCGTCCCCCGGGGTGAGAAGGTCGTTCTTGATGGCGTAGCTGAGCTGCATCCCCAGGACATCTGCCTTCTCCTTCAGCTCCAGCACCTGCTGGGCGCTCAGGGCCACCTCGTCGTCCCGGATTTCCATGGCCTTGAATCCGAGCTCCTTGCCCAGGGCCAGCAGCTCAGCCAGCGTGATCTGGCCGGACTTCAAGGGCTGGGCGAAGATGTTGCTGGTGAATCCTAATTTCATTGCCTCCTCCTTTCACCCCTGCACACGCTTCAGGCGCTACCCTTCTTCGAAGGCTACGGCACGAATGGGAAAGGACTCCAGGCCTCCCATCATGGGTGGAAAGCCGAAGAAAAGGAACCTTGGTCTCGTGAGTTCCCCCAAGTTGGCCAATCCTTCGATCATCGGGATGTTGTGGGAGAGCATCAGATCGTGGACGAAATAGGAGTTGAAGTCCTTGAAGATGAACCTCAGATCTTCGGGAAAGACCGTGTCGTCGACCCCCATCATCTTGATCTTCTTCTGGAACAGATATTCCGCCGATTCTTTCACCAGGTGACAACGCTCCGGCTCGGTGCGAGGGGCGTTCCCGATGAGAACAATATCGCCCTCCTCGATGGGGAACTGTCTCAGGACCTCAGGGCCCACCGGGCTCTTCGGGGGCAGGTCCTGGCAATTCACCAGCACGGCCGGTCCGAACAGGTGGGAGAGGGGG
>JAZDMQ010000046.1:0-15785 GCA_043800755.1 bacterium | reverse complement strand
GGGAGGATTGCGGTTGACACCTCTTCTTCCTTTTGATAATTAGACGCAGGAAAAGGTACTTCATCTGCAAGCTTCAGAAAGGAGCATTCTTTGGGAAAGGTCAAGGTGGCCCTCATCGGTATAGGAAATTGCGCCTCCTCCCTGGTTCAGGGTTGTCATTTCTACCGGGATTCGCACGAAGGGGAGATGATCCCGGGACTGATCCATCCCCGGTTGGGCGAATATCGCGTTGCCGATATCGAATTCTGCGTGGCGGTCGATGTGGACAGGAACAAGGTGGGAAAAGACCTGGGCGAGGCGATCTTCTGTCCCCCCAACAATACCATCAAATTCGCGTCCCTGGGCGAGATCGGAGTGAAGGTTCTAATGGGAAATCCCCTGGATGGGTTGGGAGAATATCTCTCCCAGAAGATCGAGGTGGCCTCCGACGAGCCGGCCGATCTGGCCAAAGCCCTGCGTGCGAACCAGATCGAGGTGGTGGTCAATTTCCTGCCAGTGGGCTCAGAAAGGGCAACGGAGTGGTATGCCAGCCGCGCGATGGAGGCCGGCTGCGGCTTGGTCAACTGCATCCCGGTCTTCATCGCCCGGCAAGAGGGTTGGCGGAAGAAGTTTGAGCGAGCCGGACTCCCGTTGATCGGGGATGACATCAAGTCCCAGCTCGGGGCAACCATCCTCCATCGCCAACTCGCCCGACTCTTCTCGGAGAGAGGCGTGAGGTTGGAGCATACCTCCCAGTTGAATGTGGGGGGAAATATGGATTTTTATAACATGCTGGAGCGGTCTCGCCTGGAATCGAAGAAGATCTCCAAGACCGCTGCCGTGCTCTCGCAGCTGGGCCACCCCTTGGACCCCTCCGATGTGCATATTGGTCCCAGCGACTATGTCCCCTGGCTTCAGGATCGGAAATGGGCCTACATCCGCATGGAGGGACGATCGTTCGGGGATGCCCCGGTCCACCTGGAGTTGAAGTTAGAAGTCTGGGATTCGCCCAATGCGGCAGGAATCGTGATCGACGCCGTGCGCTGCTGTAAGATCGGCCTCGATCGCGGGCTAAAGGGTGCCCTGCTCGCCCCCTCGGCTTACTACATGAAATCGCCGCCCCTTCAATATCCTGATGCCCAGGCCCTCTCCATGCTGGAGGAGTTTATCGCATCAGACCACCGATGAGGGGAGGACCGCCTTGTCTCTGGAACTGATCCCTGCACCTTCTCCATCTATCGCCTTTTTCAAGGCGGAAGAGTGGGGCCGCCTCGCCTCCCAGATCTCCCCGGCCACCCCCTTCGCGACCTGGGAGTGGCAGAGCCTCTGGTGGGGGCATTTTGGCCAGAAGGAGGAATGGTCGGCCTTTGAGGTCTGTGATCCACAAGGAAAGATCATTGGGATTGCCCCCTTCTATCAAGACTCAAAGAGCGGCTTCCTGAAGTTCATCGGCGGGGAGGATCTGTCCGATTACCTGGACATCCTTGCCCTCCAGGGCAGAGAAAGCCAGGTCTGGCAGCAAGTCTTGGAATACCTGGAGGGATCTCCCCAAAGGCCGAGAGGGCTTGATCTTCATTGTATCCCGGCCCATTCCCCCACCTTGCAGGTGCTTCCTCCCCTGGCCCGGGGCCGAGGTTATCAGGTCCGGCTAGAGGTGGAAGAGGTTTGCCCGGTATTGAGGCTTCCGGAGAGCTGGGAGGCCTACCTCTCTGCCTTGAGCGGCAAAGAGCGCCACGAACTGCGGAGGAAGATGCGCCGGGCAGAGTCAATATCCCCTCCCCTTCGCTTTCGCCAATGCGCCGAAGATGAATGTGCCCGGCAGGACATCAAGTCCTTCATCCTGCTCCATCGGAAAAGCAGGCCCGAAAAGGAGGACTTCATGAATGGGCAGAGGGAGGCCTTCTTTCGTGAGCTCTCCCACACCTTTGCCCAAAAGGGATGGCTCCGGCTCTCTGTCCTGGAACGGGACCGACAGGCAGTGGCAGCGATGCTCTGTTTTGACTTCGGCGAGACCCTTTACCTTTACAACTCCGGGTTCGATCCGGAGTTCTCCTCCCTTAGCCCGGGCGTCGTCTTAATCGGATATTGCCTGCAGGATGCCATCGCCCGGGGCAAGAGGTGGTTCGATTTCATGCGGGGCGAGGAGAACTACAAGTACCGCCTAGGGGGAAAGGATTCGGCGATCTATCGAGTCTTAGTGGAAAAGCCTTGAAGAAAAAAATGCGCCTGGCCATGATCAGCTTCCACACCTCTCCCCTGGCGCCACTGGGGAAGGGAAAGGCCGGGGGCATGAATGCCTATGTCTTGGCCATGGGGCGGGAATTTGCGGGTCGGGGGATCGAGGTCGATTGCTTCACCCGGATTCAGGACCCAGACACCGCCACGGCCGTCCAGAATGGACCAGGGATGAGGGTCATCTCTCTGGCGGCTGGCCCGGCGGTCCCCTTGCCTCCCCCTGCCCTGATCTCATACCTTCCTGAGTTTCGGGCGGGCGCAGCTGCCTTTCAGGAGAGGGAAGGAAGGGCCTACGACCTGCTGCACGCCCACTATTATCTCTCGGGCTGGGCCGGCCTGAGGCTGAAGCAATCCTGGCGAATTCCGCTTCTCTTCATGTTCCATACCATCGGCCCCCTGAAGGATGCCGTAGCCAGGGAGGGGGAAGATCGGGAGCCCCTCTTCCGTCGTCAGATCGAGGAGGAGGTATCCAACGGGGCAGATCTGATCATCGCCTCCAATCCTCACGAGCGGGATTCGATTCGGGGGCTCTACCGCGTGGCAGAGGAAAAGGTGGCGGTTCTCCCCTGCGGCGTGGATACCACCCTCTTTCGGCCCTCGGACCAGCGAGAGGCACGGGCCAGACTGGGCCTGCCGCCCGGGAAGATCCTCCTCTTTGTGGGGAGGATGGAGGCGGTCAAAGGGATCGACCTCCTCTGGCAGGCGATGGCCAGACTGCGCTCTGCCGCCGACTTGCCCTCGGGATTCTTCCCGAAGCTGATCCTGATCGGGGGCGAAGGGAGTGGCGACCGTTGGAGGGCTCAGGCGACCCAATTGGGGCTTGATCCCTTCGTCCTTTTCCTCGGGGCCCAGCCGCACCGGGAGATGCCTCTCTATTATGCGGCCTGCGACGCCCTGGTGATGCCTTCCCGATATGAATCCTTCGGGATCGTGGCCCTGGAGGCCGCTGCCTGTGGACGTCCGGTGATCGCTACTTCCGTGGGTGGGCTGCCCTACGCAGTCTCCGAGGATCGGACGGCCCTGCTGGTGCCGGGGAATGATGTGGAGGCCCTGGCCTCCGCCATCCAGCGGATCTTATCCGATGAGGGCCTGGCGAATTCCCTGGGTCAGGAAGGCAGGAGGTGGGCCGAGACCTTCTCCTGGTCGAATATCTCTGGTCGCATGCTCTCCATCTATGAAAGGGCCCTGGCGATGCCTGCCACAGGGGGAAAGGGGGCAGATGCAGAAAGCGGATAAGAGAAGGAAAAGGGGAGAGGAGCGGCCTCCGACCAAGGTGATGGCCATTGTGGCCCACCCGGACGATGCAGAGTTCGCCTGCGGGGGAACGGTGGCCAAGTGGGCCGCAGAAGGGTCGGAGATCCGATACCTGGTCTGCACCAGTGGCAATAAGGGCTCCAAAGACCGGAGGATGACCCCTCATCGCCTGGCGGAGATCCGCGAGCGGGAACAGAGGTCCGCGGCGAGGCTCTTGGGGGTGAAGGAGGTCACCTTCCTGCGGCACAACGATGGGGAATTGGAGGCCAATCTGGCGGCCCGCGCGGAGATGGCCATGCTCATCCGCCACTTCCAGCCCCAGGTCGTCATCACCCATGACCCATGGCGGCTCTATCA
The DNA here is from genome assembly GCA_043800755.1 of bacterium. Taxonomy (GTDB): domain Bacteria; phylum Methylomirabilota; class Methylomirabilia; order CAVQYV01; family CAVQYV01; genus JAZDMQ01. Next base: position 11,960 of record JAZDMQ010000046.1, on the reverse strand, counting down.
GGTCCATCCCGATCATCGGGCTACTGGCCTCACGGTCATCGACGCCATCGTGGCCGCCCGGGACCACCTATTTTTCCCCGAACTCATGGCCATTGGGCTCCGGGCCCATGTCACCTCTCAGATCCTCCTCTTCTCCACTGACCATCCCGATTTTTTCGTGGATATCCGGGACACCATGGAGCTGAAATTACGGGCCCTGGCCCGACACAAGAGTCAGGTGGGCCGCATCCCGGACTGGAGAGAGAGGGTGAGAAAATGGGCCGAGTCCTCCGGGGAAAAGGCGGGATTGCCCATGGCCGAGGCCTATAAGCGCATCCTCCTCTCCTGAGGTGACAGGATCAGGGCAGGTACCATCCCATTGGGGCCACTCTGGTCAAGGGGAGGGCTCCCGGGGTAAACTGGAAGAGGAAAGGAAAGGGGCGTAGTGAAAACCTTCTTCATCGTCAACCCCTTCTCTCGCTGTGGGGCGACCCGACCCCTCTGGCACAAGGTGGAAAGGCAGGTGCGGGGATGGGGCTGGGAATATGACTGGACCTTCACTGAGGGGCCTTACCACGCCAGCTCCCTGGCGACCGCGGCCTTGGAGAGGGGATACCAGATGGTGGTCCCGGTGGGAGGGGACGGCACCTTCCACGAGGTCATCAATGGCCTTTTTCGCCAGGGAAAGCCCATCCAGGAGCAGGCCCTCCTGGGCCTGCTGCCCAGCGGGACCGGGACCGACTTCGCCAAGACCATGAAAATCCCTCGCTCCCTGGAGGCGGCGGCCCGGCGGCTTTTTGCTGGAGTTCCGCATCCAGTGGATCTGGGGATCATGTCCTATCAGGATCTCCAGGGAAGGCCCGCACAGCGCATCTTCGGCAATGTTGCCGATGGGGGCCTGGGGGCCAAGACCGTGGAGTGGGTTGATTCTCGCCCCAAGCGGGGAGGATCCACCACCTTCCTGGCCGGGGCCATCCGGTCCCTGGCCCGATATCGGAAGCTGCCGATTCAGGTGACGATCGATGACCAGATTGAACGAACGCTCATGGCGGTCATCGTGGTGATCGCCAACGGGAGGTTCTTCGGGGGAGGAATGCGGATCGCCCCCCTGGCCGAGCCCGATGATGGCCTCTTCGATATCGTGCTGATCAAGGACCTCTCCGCCTTCAAGATCCTGCGCAATTTGTATCGGATCTACACCGGCTCCCACATCGAGCTGCCCGAGGTGGAGGTCCTGAGAGGAAAGAAGGTCCGCCTTCAGTCGGAGGAGGATTTTCTCTTGGAGGCCGATGGGGAACTGTTGGGCAAGGCCCCGGCTGAATTTCAGCTTTACCCTCACGCGATCCAGGTGAAGTGCTGATGATGAGGATCCATCGAGCAACCCGGGCCATCGTTGATCTTTCTGCCATCGCCCACAACCTCGGGTTGGTGCAGGAGCGGGTGGGTCCCGGGGTGAAGATCCTCGCGGCGGTCAAGGCCGATGGCTATGGTCACGGGATGTTAGAGGTCTCTCGGGCCGTCCTGGCGGCCGGGGCAGAGTGGTTAGGGGTGGATTCTGCCTGGGAGGGCATCAGGCTGCGGGAGGCGTGCATCGGTGCTCCTATTCTGGTCCTGGGCCCCACGCCCCCTCGCGAAGCCCCCCTGGTGCTGGCCCATGAGCTCTCTTCGGTGATCACCTCGACTACCCTTGCCCAGGCCCTATCCGCCGAGGCCCAGCGCCAGGGTCGGAAGGCCGGCATTCATCTAAAGGTGGACAGCGGGATGGGCCGGCTGGGCATCCGACCAGAGGAGGCCCTCGCCTTTTGCCAGCAGCTGAGGGGAATGCCGGGACTGCGGTTGGAAGGGCTGATGACGCACTTCGCCGTGGCGCACCAAAAGGACAAGGCCTATACCCTGAGACAGTTAGATACCTTTCAAAAGATCGCCAGGACGTTAGAGGAGGGAGGATTCCAATTCCCGCTCCATCATGCGGCCAACAGTGCCGCCCTCATCGATTTGCCCGCGTCCCATCTCGACATGGTTCGGCCCGGGATCATGCTCTATGGATACTTCCCCTCTACCGAGGTCTCCTCTGCCCTCCCTCTGCGCCCCGCCCTCACCCTTCGCACCGAGATCGGCCACCTGAAGTCCTTGAGGCCCGGGGAGAGCGTCAGCTACGGACGCTCCTTCATCGCCTCCCGGGAGACCCGAGTGGCCATCCTCCCGGTGGGTTATGCGGATGGCTATGATCGCCGCCTCTCCAACCGGGCCCAAGTGCTGATCCATGGACAGCTCGCGCGGGTCGTCGGGGTCATCTGCATGGACATGACCGCAGTGGAGGTGACGGATATCCCTGAGGCCCAAGAGGGGGATGAGGTGATTCTCCTGGGTCGACAGGGGGAGCAAGAGATCTCAGCAGAACAGATCGCGAACTGGTTGGATACCATCTCCTACGAGGTGCTCACCCGCATTGGGAGCCGGGTGGAGCGAATCTATCTCCCAAACCCAGGATGAACCAGAAGCGAGGACTGAAAGACGACACCCTGGCGATTTACGGGGCCGTCTCCCAGGTCATGGAGATTGAAGAGACGACCGTCTCGAGAGGGGACTCCCTTCAGATGATGGGCCGGTTCCTTCCCTTTCTGCCTCAGCCGGCCCTCTCCCTGCGGGAGAGGCTGGCCCCTTTCGGCTACCCCTATCATCTGGCACGGAGCGGGGATCGAATCATCCTGCGCCTCTGGGAGGAGAGCCGGGCCAAGGCCAGGCCCTCCGGGCTCCTCAACCTCCTCCTTTTCTTGCTGACCGCCCTCAGCACCCTCTATGCCGGGGCCCTCCAGGAAGGGGGAAACCCCTTTCAGCATCTCTACGATCTGAGCCGGGGGATCCCCTTTTCCTTTACCCTGATGGCGATCCTGGGCATCCACGAGCTTGGCCATTACTTCGTCTCTCGCCGACATCACATCCGGGTCACCTTGCCCTATTTCATCCCTGCCCCTTCGATCCTCGGCACCTTCGGCGCCTTTATCAAGATGAAATCCCCGATCCCGGACAAGCGCACCCTTCTGGATATTGGAATTGCCGGCCCGCTGGCCGGATTCGTCGTCGCCCTCCCCGCCTTGATGATCGGACTCAAGCTCTCCCACCTGGCCCCTTCCGCCAAGGTGGAGGGCCTCAACCTGGGCTCTTCCCTCCTTTTCAACCTGCTCAGTGCCCTGATCGTCGGGTCCGTACCGGCCAATTATGATTTAATCTTGCACCCGATCGCCTTTGCCGGATGGATCGGAATCCTGGTGACCGCCCTCAACTTGCTCCCCCTGGGGCAACTGGATGGCGGCCATGTGGCTTACGCCCTCCTGGGTAAAAGACAGCACTGGCTGGCCAGGGCGATCTTCCTTGCCCTACTCCTCCTGGGGTTCCTCTGGCAGGGATGGCTCTTCTGGGCCTTTTTGAGCCTGCTCATGGGGATGCGGCACCCTGCGCCCATGGACGATCAGACCCCGCTCGATCGCAGGAGGAAGGCCCTAGGTCTCCTCGCCTTCCTGATCTTCGTCCTCTGCTTCATCCCCGTTCCCTTCCAGATCCGGCAGCCGTAGTAGCCCAAAGGCTCGAGGGCCGGCCCGCCTATCTCATTCCGCCTGGAAAAAACCCTTGCCCGCCCTTTTTGATTCTGTTACCTTGTTTCCTGCAAGCTCGGGAGGCGGCGAATGAACGACCTACCAGAAGCTATCCAGCAAGGGGTGACCAGTCCACCCCCAAAAAGGAAGGGCAGCCGCAGCCAGCGGTCTAAGAAGGCGGAGGAGAAGCGGCCCTCCGACACCTCCTATCTCGAGGGGGTGGTGGAGCGGATCGTCTTTTACAACGGGGAGACCGGCTACGCCGTGATCCGCCTGCAGGTCCTGGGGCGAAGTGATTGGGCCACCGTGGTGGGCAATCTCCCCTCGGTCATTTCCGGAGAGACCTTGAGGCTCTCCGGACAATGGACCTTCCATCCCCAATTCGGCGAGCAATTCAAGGTCGAGGCCTATCAATCCGTCATCCCCGCCACCCTGAACGGCATCGAGAAATACCTGGGCTCGGGCCTGGTCAAGGGGGTCGGCCCGGTCATGGCCTCCCGCATCGTGCGTGCCTTTGGCCTCAAGACCTTGGAGGTGATCGATTCGGAGCCGGATCAGCTCCTGAAGGTGGACGGGATCGGGAAGACCCGCCTGGAGTGGATCCTTTCCGCCTGGCAGGCCCAGAAGGAGATCCGGCAGGTGATGCTCTTCCTTCAAGGCCAGGGGGTCAGTCCAGCCTACAGCGCCAAGATCTACAAATATTATGGCCAGGATTCCGTCAGCGTCTTGCAGAAGGACCCCTACCGCCTGGCCGAGGACATCTCGGGGATCGGCTTCAAGACTGCGGACAAGATCGCGCAACAAATCGGCATTGATCCCACCTCCCCGATCCGGGCCCAGGCCGGGCTTCTCTACACCCTGAGAGAGCTGGCGGATGAGGGCCATGTCTTTTCCCCTAAAGAGGAGCTGCTGAAGCGGGCGGAGAAGGAATTGGAGATCCCCCGGGAGCTCTTAGAGCCTGCCCTCTCGGCCTTGAAGGAAGAGAAGAAGGTGGTAGTACGCGAGGGAGCCGAGGGGGAGGAGATCTACCTGCCCGCCTTCTTCCAGGCCGAAGAGGGGGTGGCGAAAAGGCTCTCTGCGCTGCTCCGGGGGAAGAGGAGAAAGGCGGGGGAGGTCGTCTCCCCGGATTTCTTGAGCCGCCTGGAAGGGAAGATGGGCATCGCCTTTGCGGAGAGGCAAAAGGAGGCGATCAAGATGGCCCTCCAGGAGCGGATCCTGGTCATCACCGGCGGCCCGGGGACCGGCAAGACGACCATCGTCAGGGGGATCGTTTCCGCCTGTGACGCCTTAGGGATCGAGGCCAGCCTGGCCGCTCCCACAGGAAGGGCCGCCAAGCGCCTCTCCGAAGCGACCTCCCGGGAGGCCAAGACCATCCACCGCCTCCTCGAATTCTCCCCGGCCAAGGGGAATTTCGTCCGCGACCAGGAGAACCCGCTCCGCACAGACCTGGTGGTCATCGATGAGACCTCCATGGTGGACCTCATCCTCATGAACCACCTGCTCAAGGCCGTGCCTCCCCGCGCCTCCCTCGTCTTCGTGGGCGATATCCATCAGCTCCCCTCGGTGGGGGCGGGAAATGTCCTCTCCGACATCATCCAATCCCAGGCCGTGGCCGTGGTGGAGCTGAATGAGATCTTTCGCCAGGAAAGGCAGAGCCTCATCACCCTCAATGCCCATCGCATCCAGCAGGGGAGCTTTCCCTACCTTCCCCAGAACAAGACCGAGGCAGCGGACTTCTACTTCATCGAGAAGGAAGACCCCCAGGAGATCCTGGAGCTGATCCAGGAGCTCTGCGCCAAGCGCATCCCCGAGCGCTTCGGCCTCCATCCCCGGGACGAGATTCAGGTCCTGTGTCCCATGTATAAGGGCCTGATCGGCGCCGCCAACCTCAACGCCACCTTGCAGGGGGTCCTCAACCCCAATGGGGCCGAGTTGGCCTCTGGAAGCCGCGTCTTCCGCGTGAAAGACAAGGTGATGCAGCTTCGCAACAACTACACCAAAGAGGTCTTCAACGGGGATATCGGGTGGATCGAGAAAATCGACAAGGAGGATGGCCAGGTGCTGGTTCGCTTCGACGAGCGGGGTGTGGCCTATGATTTCAATGAGATGGATGAGCTCACCCTGGCCTACGCCATCTCGGTGCACAAATCCCAGGGGAGTGAATATCCGGCCATCATCATGCCGCTGCTGATGCAGCACTATGTGCTCTTGCAGCGCAATCTGCTCTACACCGCGATCACCCGGGCCAAGAAGCTGGTAGTCATCATCGGCACCAAGAAGGCCTTGGGGATGGCCATCCGCAATGACAAAGTCCAGAGACGCTTCTCCCGATTGGCCGATCGGGTGCGGGAGCTGTGTAGCGAAGCAAGGAGGTGAAAAGATGTCCAAGAGATTCACTGGGGTCATCACCAAGGAAGAGAAGTGGTATGTCGCACATTGCATAGAATTGGGAGTGGTAAGTCAAGGGAAGACAATAGAGGAGGCCCGGGCGAACCTCCAGGAAGCAGTGGAACTCTACCTTGAGAGTTTCGGAACGGAGGATTTGCCTGAAAGCACCGGAGAAGTCCTCCTGTATCCGCTCGAGGTAGTCGCCGGTGCCTAAGCTTCCTATGCATTCAGGTGAGGAGCTGATTAAAGCTCTGCAGAAGGCCGGCTTTCAGGTAGTCCGCCAAAGAGGAAGCCATATGAGTCTTCAGAAGGGGAGCTACAAAACAGTCGTGCCGCTTCACGAAGAGCTGGCAAAGGGAACCCTTCTGGGAATCCTCAAGCAGTGCGGTCTCAGCCGAGCCGACCTCGAGGATCTCTTGGAGCAGCTGTAGGCGTCATGCAAGCGCGAGACCCTTTCGCGAGCAAGAAGGCCCTGGGGATGGCGATCCGGAACGACAAGGTGCAGCGTCGCTTCTCCCGGTTAGCCGACCGGGTGCGGGAACTATGTACAGAACAAGGATTCGACGGCAAGTAGAAGGGCTATCATGTGCAAATGAGGAAGGAGGTGGGGAGGAGTGCATCTGATAGAGTTAGACGAAGCCGTTGGCCGCATCTGTCAGAAATTGGAGGGAACAGGCGGAGGGTCACAGTCACCTTTTTTCTTCATGGTAGGTGCTGGAATCTCCCATCCCCCTGTGCCCTTAGCACCAGAAATCATCGAACACTGCAAGACCACCGCGAAGCGTTATATGAGGGAAAAGGATTCAACCAGTAAAGAAACAATGGACATCAGTACTGTCCCAACGTTTCCGCTTATAATTCCCGGAAATCCGCTAACGGTGTAGGTTTAAGAGGGGAAATGTCCATAATCGATTTGAAATCCGTCCTTGCCAGATGCCATACTCCTGCATTCTTGCAGAAGGAGATGGCTGATGAATACAGGAGCCTTGCAACCAGTTGTCGTTATTCGATCTTTAACCGGACAGTAGTGAGGGAAAATAAGAAATTCATAATTTTATCGTCTGCCGCAGCTGATCACCGACGCAGAGGGAGGCATCAATGCCGGGCAAAGTCACCATTGAGGTCACAACCGGCAAGCTGAAAGGCAAAACCTTCGCGTTCGACGAGCACGATACGTTTCTCTTTGGGCGGATGGAGGACTGTCACTGCTGTCTGCCCGATGATTTGCAGGTCTCCCGGCACCATTTCATCCTGGAGGTGAATCCCCCGGACGCGCGCATCCGCGACTTCGGGAGTCTCAACGGGACATGGGTGAACGGCGAGAAGATCGGCAGCCGGAGAGCAGGCGAGACGCCGGAGCAAGGGCAGAAACGGCCATACCCCGAAGTGGACTTGAAGGACGGCGACGAGATCAAAGCAGGCGATACGGTCTTGAAGGTCAAGGTAGAAGTCCCGCCCAGGGTGCTGGAACCCGTCTTGTGCCGTCGTTGCGCGAAAGACGTCCGCGAGGAAATCGGAGAAGGTCGTGCCGGCGACTATATCTGCGCGGAATGCCGGCAGAGTATCGAGAATGACCCCGTTGCCCTCCTGATCAAGATGCTGGCGGATGAGGGCGAGGAGCCCCAGGCCCAAGGTGCACCGACGATCCGTGGTTATGAGATCAAGGCAAAGCTCGGCGAAGGCGGCTTCGGTGCCGTATATCTGGCGGAATGCCGGAAGACGGGAACTCCGGTGGCCGTGAAAGTGATGCTTTCGCAGGTCGCCGTGGACCGGGACGCGCGCGAGAAATTCCGGCACGAAATCGAACTCATGAAGGGCTTGAAGCACGCCAACTTAGTGGAACTGATCGGCCATGGCTCTGCCGGCGGGGCGTTTTATTTCATCATGGAATACTGTGAGGCGGGAAGTGTCGGCGATCTGCTGCGTCGGAGAGGCGGCAAGCTCGTATTGGACGAGGCGACGCCCTTGATGGTTCAGGCCTTGGAGGGACTGTCCTTCGTTCACACAAAAGGCCTCGTTCACCGTGATCTCAAACCGGAAAACGTCTTGCTCAAGAGACAGCGGCAGAATCGGACGGCCAAAATCGCGGACCTCGGTTTCGCCAAGAACTTCGAGAGGGCCGGGTTCAGTGGCATGACCATCACCGGGACCTATGCGGGCACGCCGGCGTTCATGCCTCGCGAGCAGCTGACTAACTTCAAGTACGTCAAGCCCGCCGCCGATGTCTGGAGCATCGCCGCCACATTCTACCTGATGCTCACGGGATGTCTGCCCCGCGAATTCCCGAAGGGAAAGGACCCGATGGAAGTGATCCTCCACGGACGCCTCATTCCCATACAGGAACGGGACCGGCGCATTCCGGGGCCCCTGGCCCAGGTGCTGGACCGCTCGCTCTCCAACAACCCAAAGGAACGCTTCGCCGATGCGGGGGAAATGTTGAAGGCGCTGAGGAAAGTGGTGTAGCAACAAGTGCCCATACCCGCCGACCATCCAACCCGGCGAAGGGAGATGCCGCAGTCAAGAACGGCAACCCCGTGGATCGACATGGACAAGAGATCAACAGCTTTGCAGGCCGCCGGGTTGAGCGATCAGGGCCTCCGCGGCGATAGCAACCAGGACGCCTTTTTCGTGGACACCGAGCGCGGCCTGTTCCTGGTCGCGGACGGCATGGGCGGTCATAGGGCCGGGACCGCGGCGGCCCTTGCAGTGGCCAAAGGCTTCCCGCTGCTGCTGGATCGTCATCTCGGCGCCACGCCTGGCCGAATTGCAGTTCCCCTCCGCAATGCCATCCTGGAATTAAACGCCTCGGTGCGGGCAGAGGGGCAACGGAATGAAAGGACGCGGGGGATGGGCTCGACGCTGACGTGCCTCTTCGTCCATGGTCGGATGGCCCACATTGCCAACCTGGGCGACAGCCGGGTCTATCGCTGGCGAAATGGGTTGCAGTGTTTGACCCAGGATCACTCCCTGACGGCCTTGCTTCTGCGGGAAGGCGAAATTTCCAGACGAATGGCCGCGTTTCATCCGGGCCGCAGCCAACTGACCCGCTTCATCGGCATGGAGCAGGATAGCTATCCCGACATCTCCTCGGTTCGCCTGAAGATCGGCGATCGCTTCCTGTTGTGTACGGACGGCTTGTGGGGTGTCGTGCCGGACAAGCAAATCAGGGCGTTTCTGGGGAAGAATGCCCCACCGGAATCCATATGCCGGGACCTGATTGAGGCGGCCAAGGCCAGGGGAAGCAACGACAACATCACGGCGGTCGTCGTGTTCTTTGGGATGCGGGCCTCCTCTGCCCCTCCGAAAGATGACGGAAAAACAGTGTCGGAAGGCCGCACGCGAAAGCGGCTTCACCAACCACAAGACGAGAGTATGATTGCCGCGCATGAAATTCCGGGGTTCTCACCCCAGTAGTTCGATAGGGGGAGCAAATGGCAAAGTGGCTTTCCAACCTGTTTGGTAGCGGTTCCGAGCCGCCAAGGGACAAGTCCCGTCCATCGCCTTCGCGACCGTCTCCGGCCGGTGGCGCGCCGGCGGGTGCCTGGACCATCGGTGCCGTGATCCTGGGCGACTACCTCGTGGAAAAGGAGCTGGGGCGGGGCGGAATGGGTAAGGTCTATCTCGTCAAGAGCGTCTCAAACGGACGCCCATTTGCGGTGAAGCAGGCCCTGATCAGGGATGAAAAGCACCGCAAGGCTTTCCTGGCCGAGCTTCAAACCTGGATCGACCTCCCGGAGCACCCGAACATCGTCCCCTGCCGGTTCTTCCGCACCGTGGGGGAGGAGATCCTTATCTTCGCCGATTTCGTCGAAGGCGGATCTTTGGCCGATTGGATTGCCAAGGGCAAGCTGACCAGTCTGGAGCGAATTCTGGACGTCGCGATTCAGTTCGCATGGGGCCTGCACACAATGCATCAGCGGGGGCTGATCCATCAGGACGTGAAGCCGAGCAATGTGCTGATGACAGGCAACGGTGTGCCGAAAGTGACGGACTTTGGTCTGGCGCGGGCTCGAATGCGAGGCGCGGAGGGACAATTCATTTCCCCCGTGCTGCCCTCCGGCGAAAAGAGCATCCTGGTCAGCTCCGGGGGCATGACTCCGGCCTATGCCTCGCCGGAACAACGGGCTGGTCAGCCGCTGTCGCGCAAGACCGACATCTGGTCGTGGGGAGTGAGCGTACTGGACATGTTCATGGGTTGCGTATCGTGTCCGCACGGCGGGCATATCGCCGCCGAGGTTCTAATGGACTTCCTGGAGAGCGGGCAGACAGAGCCGGGCCTGCCGGAGATGCCGGAAGCAGTGGCCGATGTTCTTCGGAGGTGCCTCGCGCACTATCCGGCAGAACGGTGGTCGGAGATGTCAGGGGCAGCAGAGACTTTGATCGGATGTTACCAGGAAGCAGTGGGCAAGCGCTACGCACGGCCGAGGCCGGCGGTGGGCATATCGGACATGAAAGTCGCTCCCCACGACCGCATGGGGGTAGAGGGGGTCGGCTGGCGAGATCCTCGCGAATGGCTCCGGTTGGCCTATCAGGCTGCAGGCCGTGATCCGGCAGAGGCGGGTCGGGCGCAGCCGGCGCCGGCCCAGTCGCGCAAGGCGCAGGCGATCGCAGACCTGGCCCTCTATGATGAGGCCCAGTGCATTCTTGAAGGATTGATCAAGCAAGGACAGAGAGCCCAGGAAGAACATGTGGCGGTTTTGTGCATGGAAAGAGCGCTGGTGCATGAGAATGTGGACGACATTTCGGGCGCATTGACCGCTTACGACCGAGTCATTGGGATCTGGGAGCGGCTGGTGAACCAGGAAGGCAGGCGGGAATTAGCCGACGGTTTGGCAAGCGCGTATATGAACAAGGCGGTTGCGGTGAGTGATGTGGGCGACAATGCGGTTGCGGTGCAGTTATATGACCGGGCGATTGCGATCCGGGAGCGGCTGGTGAATCAGGAAGGCCGGTGGGAGCTGGCCAACGGCTTGGCCATGGCTTATCTGAACAAGGCGAATTCGGTGAGGGCTCTGGGAGACAATCGGGCCGCACTGGATTGGTACGAGCGGGCGATTTCGATCTGGGACCGACTGGTGAACCAGGAGGGGCGGTGTGAGCTGACCAACAACCTGGCCACGACTTACCTGAACAAGGCGGTTGCATTGAGTGATGTGGGCGACAATGCGGTTGCGGTGCAGTTATATGACCGGGCGATTGCGATCCGGGAACGGCTGGTGAATCAGGAAGGCCGGCAGGAACTGGCTGACGGCTTGGCCATGGCTTATATGAGCAAGGCGAATTCGGTGAGTGCTCTGGGCGACAATCGGGCCGCGGTGAATTTATATGACCGGGCGATTGCGATCCGGGAACGGCTGGTGAATCAGGAAGGCCGGCAGGAACTGGCCAACGACCTAGCCACGACTTACCTGAACAAGGCGCTTGCGGTGAGTGATCTGGGCGACAATGCGGTTGCGGTGAATTTATATGACCGGGCGATTGCGATCCGGGAACGGCTGGTGAATCAGGAAGGCCGGCGAGAACTGGCTGACGGCTTGGCCACGACTTACCTGAACAAGGCACTTGCGGTGAGTGCTCTGGGCGACAATCGGGCCGCGGTGAATTTATATGACCGGGCGATTGCGATCCGGGAACGGCTGGTGAATCAGGAAGGCCGGCAGGAACTGGCTGACGGCTTGGCTGGGGCCTACCTGAACAAGGCGGTTGCATTGAGTGATGTGGGCGACAATGCGGTTGCGGTGCAGTTATACGACCGGGCGATTGCGATCTGGGAGCGGCTGGTGAATCAGGAAGGCCGGCGAGAACTGGCCAACAACCTAGCCGCGGCCTACCTGAGCAAGGCCAATACATTGCGGGCTCTGGGCGACAATCGGGCCGCGGTGAAGTTATATGACCAAGCCATTGCGATCTCGGAGCGGCTGGTGAAAGAAGGAAGAACGGAACTGAGGGGTGATTTGGCGTGGGTACAGCTTTATCGTGCACACGTCGTTACCAATTTGG
>JAZDMQ010000032.1:0-7626 GCA_043800755.1 bacterium | reverse complement strand
CATGATGCCGAAATCGGATGCCAGGGGACTAATGCGAAACAGATAGTTGAATCCCCTCTGGGTGAGGGCGTCGGCGATGCCACCCATCTCGAAGCAGACCACCTTATATTTCTCCGCCACAGCAGTGGAGGCATAGGCGATGGAGCTGGAATAGGAGCCGACGATTACCTTCACCTTTTCGACGGTGATCAAGCGTTCCGCTTCCGCCGTAGCCGCCTTGGCATCCGGGGCGTCAGCCTTGACAAATTCAATCTTCTTCCCCAGCACCCCGCCTTTCTCGTTTTGAGCTACCCGGGCTACCTCAGCGCCCCTCCACTCTTCATTCCCCAGCAAGGCTAACGGTCCGCTCATGGGATAGAGGGTGCCGATTCGGATCACGTCCTCGGCCAGGGCCGGGATGGCAGACAAGAGAATCAAGGAAAGACAGAAGATAAGTAAGCACGGGACGAACGATTTCCTCTTCATGGCTCCTCCTCGTGAGCTGAATGAAAGCCAATACCCCCGCCCAGCGGATTGGGCAAGGACAGTCTCTTCGGTCTCTAACCCTCCACCGCGCGGTCCTCTTGGGGAATCGACCCAGATGAAGGTCTCTTTTCCCCATAAGCGAACCTCCCCTTGATCAGCCCCAGGATCCCCTGGGGCATAAAGATCACGACCAGCATCAGGATGCACCCGTAGATCACCAGGTGCAAGCCGGCATAACTCCCCCCCAGCCAGGACCGGAGGAGCTCTTGCAGGGGGGTCAAAACGAAGGAGCCGATAATCGGCCCTGCCGCAGTCCCCATGCCGCCGATCATGGGCACCAGGGCAAATTGAATGGAAAAATCCAGAGAGAATTCGCTGTAGGGCTCGATAAAAAGGATGTATTGGGCGTAAAAGACCCCTCCGATGGAAGTCAGGGCGGCACTGAGCACGGCCGCCTTCAGCTTTGATCTCGTGGTGTTCACCCCCAGGGACTCCGCAGCATCCTCGTCCTCCCGCAGGGCAGCCAGGTCGTAACCGAGCCGCGATTTCTGAATGAAATAGGAGATGAGAAACACCCCTGCTGCGAAGGTCAGGACGATGTAAAGATAGGGGGCCTTTTCCCGGAACGCAAAATTCGCCAGCCCCATCTTCTGCGGGATAGTGATCCCCACCGAACCCTTGGTAAAACCCTTAAAGTAGATGACCAGGATGCGGAGGACCTCTGCAAAGGCGATGGTGGCCAGGGTGAAGAACGGACCGCGCAGCCGAAAGCAAGGATAGCTGATCGCCGCGGCGAAGGCTGAGGTAATCAACATGCCGACCACCATTCCAACCCAGGGGTTCAGGCCCGTATAAAGATTGAGGAGGATGCAGCTGTAGGCCCCTACGCCAAAGAAGGCCGCATGGCCTAAAGAGAGCTGGCCGGCAAAGCCGCCGATGATATTCCAGGCCCCTCCCAACGCGGCGTAGAAGAGGATCATAATGAGGAGGTGGAGCACGAAGGGATTCTGCACCACCAGCGGGAAGAGGATCAAGGCAACCAGGCCAAGGAGGGAGAGATATCCCTTGGGATGCCTCAGCCACTGAAAGAGGGGCCGGCTCATTTTTCCCCCATTTCCTCCGACCCGACAATGCCGAAGAGGCCGGAGGGCTTTAGCAGAAGGACCAAGATGAAGATGGCAAAGTAGACCGCTTCTTTCAACTGGGTCGCCAGGTAGAAGCCACTGTAAGACTCCACCACTCCGATAATCAGCCCGCCGATAAAAGCGCCGGTGATGTTTCCCATCCCGCCCAGGACAACCACCACAAAGGCGGTCAGGACGAACAGGCCCCCCACCGTAGGAAAGACATAATAGACCGGCATCAACAGGCCTCCGGCCATGCCCACCAGGGCGGTCCCCAGGCCGAAGGTGAAGAGGTAGATCCTCCGGATATCGATTCCCATCAGGGTACTGGCGGTTCGGTTCTGGGCTACGGCCCTGATTGCCCTTCCGATATAGGTCTTCTTGAGAAGCAAGAAGAGGCCAAGACTGATCAGGATGGAGGCGATAAAGGCAACCAGGCGCGGGAAGCTGATCAAGAGTCCGGAAGCCAGTAGAGTTCTGGTCGAATAGGCGGTCCTGATGGACCGGTAGTCTGCGCTGAAGAAGAAGAGGGCCGCGTTTTGCAGGGCCACGGAGAGGCCGACAGTGGAAAAGATCTGCATGAAGGAAGGGGCGTTCAAAATGGGATGGATCACCAGCCGCTCAGCGATGAGGCCCAAAACAAAAAGCAAGGGGGTGACGATCAGGAGGGAGAGGTAGGGATCCATCCCGGCCAGATGGAAAAGGAAGTAGGTCGCATACATGGCGAGCATGAGGAATTCGCCATGAGCGAAATTGACAATACGGGTCACGCCGAAGATCAGCGTCAGACCGATGCTGATGAGAGAATAAATGCCGCCCTGCAGAAGTCCGTTGACCGTTAGTTGGGTGAACTCACGCAGCATTTGGGCCCCTCTGGCGGATCGGTTTCTTATCCTTAGTTTGTCAAGGGCGCACTAAATCAGAACCAATTCGATTTGTAAAGAAAAAAATCCCTTTGGGCCGCGATCCCCCCTGCCTCGTATTGATCTGATCCTTTTCATTTGACAATCAAGCCTCCTGCGCCGATAATCGACCTCGCTGCGGGCCGATTGGGCCAATTTTCGAGAAACGACCCGGTCTTTGGCCCGACTTAGGGCTTGCGCAAGAGACGGCGGAGGGGTCGATGCGATACGATCTCGATCAGGTGAGGGAGAGGCGCGGAAGCGACAGCCTCAAGTGGCAAAGGTACGGCGAAGAGGTGCTCCCTTTATGGGTGGCGGACATGGATTTCGTCTGCGCGGAGCCCATCCTTCAAGCGCTGCGACTGCGGGTGGACCACGGCTTCTTCGGATACACCCAGCCGCCCGAGGGGCTGCGGCAGGCTATCCGGGAGCGCCTGCAAAGGCTATACGGCTGGCCCATCCCGGATGAGGAACTCCTCTTCTTGCCCAGCCTGGTCACCGGCCTCAACCTCTCCTTCCTCGCCTTCACCGCCCCCGGCGATGGCGTCCTGGTTCAGCCGCCCGTCTATCCCCATTTTGTGAAGGACCCGGTTATCCATGGCCGGGCCCTGGTCGACCCTCCTTTGATGCGAAAGGGCGATATCTACGAGATTGACTTCGACGCCTTTGAAGGTGCCATTACCGACCGAACCAAGGTCTTCATTCTCTGCAATCCGCACAACCCGGTGGGCCGGGTCTACACCTCGCACGAGCTGGAGAGGATGGCCCAGATCTGCCTGCGCCATGGGCTAATCATCTGCTCTGATGAGATCCACTGCGATCTGCTCTATCCCCCCTCCCGCCACCTCCCGATCGCCACCTTGAGCCCGGAGGTGGCGGACCGAACCGTCACCCTCATGTCCCTCAGCAAGACCTACAACCTGCCTGGCCTCGGGTGCGCATTTGCCATCATCAAGAACCCGGAGTTGCAGAGGATCTGGAAGGATGCCAGCCAGGGGATCGTCCCCCAGGCGACCATCATGGGGCATGTGGCGGCCCTCGCCGCCGTGAGAGAGGGCGGGGAATGGCTGGCCCAGGTCCTGCTGCACTTGAGGGAGAACCGGGATTTCCTGTGCCAGTATGTGAAAGAGAATCTCCCCGGCATCCACATGACTAAGATGGAGGCCACCTATCTGGCCTGGCTCGATTGCCGCGAGGCCGGCATCAGCGGGAACCCCTTTGACTTCTTCCTCAAGGAGGCTAAAGTCGCCCTGATGGACGGGAGGGAGTTTGGGAAAGGAGGAGACGCGTTCGTCCGGCTGAACTTTGCCTGCCCCCGCAAAACCTTGACCGAGGCGCTCGAACGGATGGCTTCTGCGCTGAAGAGGCTCTGATGCAGGAAATGAAACCCCCAACAGCCACAATGCGATCTAAACCCAATCGAGGAGGAGGAAGCCATGAGGGAATTGACCTTGGTGGAAGTGGAAACCCTGTTGAAAGAGGCGATCGCCTACAGCCAGTCCATCGGGCGGCCCAGCTCGGTGGCGGTCATGGACATGGGAGGGAACCTGCGTGGGGCCTTGCGGCCAGAGAAGGGCCGGATCTCCAACATCCTCATTGCGCAGAAAAAGGCCTGGACCGCAGTCGCCTTCCAGCGACCCACCGACATGGTGCGGGAGATCATGATCCCGGGGGCCATGGGCTATGGGTTGCAGCATACCGATGACCGGATCTGCATGGTGGGCGGAGGATATCCACTGATTGATGAGGAGGGCGATGTGATCGGCGGGATCGGGGTTAGCGGCGGCTTGGTGGAGGAAGATCGGGAGGGTTGCTTTGCCGGCATGAGCAAATTGGGATTCAAGACCGAGTTTGCCAATCCCCTGGCTCCAAAGAAATGATTCTGAGCGCTCGGGGTCTGTCCTATGTCTTCTCTCTCCCGCAATAAGGCAGATTCCCCTTTTTTCGCGCGATTCTCCTAACAGCCCTTGCGGTCCTTGCGGCACTCACATTCCGGGTTGGGACACTCACATACTTGCTTATCTTCGTTCTTCACGATGGAAACCCTACCCTCTTCAATAGGGAAAAGCCCCCGGAGTTACGACCTCATCCAATACCGGCTTTCGCGCCTTCGCCGTAATTCAGTCCCTCAAGCTTAACCGGGCGTCGGCCCCAATCAGACTCCAGGCAATATCGAAACAGGTTCTCCATATACTGCTCCACCCGCGGAGGGTGGATTCCATGCGGATCCAGAAGCTCGCGAGCCACAGTGGTGTCAAAGACCATCTTCGTACTGAAATAGGGACGGTAGACCTTTCCGGTGCGAAGGATTCTCCTGCGCTTCCCCCAGATCACGGCCAGGAAAAGGGGCCTCAATAAGGCCAGGAAGAGCACGGGGTTCACAAAGCGTGGGGGAGGCAGGTGGAAGAAATCCGCCGCCGATTGAGCGATCTGCGCCACCGAGGCGGACCGTTGGGGCCCGGCACATAGGTGGATGGTGCGGCCCAGGGCGCACTTTTCGAACGCAAGATAAGCAGTGGCGTCCGCCACAAAATCCACGGGAACCATGTCGACAATCGCCTCAGGGAAGCCCGGCACGATGCGCCAGCGTCTATTGGCGTACACTTTAAGCGGCCAGTAGAGGGCCTTAAAGCTCGTGGTCACGCCGCTCCGGGAATCTCCTACGATGATGCTCGGACGCACCACCACCGTCGGGACCTCGTCCCTGGCCTCTCGAACTAGCTTCTCCGCCTCGAATTTCGAACGCTCGTAGGCGTTTCTGAACTCCTGTCCCGCCTCTAACTCGTCTTCCCGGATGATGCCTTCTCTCGTACCCGCCACAAAGGCGGTGCTGACATGAGTAAAGCTCTTGAGACTTCCCGCCCGACGCCCCAAGGCTGCGTATTCCAATAGATTGCGCGCACCCTCCACGTTGATGCGGGCTGACTCGGCCAGCGATCGGTCGAAACGGACCTCGGCCGCTGCATGGATGATCCGCGTCTCCTCTCGGGCGCATCTTTCGTACTTTTCGGCCGGCAGACCCAGATTTTTCTGAGTTAGATCCGCCGCAACCACTTCGATGTGCTCCAGGACCTTCTTTCGTTCTTCCGGCGGGAAGGAGTGGACCACCAATCTGGTGACTCTCTGATCTGGCCCTTGGCCATGTTTGGCCCGCACGGGCAGCCGAAAGCGGGCACCCGGGTACCGCCGGTACAGGCGGAGGAATACCTGCCATCCGAGAAATCCGGTGGCCCCGGTGACCAGTATGCGCTCGTCCGTCCCCCGGGCCTCCGGGGCCGAGGACTTGTCCCTCTCGATCCCTGACATCAACTCGCACCGACGCTTCGTGCCGCAAGTCTCTCCCGGAAATCACGACGGGACATGCGACAGAAGGGAGAATGCCCTTCATAGAGCTTGTCAGTGATCATCGACCGCCATATCTCAGAAAGCGGCTGCATTCGGATGTTGCCGAACGAATACGGGGTAAAATCGCAGGGGGAGACATCCCCATTCGCTCGCAGGTGAACTTGCACTACTCCCGCCGGACATCCCTCCGCGATACACGGATAGGTCATACTCATGAACATGGTCTGGTGGATGATTCTCGGATATTCAGGCTTCTCGTTGTAGAATCGGCGGAGGTTCCGGATCGCCTTGACCTCCTCCTCACCCAGCGCGCACTCGTGTGCCTCGTGAAGTCGCCCCGTGGGAATGGCATCGAAAATAAACATCTCCAGCGCTTTGAGTTTACGACCAAGCTCCATCAGGGCATCGATCTGACCGGATTGGATCTTATCCTTGGTGGCATAGGTTGAGATCCCGGTGAGGATGCCCGCTTCCTGACACCGCCGGATCCCCTCCACCGCCTTGGTGAAGATGCCGGGGCGCCTTCGGTTCTGGTCGTGGAGCCCTGGATCCGCATAGTCCAGGCTGACAAACGCCCCGAACAGGCCTGCGTCTTTCAGTTCTTTCACGACTGCAGGAGCGAGAAGCTCACCGTTGGTGAACAGGGTGCAGACGCTGCGCCTCTTGTCCACGCTGCGTATCAGATCGTACAGGTCGGGGTGCAGAAGGGGCTCGCCTCCTGTCAGGACGACGCAGGTGGTGCCCAGCTCGACCGCCTGCTCAATGGCGCCGCTCAATTCGGTGAAGCTCAGGGCGCTATGGCTCTGCGCCACTTCTTCGCGATATTGATGGGCCGAGCAATGGAGGCAGTCGCACTGACAATCATAAGTAATCGCAGCGGTGATGGTATGGGGGATGCGTTTGCCCCATGGATCCCGCTTTCCAGCTCCAGGCAAGGCAACTGGCGCCGTCAGGTTCTCCGCAATGATCCGTAGCCTGCGCTTGGCGGCCGGCGATCCCAGCGGTGGGCTGAGCAGGGAGAAGGCCTTGAGGCCCGGGCCCACCTCGATGAGGGGCCGGCCCTCAATGAAGTAGTTCTCCAGCGCCTCGCGATAGCTCTTCATCTTGCTTCGTATCTGACTGCTTTTCCACCTCTTCAGGACATGGTTCATGACTTCCTCCGATCGATGCGCCGGTTGGCGATGGCGAACTCCCTCCCGTTTTTATAGAAAAAAACCCCAGGAGGCAAGGACATAATACGATCCGAGCTTCCTGGGGCAGGAATGACCCCTCGCTTCTTCCCCCCTCCTCCCGACTGATCGATCAGCAGACCAACGGAAGATCCCAGACCCCACCCGAGGTGGGAGGGGTCACTCCTCTTCCCCCTCCGGGATCTGCTCCGGATAGGGATTGGGCGGGGGCGGCGCGGCCCCGGGGCCCAGGAGGGAAAGGACCTGCTCCCGGACTACTGGGTCCGGATCGGAGAGGCCCTCCTGCAGCCGTTGATGCACCGCCGCCTCCCCTTGCAGAGGGGCCAGGGCCTGGAAGGCCGACCGGCGCCTCTCCGGATCCGGGTGGTGGGTCGATCTTAGCAGCCCCTCGACTGAAGCCCCTGGGCCAGAGTCCCGGGGCACCTCGCCTCCCTCCTCGGCTCCGACCTGCGGCCCAGCCGAGGATCCCTGTCCCGGGGTGGAGCCCAGCAGGATGAGGCGCTGCAGCCGGTCTCCCCGATACACGAGGCTATAGCTGCACTGCCCTCGCTTGAGAATGAGCTCCAGGACCTGATCCAGGCTGGCCTCTTGGCACTGAAG
>JAZDMQ010000031.1:0-22250 GCA_043800755.1 bacterium | reverse complement strand
TTCTCTGCGTGCGGGTGGACAGGGTTTGAATTTGCAGGAAGCCTCCTATGTGTTTCACTTTGACCGATGGTGGAATCCCGCGGTTGAGCATCAAGCCGAAGACCGAAGCCACCGGCTTGGCCAAACCTTTCCGGTTAACGTGTACAAATACACCTGTGAAGACACAATCGAAGAAAAGATTGATCAAATCCTCCAGGAAAAGCAGTTGCTCTTTGATGAACTTGTGGACGATGTCTCAATTGACTTAAAGTCAAAACTTACCACTGAGGAACTTTTCGGTTTGTTTGGACTGACGCCGCCTGAGCATTCGAAGCCTTTGCAACGAGGCGTTAAGTCCTCGGTAAACTATACAGAAATGAGCGGGGTCGAGTTTGAGGAATACCTTAAGCAGTTATTGGAGCAGAAAGGGTGGCGGGTGGAGACCACACCGCTGACGCGCGACAAAGGAATAGACCTTATTGCGAAGCGTGAGGACGAAGTGGGTGTTGAAGTGAGTCTTTACATTCAATGTAAGAATCTCTCCTCACCCGTAGGCGTTGGTACGGTGCGAGAACTGAATGGTGCGTTGCCAAAACAATTTGCTGGGGCGCGCGGTGCGTTGGTGTGTCCCAGTGGGTTCACAGCAGATGCAATCGCCTTTGCTAAGGAACGTGGAATTGCCCTCTGGGACCGGCATCATCTATTTGAGCTATCGGATGAATGAATTGGTGTCTAAAGAATAGGTATAATCGAAGAATGGGGACGGTTCTATTTTTTGCAGATCCTGCAGTGGACAGGGAGCTGGCAAGGAAAAACCAAAGGCGAAATCCTTCATCAGCTTTGATCTGGTATTGTTCTTTTAGGAGGTGGATCGGTTATGGAAATTGCTCCCCGCATAACAGTTGATGAGAAGATCCGGTTCGGTAAACCCGTCATTAAAGGAACTCGTGTGCCTGTCGATCTGGTGCTCGGGAAGTTGGCCGGTGGGATGACTTACGAGGAAGTGATGGCCGAATATGATCTTACCAGGGAAGATATACTGGCTGCCGTGGGTTATGGCGCTAAAGGCATGGAGAAGGAGTAGACCTTGAGGAGCAACATGATGGACTATGAAGCCGTCATCGGGCTGGAGGTGCATGCCCACCTTTTGACCCAATCCAAGATCTTCTGCGGGTGCAGCACCCGCTTCGGTTCCTCTCCTAACACCCAGACCTGTCCCATCTGCCAGGGGATGCCCGGGGTGTTGCCGGTGCTCAATCGGCAGGCGGTGGAACTTGCCCTGCGGGCGGCCCTCGCTATGAACTGCCAGATCGCCTCCTTCTGCCGCTTCGCCCGCAAGAACTACTTCTACCCGGATCTGCCCAAGAACTACCAGATTTCCCAGTATGAGCAGCCCCTCTCCTCCGGGGGGTACATTGAGATCGAGACCGACGGGGGGAAGAAGCGCATCGGGATCACCCGCATTCACCTGGAAGAGGATGCGGGAAAGCTGGTCCATGGGGGAGCCTTGGAGGATGCCGATTCCTCCTTCGTGGACTTCAATCGCTGTGGCGTCCCGTTGATCGAAATCGTCAGCGAGCCGGACCTCCGCACCCCGGAGGAGGCAAAGGAATATCTGGCCGTGCTCAAGGCCATCCTCGAATACTTGGAGGTCTGTGACGGGAACATGGAGGAGGGATCGCTGCGCTGCGATGCCAATGTCTCGGTGCGGCCCAGGGGCTCGGACCGATTGGGCACCAAGGCCGAGGTCAAAAACATGAACTCCTTCCGGGCGATCCAGAGGGCGCTGGAGCACGAGATCGCCCGCCAGATCGAGCTGCTGAGGAAGGGGGAAAAGGTGATGCAGGAGACGCGCCTCTGGGATGCCGCGGAAGGCGTGACCGTCTCCATGCGCAGCAAGGAAGAGGCCCACGATTATCGCTACTTCCCCGAGCCGGACCTGGTCCCACTCCGCATCCCAGCTTCGTGGGTGGAGGAAATCAAGAGAGCCATGCCTGAACTTCCTCAGGAGCGAAAAACCCGCTTCGTTCAGGAGTTTGGCATCCCGGCTTATGATGCGGGGGTCCTCACCTCCTCCAAGGCCCTCGCCCAATACTATGAGGAGTGCGTGAGGCTGCACCCTCAGCCCAAGCTGGTCTCCAACTGGGTGATGGTGGAGCTATTGGGTCTGCTCAACAAGGAAGGCAAGGGGATCGAGAAGAGCCCCATCTCTCCGCAAGCCCTGGGCGAGATGCTGGACCTGATAGAGAAAGGGGTGATCTCCGGCAAGATTGCCAAGGCCATCTTTGAGGAGATGTATCAGACGGCCAAGGCTGCCCCAGAGATCGTCCAGGAGAAGGGGCTCACCCAGATCTCGGATGAAAGGGAGCTGGCCCGCCTGATCGAGGAAGTCCTGGCGGCCCATCCTGGGCCGGTGGCAGAATACAAAGCAGGGAAAGAGAAGAGCTTCACCTTCTTGGTGGGCCAGGTCATGAAGGCCTCCCGGGGGAAGGCCAATCCGGTCCTGGTCAATCGGCTGCTGCAGGAGCGACTGCAGGCGCAATAAAACCCCCACCCGCGACTCCCTGAGGTCCCCAGAAGCCCCGAGTCAAACCCCTCCATTTCCCCCCCGGTTCAGGCCGTATTTCCTCATCTTGTAGCGGAGGACCCGCTCGCTGATTCCCAAGCTCTGAGCCGCTCGGCTCTGATTCCCTTCGCTGGCCTGTAATGCCTGCAGGATTAAATCCTTTTCCATGTTGGCAACGGAAGAGGGCAGGCTGGCCTCTCTGCCCGGGGGATCTTGGGTCCTTCCCTCGCGCAGGGGAAGGGGGAGGTCTTCCAGGCCGATGATTCCCCTCCGCGATAGGACCACCGCCCTCTCTATGATGTTTTCCAGCTCCCGCACATTCCCTGGATAGTCGTAAGTCAGTAAGAAATGGCGAGCCTCCGGGGAGACCGCTGAAATCTCTTTCCCTTCCCGCTCGCAGACTTTGCGCAGGAAGTGGTCGAGCAGGGGAGGGATGTCCTCCCGTCGCTGTCGCAGAGGGGGGAGGAAGATGGGAATTACCTGTAGGCGGTAGTAGAGGTCCTGGCGGAATCCTTCCTCCCTCACCGCCGCCTCCAGGTCCCGATGGGTGGCGGCGGTGATTCGCACATTTACCTGGATCGGGGTATTGCTTCCCAGCCGCTCGAATTCCCTCTCCTGCAGGAAGCGCAGGAGCTTGGTCTGCACGGACAGGGGCAGATCCCCCACTTCATCCAAGAAAAGGGTCCCCCCATCCGCCGCCTCCAGCCTTCCGATACGGCGCTGCAAGGCTCCGGTGAAGGCCCCCTTCTCATGGCCGAAAAGCTCACTCTCCAAGAGGGTCTCCGGCAGGGCGCCACAATTTACCTTGATGAAGGGATGATTATGTCGCGGGCTGGCATAATGGATGGCGGCAGCGACGAGCTCCTTGCCTGTTCCGCTCTCCCCGCGGATGAGGACCGTGGAGGAAGAGGACGCCACCCGAGAGACGATCCCCAAGACCTCCTCCATCTGGGGGGAGCTATAGACGATGTTGGCGGGACGATACCTCTCCGCCAGCCTCTCCTTGAGCTCCCGATTCTCCCGGACCAAGCTGGACTTCTCCAGGATACGGTCCAGGGAGACCAAGAGCAGATCCAGGTCGATGGGCTTGGTGAGAAAATCGGAGGCCCCCTGCTTCATGGCGGCCACTGCGACCTCGATGCTCCCGAAGGCAGTGATGAAGACCACCGGGATCCCTGGCTGGATCTTCCGCATCCCCGAGAGAAGCTGAAGGCCATCGGCGTCCGGGAGGCGGAAATCGAGGAGGGCAAGATCGAATAGCCCCGTCTTGAGCTCCGCCAGCGCCTCCTGCGCTGAAGAGGCTGGCCGGGCCTCAAAGCCCTGTCGGGCCAAGAATCCTGTCAGGAGGAGGCGTTGCGCCTCATCATCCTCGATGACCAGCACCTTCCCCTTTTCCTTCATCCTTCCTTACCCCCTTCCCCGTAAGGCAAGACGACCAGGAAGCGACTCCCCTTGCCCAACTCGCTCTCCAGGTGGATTTCCCCCCCATGACTCCTAATGATCTGGTAGGCGAGGGAGAGTCCCAGGCCCATCCCATGTTCCTTGCTGGTATAGTAAGGATCGAACACCTTGTGGAGTTCGGAGGCAGGGATCCCGCATCCGGAATCGGAGAAACAGACCTCCAGGTGTTGCTCATCCAGGCGGTGTGCCTCCACCCGGAGCAGCCCTCCGCCGTTCATTGCCTCCATCCCATTCTTGATGAGATTGAGAAATGCCTCCTGGATCTTCTCCCGATCCATGAAGACCGGGGGCAGATCCGGGGGGATCGCGGATCTCAGTTGAATCCCCTTTGCCTTCGCCTCCTCGGAGAAGAGCCGTAGAAGCTCGGAGAGGATCGACCCCAAATCCCCCCTCTCCCGGCGGATTCGATCCGGACGGGAGAGCCCCAGAAATCTCTCTACCAGGGCATTGAGCCGCGCGATCTCCCTCCGAATCAACTCCAACAATCCCGCTGTCTCGGGGGATTCGAGGGACCCTACGGATTCCCGCTGCAGCCTCTGGATCCCCATGGAGATCGCATTGAGGGGGTTTCTGATCTCATGGGCCAACCCGGCAGCGAGCTGACCCAGGGAGGAGAGCCTCTCCGCCATCTGGATCTTGTCCTCCATCTCTCGTAGGTGAAGAAGGTGCCGGTTTTGCATCCAAAAGACCGCCAGGGTGGCAATGATACCAAAGGCGGCCAGCAGGGACAGATGAAGAAGGATGCTGGCCTTGAGCTGGGAGAGGATGGCCCGAGTTGCCTGCAGGGAAAGCCCAACCCGGAGGAGGGCTGCCTCTCCCTTTTCCGAGGAGATCGTCCTTACCACCTCATAGACCTCCTCGCCCGCAGGGGTTTTGAAGGTGCGAGCCTTCACGCCCCCCTCCCTTTTGGCCGCGGTCAGAAAGGTGTCGGCAGGGATCCCCTCCAGGGGAAAGGACTCCCCTGGAGTGAGAAAGAACGGGTCCTCCCCCTGGAATATCAGATAGCGCAGGCCGCCTCCCAGAGCCTGCGAGCCACGGGTGCTCTCCAGAAGCAATTGTAGCCGCAGGGACTGCATTCGGGAGCCAGTCAAGGAGAGGAGCAAGATGCCATTGTCCTGGTGGCGCTTGATCCCCAGGGTATAATGAGGCCGCAGGGGCGTGCCGCGCAGAAGGTCATCCACGGCGATCTCCTTCTGGCCCCGAAGCAGGACCTGGTAAACGGAGCGGTCGAGGGGGTGTGGTCCGCCTCCAGGGAAGGCGAGGCGCAGGTTTCCTGCGAAATCCCAAAACTCAACCCCCTTCAGCTTCTCCGCCTTCATACGCCGGGAGAGTTGGGATGGATCGAGCCGGCCCTCTCTCTCCCGGCGATCGAGGTCCAGGGCCACCTCCATCAGGTGCTCGGCGATGGCCGAATCGAGGCCCAGGAGATCGCCGAAGGGAGGGGGCAGGGGGGGGTTGATGCCCTGGCGGTTCTGCTCCAAGGCGGAGAGCAGGGAGAGGGGGGGCCTGATCTCCTTTTCCTGGCTATCCAGATAGGCTATCCCCTGATCCTCCAATATCTTTCGCAGACCTTGCTCGGTCCGGCGAAACTCTAACAGACCACTGAGGGAGAAGAGGATGAGGACCAACCCGCAGAGGAGGAGGAGATAGAAGGGACCTGCCAGGTAGCGTCTCAAATTTCAAGGCTCCTCGTCAGGACCATCGAAGAAACGAATAGAGGAGTCAAATGCCCGACTTCTCCAGAGAGACTGCCGATCGTAAGCAGCATACCCGAAGGAATCGTCCGCTGTCAATCCGGCACCCTCTCTCCTTCGAGGTCACTGGCGGGGATAACACCAGCCTCCCCGTCCAGGACCTCTCCTCCTCTCCCTCTCTAGACCCGGGCCTCCCATGCCCGGCCCGCGGAAAAGCCAGAATCCTCCTTGGAATTGGGTGACCTGTTCTGGGGTCAGGAGGGAGCGGGCCTGCAGACGGTATTTCAGTGCCCTTTCCTGAATCTGGCGCCCAAGGTCGACCGCTTCCCTCTCTTTGGCCTCGATCAAGGCAGGGCTGGCCTTGGGATCGGACCAGAGGGCCCGCAGCTCGATGCGGCGGGCGAAGAGGGACCCTAAGAGGGGGGCCGCCTCATCGAGGAATCGTCGGTTCAAATCCTGAATCCCCTCCCTCTGTGTCGCGGAAAGGCTTCCCCACCAGGATGCTTCGGGTTTCTGGAAGCCCAATCCCTCTGGCATCTTGGGGGCGTCCTGGCCGAAAGCCAGAGAGGGGAGAAGGAAAGTGGCGATCAGGAGACTAAAGATCAGGGTGTGTCTCATGTGTCAACCTCCTCTCTGGAGTGTAAAACGGCAATATTCGTGCCAGCGTCGGGCTGCTTGCCGGATACCCAAGAGATGCCTGCACGGAGGGGGGGCAAGGTGGTGAGGGAGATCAGGAAGGAGACTAAGGGGATGAGCTCCCCCGACGATTGTGGCGAAACGTCCGTCATTTTCGTCGAGTATCCTCACAGCTCAAGGGGCAAGGTCAATGATCTTCGCCTCCATCGTCTCTAGATGAAACAGGCCCATGGTGGCTCTTCCGGTGAGCCAACCCCCCACCTCACCCGGATTGAATAAGAGGGTGGAGGCCTCCCTTCTGATCTCCGGCCGGTGGGTGTGGCCGTGGACGAGCAGGTGCAGGGTCCGGCCCGAAGGCCCCTGGGGATACCCCCCTTGCAGATCGTGTACCAGAAGGATAGACTGACCGTTGACCTGCAAGAAGCGGGGCCCTGGCCTCAGCCTACCCGCGGATCGACTCTGAAGGCCTATCTTTTCCCCGTCATTGTTTCCGAATACCCCGAGGTAGGGGGCCTTGAGTTCCTCCAGCGGGGCCATGGAAAAGGGAGCCACATAATCTCCGGCGTGGAGGATCAAGCCCACCTGGCTCTGGTTGCAGATCTCCACCGCCTTTTTCAGAAGAGATAGGTGATCGTGAGAGTCTGCGAGAATTCCCAACCAGGGGGAGGGGCTGTCTAATCTCTCCCAGCCCGCGACCTCCTGGGTCCCAGCCCCTGGCGCCACAGTTGCCTCTCCTGCCACCTCCGTCCCCAGGGAGAAGGCCTCCTCCAGGGCCGTGGGATGGTTTCGGATCTCCCCCTTGCCGTCGATCTTTCGATAGAGCAGGCTGCGATAGAGATCAACCTCCAGGCAGTCGAAGAAATACTTCACCGTGAGGAGGGCCCCCTCAAAGGCCCGCTCTCCCCGGGAGCCCGCCACGGACAGGAAAATCCCCTTTCCCCTCCGTCCCGAGGGACGGATCGGCCTCTTGAGGAGGTACTTCTCCACCCAGAACGATTGGCAGCGATCGATCATGGCCTTAGCCTGGGCGCCCACCCCGTAAAAGAAGATCGGGGAGGCGAGGGCAATGACCTCGGCCTCTCGCAGCAGGGGATAGATCTGCTCCATATCATCCCGGAGGCAGCACTCACCCCCCTTCGTACAGGCGTAGATTTCCAGGCAGGGTGAAAAGGACTTTTCCCGGAGGTAAAGGGAGATGACCTCGGCCCCCTTGGAGGCCGCCCCTTCCAGGAACCTCCCCAACAGGATATCGGTATTGCCCCCCGCCCGCGGAGAACCATAGATGCCCAAGATCTTCATGCCCTCTCCTTTCAGGGATAGAATCGGGAGAGTCTTTTAAGGGCCCTCATCTTCTCATAGTGTCCGATCTTGGCCGCCTCAATCGCCTTTTTCAAGAACTCAATGGAGGTACAATAGGTTTGGCGATCCACCGGATAGGGATGGCCATCCTTTCCGCCGTGGGCAAAGCTGAAGCGGGCAGGGTCGCGAAAGGAGGGGGAGGCGCCATAGAGGACCTCTGCGATCAGGGCCAGGGCCCGGATGGTCTTGGGGCCCACCCCGGCGACCCCCAAGAGCTCCTCGAACCCCTGGGGCTGCAGTTCATAAGCCTTTAAAAAGATCTCCTGTAGCCTCTCCGGGTGGATATCCTGGGCCGAGATGGGATGTCGGGACGGTAAATCCAGGCTCTGAATTCGCTTTAGCTCCTCCACCAGTATCTCGGGCTTCTCCCGGGAAAGGGCTGCTGTAGCCCCTCGCGCCCCTTCGCTCTCCGAAGCAGTCAGGTCGATCACCGCCTTCTCCTGGCGATCACAGCAAATGGCCGACTGGGGCTCGCAGACGAAATCCCTCAATCCCTCCCCCAGCCAATGATAGCGGCGGGCATAGCGCGTCGTCTCATTCATGCCCTGCTGGATGACGGCCCAATCCCCTCCCGAGGTAAAGAAGAAGCAATGGTGGTAGAGTTGATATCCGTCCTGTAAGGCATTCGAATCGACCTTGGCCGCCATGCGACTGGCATAGATGAGGTCGGAGGGATTGGCCTGTAAATGCGCGGCCTGGGCCTCGATCTCCAGGGGGGTCTTGCGGGAGGCGGCCCCCTTACCTCCTGCCACATAGAGATCCAGCTCTTCCTCCAGGCCCTTGATTCCCTCCTTCAGTGCCCCGCAGACGGTGGTGGTGAGCCCGCTGGAGTGCCAGTCAAATCCTAAGACACAGCCGAAGGCCTGAAACCAGTGGGGATCGGAGAGCCTGCGCAGATACTCTTGGGGGCTTTGGTCAGAGATGATCAAGAGAGATATCTCGCGCGAGAGGGACTTCATCAATTGAAAGAGCCAAGGGGGCGCTTTCCCGTGGTGGAGAGGGAGGTTGGCCAGTCCGGTCCTCATAGGGATTTGGCCTTGCCTTTGAGGGCCTCAATCAGGGCTTCCCGCCCGGCCTCATCGGCCAGGTATTTCTGTTTGATGACCTTCCAGGCCGCTGGGCAGGCCTTGTAGTGAACGCCCACCAGCTCGTGCAGGGCCTGATCGACTGCCTTCTTGTTCTGGGGCGTTACCTCGATGCCGGCCTGAGAAAAGACCTCTTTGAGGTGGCGGAAATAACAGGACATGAAACCTCCTCTGGGAGTTTAAATCTATCTCATTATAGGTCATTTCTCACCCATTTCAAGGGATTTCACGGACAGGATAATTGTAAGAAGGCAGCCAAAAAGGGGGGTGGCAAAATGAATTGACAAGAGAAGCCAAGAGTAGTAAAAATCTCCGCAGGTGGAGCCATCCAAGCCAGCGCAGACCTTCCCACCAAGCTCCGCCTTTGTCTAAGGTGACAGATCTTCCTTTATCACAACAGCAGAAATCTCACCAGGGCTCGAGCAAGGCCAAGTGCCCTAATGCCACCGCAGACTGAAACCACGGAGCAAAGGAGAGAAGGGGATTATGCTCAAGAGGGCGATCGCTGTCAGTTTGGTGGTGATTCTTTCATCAGTGGTCATCGGCGGGTGTGCAACAACCCAGAAGTCCCAGGAGAGCAAGAGCAGCGGGGTGCTTGAGGAGCATGAGGGCGCAGCAGTGGGGGCAGGGGGCGGCGCGGTAGCTGGCGGCGTCGTGGGAGGGGTGATTGGAGCCAAGACCGGGCACACCACTGTGGGTATTGTGCTCGGTGCCCTGTTGGGTGGCCTGGCCGGGGCCGCCATAGGACACTACGGCTACGACAAGAGACAGACCGAGGCGGAGGCACAGAAGAAATACGACTATGGCTATAACAAGACACAGGCGCATCTGGTTAGGGTTGAAAATGCAGGTGTAACGCCTTATACGGTTGCCCCGGGGGGTACGGTGGAGCTGGCAGCCACTTATACCGTCCTCGGACCGCAGGGGGCGAGCATGGAGGTCACCGAAATCCGAGAGGTACGCCACGAGGGAATTCTGGAGGGAAAGCTCGAAGTAACCATCAAGCGGGAAGGTGGAACCTACGAGAGCAAGATTCCGCTGGGCCTCCCGGGAAACGCCCACCGGGGCGAATACCGGGTGATCACCACCGTGCAGTCAGGAAACAGCAGCGATGCCAGAGAGTCTGCCTTCATCGTGGACTGAGTCTGGCTTAGGAGTCGCTTGTCGCTGTCCCGCCCTGTTCATGTTTGACCGGGGCGGGGCGCTGCCATCGTCCATCCAACTCCTCTATTTCACGAAGGCTCGTCGATCCTCGGTGGCCATTGCACCGGACCTTACGGCAAGGCCTCTATCCGAGATTTGGGTTTCCCTGGCCACGGCGAACATGGAAGCCCGCAATTTGCGTCCAGGCCGTGTGATTTTGTTCCTCAAGGTCCGAGGAGGGTCTTATGGCAACTCCCCCAGAAACAAAGAATCGGCTCACTTCTCATCTTCTCGGCGCCTGTCTGATTGGGACCCTGCTCTTGTTCTCTGCCTGTGCTACTGTACCTCTTACCGGGAGGGAGAGCCTGCGGCTGGTCTCTGATTCGGAGTTGCTCTCGTTAAGCCTCAAACAGTATGACGAGATCCTGAAGACATCCAAGCTTTCCCACGATTCGGCCAAGGTCCAGATGGTGAAGAGGACTGGAGAGAGGATTGCCGGGGCGACGGAGCAATTCCTGCGGGACTCGGGAATGGAATCGGATATCAAGAACTACAAATGGGAGTTTAACCTGATCGAGGATGACAAGACCGTCAATGCCTGGTGTATGCCTGGAGGAAAGGTGGCGGTCTATACGGGCATCCTCCCGCTCACCCAGGATGAGACTGGCCTGGCGGTGGTGGTGGGCCACGAGATCGCCCATGCCATCGCCAAGCACGGGAATGAGAGGATGAGCGAGAGCCTCTTGGTTCAACTCGGTGGGATGGGCTTATCCCTGGCCCTCGCCAAGCAGCCTGCGGCCACCAACCAGATCTTCATGGCGGTCTACGGCGCGACGGCCAATGTGGGGATTTTGCTCCCTTACAGCCGTCTTCACGAATCGGAGGCGGATCGAATCGGTCTGGTCTTGATGGCCATGGCCGGATACGACCCGAGGGGAGCAGTTCCCTTCTGGCAACGGATGAACCAGGAAGGGGGGAGCCGGCCGCCAGAGTTCTTATCGACCCACCCGGCCCCGGAGACTCGGATCAACTACCTCCAGTCCTTGATACCCGAAGCGATGAAGTACTATAGGGGCAAATGAGGATTGCCCCACCCGTGGCTTCTTTTCTGATTCCTGCTTCCTCGAGAACGGACGAAAGTCAATTTCCTATCAGGGAGGGGGATTAGAAGGAATAGGCTACTCTGGCCCGTGGAAGGGGAAAGCGTCCGTCCACGGCCCTGTTTCTCGCTGCCTCCCCCCCGTCGCGATGGGGGGGAAATCTGACGAATCACTGAAGATGCATCTGGAGAGCCATCCCCCCGTATCCAGGCGAGAGATCGCCTCCCCCATTGATCTTTCTTCGGCATGTTGCCTCCACCAAATTGATCGACTTCTCCACAGATCTTGTGCCAGATTCAAATAGGTCGCAGCCGCACACGGCAGAGAGGTTGCGGGACGACGGCAGAGATTAGATCCATCGCCAATCCCTTCTCTCATTGAGGAAATGGGAAATTCTGGTCACATTGCCAGGAGGCTGAGATGGTGCCAGCACGGAGAGTCTCCACCCTACTACTTGCCCTTTTCTTTATCGGCCTCATACCCTCTGGAGGGGTAGAGGCACAGCCCCAGAATCAGGGCGACGAAAACCTGTGGGTGGTCTGGGTCAACGATGTAGACCGACTGCACATAGGCACCATGAGCGAGTTCCGCCAGCCCAAACAACGCAGATCAGAATCTGGGGCTGGAACCAGCACGGAGCTGCTCAAGAATACGAAGATACTTGGCCCCTTTCCCAATAAATAGGAGGCAATGAAGGCCTTGGAGCAGGCGGTGACCGAGGCCGAAGAGCGCACCTATCGGAACGCGCCCTACCTTGTTGCCAAGATCGGCGGCAAGGAGTATAGGGTCGGCAGCGAGATCAAATTCCAACGCATCCCCACCGTTCGCTTCCCGCTCCAGTACTTGATCCATATCACCCGCACCTACACGATGAACGGCCCTGTGGACAAAGACGGCTATATCATGCACCACGAGCCGCCCCGGGACCGCAAGTTCCAAACCGCCGATGGCTATGGGGGCGTCTTCCACAACGAGGGAGACTTGGTGGGCGGACCGTACACAACCAACTTCGAATTATGTCCTGTTCTCAAGGGCCTTGCCCAGAAGGGCATAGAGCTCTGCTCCCCTTATGGCCGCTGGGTTTCCTGTGATGATCCCAGGTGGCAGGGGCAACAACCCAGCCGCGAGAGGCCGACCGAGCCACCGAGGGATGAGAGGCCAACCGAAGAACCAGCCAGTGAATTGGGTGGGAAGGAGATTGTGGTCCGTGTTGAGCTCGACGATGAAGACGAACAGCTTGCACCGGCAGATGAGGCCCTGCTCCGCTTCGAGATCAAGAATGTTTCACGGAAAGTGAACCTCAGCGCGATCAAGGTCGAAGCTGCGTTCCAAGGGGATCTCCGAGACAAGAAAGTAATCCACTTCTTAGGAGAGAATGCAGAAGGTCAGCTGACCCGTTCCAATGACCAGACGCTCGGGCCGGACGACACCTGGAAATTCGATGCTCGGATCCGGGTTGCAGGGGAGACGAACGAATGGATCTTCAGGAATCTCATCCAGACAGATGTGGGCGGCAGACAGGACGATCGGAAGCCATCTCCGGAGAAGGGAGTTGAGCTCAAAGACGCGATACAAGTGAAGGTGTCAGGAGAGGTACAAAATGAGGTCGAGACGAGACGCACCAGAAAGGAACTCTTCGAAGGCACGGCTGCAATCTGGAAGGGGGAGAAAGTCCAGAGACTTTGCTACCCTGACTTGACGAAGCTCGCGGGCATGCCACCTGGCAGCCCGGACAGTATCGATTACCACCAACGGGGAGATGTACATTTCTCTCATCCGGGCAACCAGCTCGTGCGGGCCATTGCCTTCCGTGCAGCCCGTTATGGGGGAAGCGAGAAGGCGCTGCTGCCGAAGAAATCCATTTTCTCAGATCAACTTTCCCCCATGGGGGAACAGGACCCAAATGGCCCGTTGTTCCCCGAAAACGATGTGCAGCGGGTTGTCCACAATGTGGTGAAATTCGTCCATCAGGCGCTCATGCCAAAGAACTGGCCCAAGACCCTCTTAAATGATCACCTCATTGCAGAGGAGATTTGGCTGGGGAAGTATGGACCCGGCAAGGGGAACGACCAAGGATTTTTTATTTGTCAGGAACACAGCTATCTGCTGGGATCCTTGCTCCGCGCCCTCGGCATCTGCACGAGAGAGGTTAATATTATGGTGGCATTTGTGCACTTCGTGAACGCGCAGGATGCGGCAAGTGAGGTGTTTTACAACGGGGGCTGGCATTTCTACGGCCTCTTCGACACGCATAACTTCGTCAACGACCACTGGACACATTATGCTCGATGGAATAAGGCATATGGGATGTGGGTTGGTGTCCGTCGTTGGACCGGAAGCAAGCCCCGCTTTGGAATGAACTCTTGGCGATGAACGCATCAGAGGTTTGGCGATTTGCCGGATATGGAGATAACGAAAATTTCATTGCCACCTCGAAACCTCCTTTGGTCTCATGGATTTATCCGTATTTGGCATATGAGTGGTTTTCTCCAGTGGCTGCCATGGTCGTTCTGCCGGATGGAAGGAAGATCGGTGCTTCGGGTTCGATTGACCTCAACGGATTTCGTGATTTCCTCCTCGGCTCTGGCGAGAGGCCGGCCGGGATCGTGAATGAGGTTCCGGGGACCTACTACTACCCGGAGGGGCTCACCCTCTATTCGGATGCGTCAGATCCGTCCTCTGCCGTTACGATGAAGCAGAGCATCGTGATTCCCGTAAAAAATGTGGAGGAGCGCAATGGCCGTCGCATCCTACTTACCGGGATTGGCGACGGTCCCTTTGAGATGCGAGCCACTTATGGGGGTGCCAGGGGTCCTTCGCAGACCTTTGGGGGCGTAAAGGGCAACATCATTATGGGGCAGAGGATCGAAGTGGCAGGATCTGCCCTTCAGCCAACAACGGAGGGGGGAGAAATAGTCCGTGAGGGGCGTCGGGACTCAGTCCTCGTGGAACAAACGTCCTGGAAGGTGGAAGTCGAAATCGACTGGATCGCGGATGCCTTGACCGCGCGGGCGATCGGGCGTGAATCCTCGGCTCCTTCGCAGAGCTCCATCGAGCAAGCCGCCCGACAGGCCGCTGTTCCCAAAATGCTGGAATTTCTCCGGCTGATCGAGATCCGGGATGGGGTGACCTTCGGCAAACTGATGAAGGACGACCCCAGCCTTGTGGACCGGATCAAGCGCCTCCTGCTTCGGACCCGGGCCACCGCGGTTGAGCGGACCAAAGAGGGCGACGTGACGGTCGATCTGCGCCTCCCCATGAAGGCTCTTCGGGCGGCGCTTCCTCCCGGGCAATATCCGTGATCGGCCTGCCAAGTGGGTCCGAAGCCAGTGCGAAGCTATCAGGCCTTCCCTTACTGATCTTAAGAGGAAAGATGCAGATGTGATAAAGGCGCCTGAGCGATTTGCGTAGAAAGATGCCCAGGCGCCCTATATCTTTTCCTGCCCTAATTCTTCCGATGCAGGCGATTAGCACCCGCGTGAGCCTGAAGTAGGAATGACCCTTTTCCTATGCCCACTTGAAGATGGAGCAATCCAGCTCTTTGGAGGTGAGGACCTCCAGCAGGGCCGGCTTTCCCTCCTCGGTTGCCCGGATGGCCCGTTTGATGGCGGGAATGATCTCCTCAGGCTTCTCCACCCTCTCCCCATAGCCGCCGAAGGCCTTGGCCATGTCCGCGTAATTGCCGGAGATGTCGGTGCTGCGGAACTTCTCGGTGGCTGCCTTCATGATCCCCAACTCGCAGGCCATTGAGAAGTTATTCAAGACGATGGTCACGATGGGAATTCGCTCCCGTACCGCCGTTTCGAAATCCATGCCGGTGAAACCGATGGCCGCATCGCCCATCACATTGATACAGAGCTTTTCGGACTTGGCCAGCTTGGCCCCCATCGCCAGGCCCAGGCCCATTCCGAGCTGAGTGGTCTTACCCCAGCCGATGTAGCTAAGAGGTGCGATGCTTTCCCAAAATGGGGCGAGCTGGTCGCGCGGGCTGCCCGCATCGTGAGTGATGATGGCGTTATTCCGATCCACCGTGTGCATAAGGTCCCAAATCAGGCGGTAGGGCGTAATCGGCACCTCGTTGGATGTGAGCTTTGGCATCCACTGGGCCATCCATTCATCTTTAACCTTTTTGATCTCCTCCCGCACCTTACCATTCGGCTCGTGCCTCCGGCCCTTTAAGATCTCCTTGAGTTCGGCGATCAGTGCCTCCAAGGTGAGCTGAGCGTCCCCGATCAGCGCGTACTGTACCGGCACATCCTTGTTCAGATCCATCGGATCCAGCGTAGCCTGGATGAGGGTCTTCCCTTTGGGCATGGGCACGCCGAAATTGGTGCGGGTAAAGCTGCAGCCGATCCCGAGAATGACATCGGCATTCAGGAGGAAGTGATGCACCGTCTTGGGAAAGGTGCGATTTCCGGAACCGAGCGCGAGAGGATGATTTTCCGGGAAGGCACTCTTGCCCTGCAGGCTGGTCATGACTGGGATCTCCAGCATCTCCGCCAGCTCGCGCAGCTGCGGCCAGGCTTGAGCGTAGTGAACACCCTGTCCTGCATAGATCGCCGGCCGCTTGGCCTGCCATAGGACCTTTGCCACCTCGCTGACTGCTTTCGGGTCCGGTCCGAAGCGCGTCCGGAGCGCAGGTTCATAGCTAATCGGCTCCGGCACCTCCTCATCGAAGACATCCCGCGGTATCTCGACTAGGGCGGGGCGGAGACGCCCATTCTTCGCCTGGGTGAAGGCCCGGCGCATGATGTCGGGTATATGGGGGGCCAGGGGTACCTGCTCGATCCACTTGGTGATGTTGCGGAAGTTGATGAAGGAGTTGAAGTTAGGGGAGATATTCATCATGTGGCGCGCATAGCCTCCGGCGAGGACCACCAGGGGTACCGACTCGCTGAAGGCCTGGGCCACCCCCCCAAATGCATTTTCTGATCCCGGCCCCCATTGCATGGTGAAGACGCCGATGCGCTGACCCGAGGTGACCCGGCTGACCGCATCAGCCATATGCAATCCCACGCGTTCCTGCCGGACGATGATGGTCCTGATGTCAGCGGCCGCGGCAGCCTCAATGATGGGATTCACCGGGTAACCAATCAAGAACTCCACCCCTTCTCGTTTCAGAATCTCTGCGATTGCGGCGGCACCCTTCATAAACACCCTCCTTGGCTTTATTGTTGAACCCAGATCTTTCAGGGGGAGATGACACCCTCTTGATTTTCATATATCAATTACTTGCTGAGGTCAAGTTGGGAATAGCCTGGGTTGTAGCTTGGGTTGCTTTCGGTTATTCCCCTTGAAACCTGATGGATTTGAGTGGTAGGCATTCTCCATTCCAACACAGAGGTTGCGAAATCTGTCACCCGGATGAATAAGAGGTAAGGCCTGGCCCATTTGTCGCCCGACATAGGTGCAGAGACAAGAATGGGATCAGACTCTGACATTGACAAGACCTTCCCGATCAAGGATGATTCGACCGCATTATCCGGGCTTTGGTTAAGGATTGTCCGTCCTTGTATGATGATCCTCTTCGAGCTTCACCCAACGCCCGGCCTCTTGGGGCGGCACCGAATATCTGTTCGAGTACAACCTCATCAGGTTCAACGACACGGATTCGTAACCTGAATTGACCGGACCGCGCCCCGCAAGCCCTGCCTTCTTGATTCCTGGGACGAGTGACTTCAGCTCTTATTTGCCTCTCATTCACCTCTACCAGTTTGATACAGGAAGTGCGATCCTGGAATGTCTGCGAGGTGTTTTCCCCTGGCCTCTACCCTCTTGCTCTGTTCACCCTCGTCCCCCTATCTCCCTCGCCTTTCCTCCATAGATGGGAAAATAATTCCGTAGCAGGGGGCATTTTTTGCACGCTCTGCCGAAAGAGACCGTGCGAAGAGAGTGCAGGCCCTCCACTCCCTTTGGCCCTGAATCCGGCCTTCCGGGAAAGTGGCTGGCACTGGACCCTTTGGCACGGTGTTTGCTCACCCATCACTTGGGGTGGCAGAAATGAAAGGTCGAACAAGAGATATTAGGTTGACTCTCGCGGCGTTGGTCCTATTCACTGCTATTGCCGCAGGGTATCTTTTCTATGAAATCAAGGAGAGGGTGGCCAATGACTTCGCTGTCTGGCATACCGCAGACCTCATTATTGCCTATCTGAAGACCCATGACGACAGGTGGCCCAGAAGTTGGGCTGAATTGAAGACGGTGCAAATCGAGGACCCTGCCGGTTTCATAGGGGCGAAGGCCGAAGCTGGTGGGTATTCGGCTTTCTTGGAAAGCCTGGAGCGTCGGGTCGCAGTGGACTTTACCGTGGAGACCTCTGAACTGCTGAAGGCAGAATTGAGATCGAATGGCCCTCCCTTTCGGGTGGTGTACCTGCGGAATGGAAAGAGCGCTTACTACATCGACGCAGAACCCAATTGGCTAATTTTCAACTATCTGAGGAACAACAAAAGGCATCACGACATCTAAGGGCTCCCAGAGCCCGTAGTCAGCCATCGGTCCGCTCACAGAACTGTCGAATGTCCCTGATCGGCTCGGTGCTCAGCCGCTGCGCAGGGGAGCGCTGTTCCGCTCCTTGCATCTCTACCTTCTTTTCATGAATGGAGGTGAACAAACCATGGATATCCTGGATCTATTCAAGGGCGCCATCATCTCGATTGAATCACGGGAGGGCAAAAGGCAGATCTGGGTGCACATCGGGAAGCAACGCTTTCCTTTGGTGATAAGACCATCCTCCGGGGAAAACCGGCCAAAGGGCACCCAGATTGAGGCTTCGACACATCCTCATTCCCGAAGGAAAAGGGCGAGATCACCTATTGCTGTCAGGGTGAAGCCCATCACCGAGTCTTGAAGGACTCCAAGGCCAAGCCTTTTGGGTCCCATCGTCATCGCAGGAACGCTGCGTCCTCTCTCCAGAGGCGGAAATGATTCGGAATCCCAGAGGATTCACCTTAGTCGAGCTGTTGATCGCCGTGTTGGTGATCGCCATTCTGGCTGCCATTGCAGTTCCCGTCTTCCTGGGGGCCAAGCAAAGGGCTCTCTATGCCCAGTTTCAAGCCAATGCCCACCAGATTGGGGTGGCGCTTGAATATTTTGCCATAGACCGCGAAGGCCGATACCCGAAGGATGGCATGTTTTTCGATGCCCCCCCAGGCGGCTTCACTCCCGGCTACATCAACTGGAGTCAGGATTGGCGAATCGACTATGAGGTCCACGGCAACGGCAGTGGCGGCTCCTACGTGGGCCTGGAGTATTACTACCCGGGCCAGGGGTACCAGGGCCTCTGCAACAATGCCGCCAACCGGGCCTCCTATGGCCACGGAGAGGCCATCCCCGGGGGGAAAAACCGTATCTGGATCTTCCATGGAAACGCGCAGATCATACCCTGAGGCTTCATACTGAAGAAATGGCCCCTTTTGACCTGCGGGCAAAAGAGGCCATTTTCGTAAGTATTTGAGTATATTGGCGGAGGCGCGTGGGAGTCGAACCCATCCGGAACGCCGTGAAGGGCCCCGCACTGGATTTGAAGTCCGATTTTCAGCAATTTCGCAACCCCTTGATTTCAGGCCCGGTCTCCCTTAGATCCCTTAAAATGCTGGCCTGAGGGATTTCGGTTCTGCTCCATTCTGCTCCAACCATTCAGTTCTTTTCCAGCCTGGTCTGTCACAATTTTGTCACAGTTCGGCAAGGAGCACTGTGGGTACGGGGAGAGATAAAAGAGGCTTTCCGGGATGAGCTTTCTTGTCCCTGCGATTAATACTCCCAAGTCCTGCTTCTCCAACAGCGACCACAGACGGTTATTTTAGTCTTCTCCAATTTCCTTTCAAGCTCCTCCCTCGTAAGGTTTGCCATTAGCAGGCCCTGGGAAGAATAAAAGAATAAATGGATAAGGAAGAATAAAGGACATTTCCCCATTTATCTGATTGACATGCTATGGACAAGAAACTACCATCTCCCTCATGCCGAGAATTGCCCGTGCAGTTGCTGTGGATTATCCTCATGATGTAACCCAGCGGGGGAACAATCGCGTCCCTGTCTTTTTCGACGACGAAGACCGTCGCTTCTATTGCGATACCCTTATCAGATATGGCCGTATATACCATAAGGAGCGAATGCAAGCATTCGCTCTAAGCGTCACGCCGGCGGCGTGATTGCCACTCAAGTCCGCATTTAGGGTTCTGGGAGTATCGATGTAGAAAGAATCCGGGAAAGGGGAAATGTGATGTCAGGCAAGGACAAGATTACGCGTCGACAGTTCTTCAAGGATACGGCCGTTGCTGTTGGAGCCGGGGCAGCGGCTGCCGGTGTGCTCGGCTCATTCATGCCGGCTCCGGCCGCAGCGGCCGCAGTCCCGGAAAATTGGGACAAGGAAGTCGATGTGATCGTGGTCGGGTCTGGACCGGCGGGACTTCCTGCCGCCATCGCCGCGGTGGAAAAGGGCGCTTCAGTGATCGTGCTGGAGCAAGGCAAGGAAGTGGGTGGATGCGGGGTTATCGCTGCCGGCCTCCTGAATCTTCAAGGCGGCACCCGAATACAAAAGCTCAACCACATACAAGATTCACCTGAACTCCTGTTCAAGAGGATGTCAGATTACAAGGAACGCTACACCAAGAGAGATGACCCGGAACTGCTTCGCGCTTTCTGTGATGCCAACCCTGGTACTCTGGATTGGTTGGAGCAGCGGGGCGTGCGGTTCATGGAGACTCTCGCACCATGGGGGGGAGCGCCCCAACCAACCGTGGTCTATCACTACCTCTGGTGGGATAAGGAGGGACCCGGCGCCTCGGCCTTCAAAACGGCTGACGCAGTATCGAGCGGCGCCGGTCTGATCAAGCCCCTGGAAGCCTTTGCGAAGAACAAAGGGGTCGAGATCCTACTGGAACACAAGATGACCACGATCATCCGGAAAGGTGGTGCGACAGGCAGCGTCTTGGGGGTAGAGGTACAGGCCGGCAGGAACAAGCTCTATTTCAAGGCAAAAGGGGCCGTCATTCTGGCCACCGGGGGTTGGAAAGGGCACAAGTTTTTGCGCAAATTATACGATTCAAGATTGACGGAAGATCTGCCCGCCAGCGGAGAGCCCTTTGTCAATCCTGACGGGAGCGGCATTCAGGCGGGCCTGGAGGTGGGCGCCGTCCTGAAGAGCGACATGACCGTGGACGTCGCCCTCTTCCGTCGGAAATTTGGGACCAAACACTACAATTTTCCACTGAACTCGCCCTATGGAGCACCGGGACTTTCCATCGCCGGTCCACGAATGGCCGATGTCATCTTCGTCAACAAATTCGGAATGCGGTATGTCAACGAAGAGGACCTCACATCGCTGGGAACCTATTCGTTCTCCGATGCCAGTCTATCTCAAGAGGACCACGTGCTGTGGACTCTCTTTGACGATGCGGCAGCCAAGAAGTACAAGTGGAATACTAACCCTCCCGTCACCGAGGAGGATTGTGCCTTCGGGGCGCCGACCCTAACTGAACTGGCGAAATTGATCAATGTGCCCGGCGATGCTCTCGCGGAGACCGTTCAAAAATACAACGCTTATGTGGACGCGGGTACGGACCCCGATTTCGGCAAGCCCAAAAACCTGCTCCAGTCCAAGATAGAGACTCCGCCCTTCTACGCGGTGTGGATCAGCCTGTTCGTTCACGACACCTGCGGCGGCCTGGCGGTGAACGCCAAGGCCCAGGTCCTGGATATCTACGGCAACGTCATCCCCGGTCTTTATGCGGGAGGCGAGGCGGCGGGCGGACTGGGGGTGATCGGCATGCCGAGAGCCATCATAACGGGTCGCATTGCAGGTGAGAACGCCGCGGCGGAAAAGCCGGCGTAATAGGTGTATGGCCCGCAAAGCAGCCTACTGACCTCAACACATTTACGGGAGCAGGACAGTCGAGCCCGTTGTCCTGCGCGCCTCCAGGTCGCGGTGCGCCTGGGCCGATTCTTTGAGCGGATAGGTCAGATTGATCGAGATCTTCACCTTCCCGCTCTTCACCACGGCAAAGAGCTCGCGCGCCGCCTTCACGAGGTCCTCGCGCGACACGGTGTAATGCAACAGCATGGGACGCGTGAGAAAGAGCGAACCTTTTTGGGCGAGGGTGCCGATATTAAACGGCGGCACCGGCCCTGAGGCATTGCCGAAGCTGACCATCAGGCCGAGCGGTCGCAGGCAGTCGAGGAAATCCATGAAGGTGTCCTTGCCCGCTTTCCCCGACACTACGGAGATACAGTACGTGGCAGCGCCGGATCGTGTGCCTAACTTGCGAGGAGTGCCGGTCCTCATCGAGGTCGTGGCGACCGAAGAGCCAGGATACAGGTCGAATCGAAGCAGAGTAGGGGGCATCCGATACTTACCCCATTTTTTTTGCTTCTGCTTGACTCTTGCCTTTCTCACGCTCCCTGCCAGTGGTGAGCAGATAGGCCACCCACGCATCGCAGCAGAGGTCAGGCTGGAAGGATTACTGCGAGAAGACAAGCCCGTAATGTTAGACCTGGGAGAAGGGATATCCTTCGAGCTCTTGCCCGGAAAAGAGAAGGAATTGTTGGGGCCGGCGGAATCGTGGCAGAGGTTGGTGGTCCGGGACAGGGGCAGGAAAGTGAAAGCTCTTTCCGAATCGTTCTACATGAGTTACACGCGAATTGAAGCGAGTCCGGCGACATACTGGATGATCCAGGAATACACAGGAGGAGCCCATTGTTGCAGCCGGTATCATTTCTTTTCCAAGGGGATTGGAAAGAAGCCGTTGCGGTATCTGGGCTCTACCGAAGGTTCGGAAG
This sequence comes from bacterium, assembly GCA_043800755.1. GTDB lineage: Bacteria > Methylomirabilota > Methylomirabilia > CAVQYV01 > CAVQYV01 > JAZDMQ01. The sequence continues at coordinate 451 of JAZDMQ010000031.1, read as the reverse complement.
GAGACACCCCCTATTTCGACGGTCCTTTCATCTTTCAAAGAGGACAGATCTATTTCGAGGACGTAGATCGAAGGTTCGTCTATTTCCATACCAGCTACGCCAACTCTGAACTTTTCTTTCCTTGCTTTTACCATCTGACGCCCTCGCGCCTGGCAGTGGTCTGCCGCCAGTTCAAGGCCAGATACTTGAAAGAAGCTGCTGAGCTCGACAGATCGATTGAAGAAGAGGTAGCTTCCAGGGATGATCGGCCTCGTGCGATTCTCTCCGCCAAGCACGAGGATTTCTCCGATATCCTGGCGCAACGGATCGTGAAGCGGACCATTCTCTATCTCTATGCCAGAGAGGATACCAAGGCCTGGCAGACCCTGGAAAGGGATGTGAGGAAATATTACAAGACCACAGCAGGATTGAAGCGAATCAAGAAGGAGATTACCGACACGCTACGGGAGAC
>JAZDMQ010000014.1:0-18127 GCA_043800755.1 bacterium | reverse complement strand
CTTGGGAATGAGGGGCTCCACTCGCTTCCAGAACTCGTCGGATACTTCCCATGATCGAATCTTGGCCATACCATCACCTCCCGGCAGGAGTATAGTATGACTCAGAGGTTTATGCAAGATTAATTACGGATAAGTCCTAAGAAACTCGGGAAGATAGGGGAGGCCACGGGATCACGCGACTGGGAGAATCTTCTCTTCGTAGTCGAGTCCGGCAATGCCGAGAACGGCAATAGGGTAACACCGAGTCCCAGTTCTACCGGCGACGCGATCTTAACGCCCCATATCGCCAAGACCCCGGTCCCGTTAGCGCGGTTGGTTGAGATAATCTTCTCGAGCCAGCCCACGGCCTGTTCGGGCGTGTCGCCTTGAAGGACTCGTCTAGAGAGAACAATGCTCGCTTCATTCGCATAGAACCCCGAGTATCCATTCTCTTGTTGAACGAGGAAGCCGCCGCCTTCGAATGGTTCGGATTTGGCCAGTACCGCTTCGATTGGTCTTGAGATCGTGTGAATGAACAATGCATCGGCGATATCGGGCGGGAGCTTCGACGCGCTCTCGCGCGCCCGGACAGCATTGTCCGATGCCGGATTTAGCGCCTCTCGGAGTATTCGGATCAACTCGTCTCTTTCCATCTCTCTACTCCATGCGAAGCGAAGCGCCCAACGATGGGCATCAGCGGGAGCCGGCAGTTTTGGCGATCCGCTGGATGCCCTGGTTAGGGCATTACCCGAATTTTCTGAAGTAACCGTCGTCTATGCCAAAAAAATTCAAGAATTCCTCGAATCGGCTAGAATTGACAATGAAGACCGTATTCTCTTTGGCCATTACAAGATTTGATTGGGTTTTCTCTTTCAAGTTGAGTTCACTGACCAACTTATTAGACAGGCTTTTGCGGAATCTCAAGAACGGAACAGAAGTAAATTGCGCGTCATCGATCATACCTGGAGGAAATTAGGGACACATCCCAATTTCTTCAATGGGGCGCGGAGCTCACCGCACTTCTTGGGTCGGGATTGACCAAGTGGCCAGGAGATGGAGCCTTGCGGATATGAGCGGAACGGCTCCCAACTTCTTCTGATTCGCTTACCTACTCCACCTGGCTTCCCTTGTCAAGCGCCTTTTGCCCTTCACCGAAGGGAGGACGAGGGTCACATCTTCATATGTCATTACATTCACTTCCTGACCTCTCCCAAATCGAAACCTGGACCTCCCGCAAACACAAAAGACACCGTGATCTCGGAACAAATGATCTATTCGGTGCCTGCCTTTTCCACCTCCTGCCGGTCAACGGCCAGACTTTACAGTCGACGCGGATGTGGAGCCTTATCGGCGAATCCCAGGTGTCTGAACGGCTCCCTGTCTATCTATGAGCGGAACATAATTCCGTGACTTTCTCTTGTCAATATTTTTTTTCGACCCCTCATTTTGAAGGAAAACAGTCCCACAAATCAGTTGTTTCGCGGATCCTTGGCCTTCGATTCCACCCGGGCGAAGGCCAGGACCTTCAGGGCGTCGGGCTGGACCTCGACCTTCAGCTCCCTCGGCTCGACGACCAGGGTACGGTCAGCGCTCCATTGCGATCCCTCTACCGAAAGCTCCTGGGGCTCCAGATAAGGAGAGAGGTCCAGGACCTCTTGCTTCATGCCCTGCAGGGCCTTGTTGATCTGCGCCCGAGCAATCTGATCGATCCCCGGTATCTGGATAAGCAGGTCGTAGAGCCCCTCGGCCCTCTTCAGCTCCAGCCTCACCACATTCGCCTTTAGAATGAGCTTCTGGGCCGTCTTATCCACCTGAGGGACCAGGGAGAGATCGGAGTTGAAATCCATGCTGGTTTTGACCTCCAACGGTCTGCCCAAGGGGAGCCCCAGGCTCTCCTCCGGCCTCTGATTATAATGGATCCAAAGCCTTCCCGCCAGGCCCACCAGGATCTGTCCCTCCCCCATCCGCTTGATCTCCGTTCGCCCAATGGTGAGCTTTCCGGCCTGAAGGTCCTCGCGAGGGCTTCCCTGATAGGTAATGGTCGTCCCGTTGAGGGCCTGCAGCAGGGAATTTAATGAGTCCCGCGGCAGGGAGACCTCCAGGACCACCTCCTGGGCCAGGGCGGTCGCAGCCCAGGCCAGAGCCAGGCCAAAAAAGATCAGGCCTGCAAACCCCTTCATCGGTCCGCCAACTTTCCTCTTATCTCTCAACGCCTTTACCTCCCGAAGCCCCCTCCACTGACTCAGGAGGGAGGGCCTCTATGGCGAAGGGAAACATATGTCCCTGGGTCTTGAGCGCCTTATCCGCAAACAAGAAAGAGATCCCCAAGGCCACCTTCCCGGCCTTGGGATCCGGGGCCCCGAAGAGGAGCAGCCCTTGCCTCGACTCTCCGGAAAGGAGGGGGAAGGAGGACAACAGGAGTCCCTCCAGAACCCTCATCTTCTTATCCCGCGTTGGATCCTCGGACAGGGTCTGATAAAGCTCCGAGAACCCCAACGACGAAAGCTCGCTACCCTTGTCGTCCTGGAGGACGGCATGCCGGCCTTGAAGGACCATGGGGGCGTCGGAGCTGTTGGAGATCTCGACCAGGAAGGGGGTAATCGCCTCAAGCCAGGATGGGGCTGCATCGAAGAGCGCTGGATCGTTGGAATGCCTGTTCAGGAACTCCAGCAATTCGTCCTTGGCCAGGTATTTGACTTCCACCCTCGATTGCTCGGAAGAGGCGATGAGAGTGTCCTCCCTCACCTCCTTGCCCGACTGAGCCCAGAGGGGATCCGGGACCAGGTTCCTTTCCCCAACGATGGCGGGGGCGCATCCCAGAAGGGCGGTAACCAGGCCTAAAAGGAGAAAGAGGGCCAGGGGTCGGAGAAGCGTCCCTTTGTCCCTCCTGCCCCGGCCCATCACGCAATCCTCATGGCCCGGAGGCGGGCAATTCGCTCCTCGATGGGAGGATGAGTGGAGAAGAGGGAGAGCAGGCTTCGCCCTCGCAGCGGGTTGACGATGAAGAGATGGGAGGTGGCGGGATTGGCATTCATGGGGATCCTCTCCGCCGCATACTCCAGCTTCTCCAGGGCATTAGCCAGTCTTCCCGGGTTGCGGGTGAGGCGGGCCGATCCGTCGTCCGCCAGATACTCCCGGGAGCGCGAGATCGCCAATTGAATGAGGGTGGCCGCAATGGGGGCCAGGATCGCCATGAAGATGAAGCCGAGGGCCCCGCCGCCGCGATCCTCGTCATCCCGTCCGCCGATCCCCCCGAAGAGGGCCGCCCAGCGGGCCATGTTGGCCAGCATCACAATCACTCCGGCCAGGGTGGCGGCGATGGTGGAGATGAGCGTATCCCGATGCTGGATGTGGGCCAACTCATGGGCCAGGACCCCCTCCAGTTCCTCAGGGGAGAGGAGCCGGAGGATGCCATCAGTGACGGCCACCGCCGCATGCTGCGGGGAGCGCCCGGTGGCAAAGGCGTTGGGCGCCTCATTGGGAACGATGTAGACCTTGGGCATGGGGATCCCTGCCCTCTGAGCCAGGCCGCGCACGATGCGAAAAAGGTCCGGAGCCTCTGTCTCCTGGACCTCCTGGGCCCGGTACAGGCGGAGGACGATCTTGTCGGAGAACCAGTAGCTCCCGAAGTTCATCACCCCCGCAAAGAGGAGCGCAATAATCATTCCCTGCCGGCCACCAAAGTAGCCCCCGATCAGGACAAACAGGCCTGTCAGGAGGCCTAACAGCGCGGCCGTTTTGAAGGTATTCGACATCTCCTATCCTCCTTAGCCTTGAATTGAAGCTCTCCCGGCAGACTTCGAGGCGTGGTACCCGCTAAGTATTCTCGCCCCTTCGCCGGAGGCCCCTCTTTCCCACCGGCACCAGGGTCAGGTCATGGTGAGGGCGGGCACTGGCCACCTCGATCTCATTCAGCAACTGCGCCCGGAGCGCCCTGATTCCCTCCTCCATCTGCCGTTCCATCTCTTCCATCCTGTCCCGCATATTGAGGACCACCTCCACCCCGGCCAGGTTCACCCCCAAATCGCGGGTCAGACGGGTGATCGTCTCGATCCGTTCCACATCCTCCTGAGAGTAGAGGCGGGTATTCCCCACCGTGCGGGAGGGCTTGACTAACCCCTCCCTTTCGTAGGTCCTCAGGGTCTGGGGATGGATGGAGAACATCTCTGCCACCACGCTGATCATGTAAAGGGGCCTTCTTTCCTGTTTCGTCTTCATAAAGACCTCTCAAACGGTCCGGGGAAGATCCCTGCGAGGATCCTCCGGATTCAACCTTTCAAAATCCTTGAGCAATTGCTGAGAGCGGGCATCGAGGCCCTTGGGCACCACAATCCTCACCTCCACATACTGATCGCCTCGCCCCGATCCCTTCAAGTGGGGCACCCCCTTCCCCCGCAGCCTGAATACCTGGCCACTGGAGGTCTCGGGCGGGATCCGCATGGCAGTCATCCCGTCCACGGTAGGGACCTCGATCTTCGCCCCCAGGCTCGCCTCCGGGATGGAGAGCGGGATCTTACTGTGGATGTTATCTCCCTTCCTCTCGAAGAAGGCGTGGGGGCGGATGCGGGTAAGGATGTAAAGGTCTCCGGTCGGGGCCCCATTGGGACCCGCCTCCCCTTTCTCTGCCAGGCGCACCTTCGAGCCGTTGTCCACCCCAGGGGGGATCTTGACCGAGAGGCGCTCGGTCTGCAAAGCCACCCCCCTGCCGGCACAGGCAGAGCAAAAGGACCTTTTCTTGCCCCGTCCTCCACAGCTCGGGCAGACCTGACTCAGGCGCATGGCCCCCCGGGATAGCTGCTTCTGTCCAGTTCCCTTACAGTCAGGACAGGTCTCCGTAGCGGAACTGGGAACTTCCCCCGCCCCGTGGCAGGCGGAGCAGGGGACATGCCTCTGGATATTGATCTGGGTGGTGAGGCCCTTCACCGCGTCCATGAAATCCAAGTCCACGGTGTAGTAGATGTCATTACCTCTCCTCGGTGGGGCGGGCCCCTCCGCGCGATCTGCCCTTCTCCCTCTGGTGAAGAGGTCACCAAAGAGGTCGGCAAATCCCTCGCCGGCCTGGGGATCGAACCCCAAGTTGGAGAAGTCGACATGGCCGGGGTCGAAGCCCTCAAATCCCCCACCGCTTTCTGGTGAACGGAAACCCGGGCCCTGATGCCCGTAGAGATCGTATTGCTTCCGCTTCTCCGGATCGCTGAGGACCTCGTAAGCCTCATTGATCTCCTTGAATTTTGCCTCAGCGCCTTTATCGTTGGGATTGACGTCCGGATGGTGTTTTCGGGCCAGCCTGCGGTAGGCCTTTTTGATTTCTTTGTCCGGGGCCCCTTTTGAGACCCCCAGGACCTCATTATAATCCCTCTTGGCCACCCTTCTTGCCCCCGATGGGATGATTCTCTATCAATAAATGATTATAGCATGAGATGGCCACGAAGGCCAAGAAATCTGCTCGAATCCCCCGTGGCCATCTCAGGAAGAGATGCCCTACTGCTATCTGACCTGGATGCTGATCTGCTTCGGCTTCGCCTCCTCTGCCTTGGGCAGGGAGATCTCCAGGATGCCGTCCTTGAAGGCGGCCTCAATCTTCTCCTGCTTGATCGTGCTGGGCAGGGTGAAGGGCCTATGGAAGGATCCATAGACGCGTTCAATCCGGTGGTAGTTCTCCTCCTTGACCTCCTTCTCGAACTTCCTTTCGCCCTTCAGGGTGAGGGTATTGTCCCGGACTTCGATATTGATGTCCTCCTTTTTCAGTCCGGGGAGCTCCACCTTGAGCACCAGCTTCTCATCCGTCTCATAGATGTCCACGGCTGGAGACCAGGTAGCAGGGGCCAGGACCTCGTCCTCGGGCCCTCTCCGCCGGAGGGTGCGTTCAAACAGTTCGTTCATTCTTTCCTGGAGACCCATCAAATCTCGGAATGGATCCCATCTTACGATCGTCATGATCTGTTCCTCCCTTCACTTGTCCCGATTCGGGAAACCTGCGGTCCTTTGTGGATCGCTCGGCTTTGCGCTCCCCGCAGCGAAAGGCGCTGCGGGGAGCGCATTGGCAGTATGTTAATGCTCATTTCTTCCCCAGATCTTCGAATTCTGCATCCACCACCTCCCCTTCTGGCTTGCCACTCTCTCCAGAGGAGTTAGCTCGTGCCTCTCCCTCAGCTCCCCTGGGGGCGGAAGCCGTCCGGGCCTGAGCCTCCTTATATATGGCCTCAGCTAACTTGTGGGAGGTCTTGGTGAGCTGATCCATCGCCGTCTTGATCCGGGCCATGTCCTGGCTCTCCAGGGCCTTCTTCCCCTCGGAAAGGGCCTCCTCAAGGGGGGAGATCTCGCTCACCGGGATCTTCTCCCGATTCTCGTTGAGGGTCTTCTCCGTGGTGTAGATCAGATTGTCCAGGTGATTGCGGGTCTCGATGTCCTGACGCCGCTGTTTATCCTCTGCGGCGTGGGCGTCCGCATCTTTGACCATCTTCTCGATGTCGGCCTCGGCCAGGCCGCTGGAGGCAGTGATGGTAATCTGCTGCTCCTTGCCGGTCCCCAGATCTTTGGCCGAGACATTGACGATGCCGTTCACATCGATATCGAAGGTCACCTCGACCTGCGGGATCCCCCGCGGCGCAGGAGGAATCCCCACCAGATGGAACTTGCCCAGAGTGCGGTTATCGCCCGCCATCTCCCGCTCTCCCTGGAGCACATGAATCTCCACGCTCGTCTGGCTATCGGCCGCGGTGGTAAAGATCTCGCTCTTGCGGGTGGGGATGGTGGTATTGCGCTCGATCAGACGGGTCCTCACCCCTCCCAGGGTCTCAATCCCCAGGGAGAGGGGCGTGACATCCAGCAGGACCACATCCTTCACATCGCCCGCCAGGACCCCCGCCTGAATGGCAGCCCCCACGGCCACCACCTCATCCGGGTTGACGCCCTTATGCGGCTCCTTGCCAAAGAGGTCCTTGACCACCTGCTGCACCTTGGGTATGCGGGTCTGGCCCCCCACCAGGATGACCTCATCGATCTCCGAGGGCTTGAAGCCTGCATCCTCCAGGGCCCTTTTGCAAGGACCCAGGCTTCGCTGGATCAGATCGTCCACCAACTGCTCCAACTTGGCCCGGGTCAGCTTCATGGAGAGATGCTTCGGGCCCGAGGCATCTGCGGTGACGAAGGGCAGGTTGATCTCTGTCTCCAGGGTGGTGGAAAGCTCGCACTTGGCCTTCTCCGCCGCCTCCTTCAGACGCTGCAAGGCCATGCGATCCTTGGAGAGGTCGATGCCCTGATCCTTCTTATACTCCTCCACCATCCAGCGGATGATGCGTTCGTCGAAGTCATCTCCGCCCAGGTGGGTATCGCCATTGGTGGACTTCACCTCGAATACCCCTTCTCCAATCTCGAGGATGGAGATATCAAAGGTTCCGCCGCCTAGGTCGTAGACCGCCACCTTCTGGTCCTTCTTCTTGTCCAGGCCATAGGCCAGGGCCGAGGCGGTTGGCTCGTTGATGATCCGCAGCACTTCCAGGCCTGCAATCCGTCCCGCATCCTTGGTCGCCTGCCGCTGGCTGTCGTTAAAGTAGGCGGGGACGGTAATGACCGCCTTGGACACCTTTTCTCCCAGATAGGCCTCGGCGGATTCCCTCATCTTCTGCAGGATCATGGCCGAGATCTCGGGGGGTGAGTATTGCTTTCCCTTAACCTCCACCCAGACATCCCCGTTGGAGGCCCTGATCACCTTATAGGGGACGAGTTTGATCTCTTGCTGCACCTCATCGTATTTTCGCCCCATGAAGCGCTTGATGGAAAAGATGGTATTCTCGGAGTTAGTGACCGCCTGCCGCCTGGCCACCTGCCCTACCACCCTCTCGCCATCCTTGGTAAAAGCGACCACCGAGGGGGTGGTGCGGCCTCCCTCCGCATTGGGGATGACGACGGGGTCGCCTCCCTCCATCACCGACACCACCGAGTTGGTCGTTCCCAGATCGATCCCGATTACCTTACTCACAGCAAGCCTCCTTTTAGGAAATCCAGCTTTCTTTCTTGAAATCCTGCTCTCTTGATTCCGATGAAAACAATAATGAGAGGGGGAGAACTTCCACCTTCATTCTACGATTAATATAAAATCTGAGTCCCAGTTTGTCAAGTGATTTTATAAAAAAACGCGGACATTAGGGGATGCCCTATTATTGGCCACCAGTGGGCGACCCGGAGTAGGAGGTCGGCGTGGCAGTACCGGCAACAGGGCTGAAAGGACTACCCTCGCCACGCATCCCCGGATCCATCCCCCCTTGCCGGTCCCCATCCCCGAAATCCTCCCCCGGTCAAGAAATCTTTTCCAAAAATGAGAAAAAGGCCCGGGCGAACCGTCGAGCCGCTTGACAAATGAACGCGGAAGCGGTATTAAGTTCGTGCCCTTCCTTGCTCCTCTGAAGGCATCCAAGAAACTGGGTGTGGCCGAGGGGGAGGACGGAGATGATTTCATGCCCATGAGGAAGGAAAGGGGAAAAGGGATTCATGATCTCCAGAGAGGAAAGCAAGCGGCCGGTGGATCTCTTGATCTTCGACCTCGATTGCACCCTGGCCGATACCAAGTTCGATATCGCCCGGGCGACGAACTACGCCTTACAGCGCCTGGGATTGCCCGAGCTTCCCCCAGAGACCATCTATGGCTACATCGGCAACGGGGTGGAGAAGATCATCGAGCGGTCCTTAACCCAGGATGACCTGCCCTTGCGACAAAAGGCCCTGGCCCTGTTCAGCGAATTCTATGGCCAACATCTCCTCGATCACACCCGCCTCTATCCCCGTGTCCGGGAGACCCTGGAACATTTCAAAGGGAAGAAGAAGGCAGTGGCCACCAACAAGACCTTCGATTTCACCTTGAAGATGTTGGAGGCCCTGGGCATCCAGCCCTATTTTGAGATGATCCTGGGCGGAGATAGCACCGAGCATATCAAACCCAATCCGGAGCCCCTGGAAAAGATCCTAAAGGCCCTGCGGGTGTCCCCAGGCCGGGCGTCCATGGTGGGAGACAGCGTAGGAGATGTGCTGGCGGGCAAGCAGGCAGGGATGGTCACCTGCGCCCTTACCTATGGGCTGGGAAAGAGGCAGGATCTCCTCCAGGCGGACCCAGATTATTTGCTGGATAACATCTGGGGGCTGACGGAGATCTTCGCGTGAGGGCTCCATGGCCTTTTATTGCCAACTCTGCGGTCAAGAGCTCAACATAGAGGCCCAGATCCGCCGGGAGGAGGTCTGCCCCTTCTGCGGGGGGTATCTCCATTCTTGCCTGAATTGTCGTTTCTTCAAGGGCGAGACCTCCCGGGGCTGTGAGGAGCCAGCGGCCGAGGAAGTGCGGGACAGAGAGGCGGCCAATTTCTGCGATTTCTTCGTTCCGACCGAGGAAAGGCCTGCTTCGCCCTCGACCGACGCGGCCGCCAGGGCCAAGGCGAGGACCCAATTCGACTCACTCTTCCAGAAGGGCCGAGGAAGGGAATCCACACCGTGATGCAGGAAGAGCTCCGCATCCAGGAGGTTCTGCAGAGGTTGGCGGCGGAACATGGGGGGGAAAGGATCGCCCTCCAGTTCCAGAACCCCCTCCAGCTCCTGATCGCCACGATCCTGGCTGCCCAATGCACCGATGAGCGGGTCAATGCGGTCACAGTGAGGCTCTTCCGGAAATACCCCTCGGCAGATTCCTTTGCCCGAGCCAATCTGGACAAACTGGAGCAGGACATCCGCCCTACCGGCTTTTTTCACAACAAGGCCAGGGCCATCACCGGCTGCTGCCGGGAGATCGTGGAATCCTTCGGCGGAAAGGTTCCCTCACATCTGGAGGATCTGGTGCGCCTCCCCGGGGTGGGTCGGAAGACGGCCAACATCGTGTTGGGCAACGCCTTCGGGCAGCAGGCAATCGCGGTGGACACCCATGTCTTCCGGGTCTCGCATCGCCTGGGATTGGCCTTCGCCTCTAACCCGGACAAAGTTGAGGAAGAGCTGGCTGCGATCATCCCCAGACAGCACTGGACCGAGGCCACCCACTGGCTGGTGTGGCATGGTCGCACGATTTGCCAGGCCAAGAAACCCCTCTGCGCTTCTTGTGTGGTCTACGACCTCTGCCCCTGGGAGGGAAAGCCGAGAAAGGCGGTGGAGCGTCAAACTGGCAAGAAGGGGTAAGGAGGAGAGGAAAACCGAAATGGTGCTGGAAGGTCGATCTGGAAATCCTATCATCGCGATAGGACGAGGGTTATTCTCTATATAGAAAGGTACTAGAGTCTATGAGCAGCGTGGTCAAGAAGAGGCGCAAGAAGATGAGCCGGCACAAGTTTAAGAAGCGACTTCGCGCCACTCGCCACCAGCGAAAGTAATGAAAAGAGATTGACTCAGAGGGAGCGTTGCCGGAGCGCCCCGCAACTTGGCGTCCCTGGCCGCTCCGCTCTGAGATCCTCCACCTGCTGGACCCACCAGCTGGTTGTGCCCGGGTCCCTGTTTCCTAATCACCAATCCCCAAGGGAATGGGCAAATGTCCTGCTTTTGATTCTCAGGGGGGAGGTCTATCTTTTCCCAGATCCCTGCCTTGTAAGATCTCCGAGATGGGAATACGCAGGGCCATCTGGGCAGCTTCCCTTCCCAGTTGCCCCAGGAAGAGGAGGTTCACCCCTACCAGCATGCGATTGAGGGCATCCAAATCCAGGACATAGCCCCCTTCCAGGCGATCCCCTTTCCTCCATCCCTGAAAGTTTCGAGGACAGTAACTCACCAAGGGCCCGCCTGCGCCTCCTTCCTCCCTGCTCAAAAATGGATATCCGTAGGTTCGGCAAAGGATCGGACGGTGCGCATAGAGGGCACAGCCCTGATCCATAAGCAATGGACACCGGCTCCACCCCACGGCAGCCGCCTGTTCTTGAAGGCGGCCAGCCAGACCTGAAGGGAGGCCCTTCCAACCTTGGGCGAGGCGATAGGCCTCCACTGCCCAGAGACTGAGGGATTGATGGCAGCAATCCGCGCAACCCTCTCGGCAGAGGATCTCGCTTTCATACCTTCTGCGGACCCGGGTCAGGAAATGATCCAGTCTCTCGATCAAATTTAGATATCTTCCATATCCCTCGTTCATGACCATGGTTTATCAGAGACGCAAATCCTTGTCAAAGGGAAGCGAGATGTGATAGAGGAGAGATGCGCCGGCTGGCCAAGAGAGGCGAGGTGGAAATGGGCAAGAGAATAAAGGAGGAAGGGCCAATGTTCGAAAAAGAAATGGAAGGTCTGAAGGGGGCGACAAATCTGGGGAGAAGGGTTGGTGGGAAGCCGCTCGTTCTGATCATCATCCTCTTCCTCCTGCTCTGGGGGACCTTCGTCATTATCCCGGCAGGTCATCGTGGGGTGGTGCTCCTCTGGGGGTCCGTCGAAAAGCGGGTCATGGGGGAAGGTCTCAATTTCAAGGTGCCCCTCGCCGAACGGGTGATCAAGGTGGACGTACGGATCCAGCCCCATCCCTTCCGGGAGATCGACGCCGCTTCCAAGGAATATCAGGCGGTGAAGCTCACTGGGATGATGAACTTCCATATTGACCCTGCCTATGTGAATGAGCTCTATCAAAAGGTGGGATCCGATTTTGCCCCCAAGGTGATCGATCCCGCCTTCAACGACTTCATCAAAGAGGTGGTCCCCACCTACACCATCCAAGAGATCCTTCCCAAGCGGGAGGAGATCCGGAAGACCGCGATGGCCAAGCTGGGAGGAAACCTCTCTCGCTACCACCTCATCGTGGATGATATCTACCTTTCCAATATCGGGTTTAGCCCGGAATATGAGCAGGCCATCGAGGCAAAGCAGGTGGCCCAGCAGCAGGTAGAGACCCAGAAGCAGGTCCTCGCCCAGCGGGGGATCGAAGCCCAGCAAAAGGTGGCAACGGCCAAGGGAGAGGCAGAGTCAACGCTCATCGTGGCTCAGGGCCAGGCAAAGGCCAATGAAATCCTGTCCCGCTCCATCAGCCCCCTCCTGGTGCAGTATAAGAGCGTGGAGAAATGGAACGGGACCCTGCCGCAGGTCTCGGGAGGGGCCTATCCCTTCATCAACTTGGGAAAGATATCAAAGGAGCAGTAAAGGATCTTGAGCCGACGAGGGGCCTGAAATGAAGGCATTCCGCCGGACAGTGGCAAGGATTGCCCTCGCCATTCCTTTTCACCTCCCCAAGAGCACCACCGTGCTTCTCGGGTTGACCAGGTAAAAGTCCGGGGGATCGAGGGCGATCTCCTGGCCCGGATCCAGGAAGCCCGCACCGCTCGGCAGGCTGGTGTCGATCACCCGGTACCATCGCTGCCCCGCTCTGGGCGGTGGGATGCGGACATATTGCAGTGAAGGGTCCGCGTTCAGGATCACGAAGAGATAGTAATCGCCCAGTTCCGATGGCTCTTCGCCGCCGTCCAGGAAATAACAGAGGGTGCGCAGCTCAAAGTCATCCCAGGAGGGCCTTCCCAGGTCCTTTCCAAACCAGGTGATATCCGGTAGATGGTCCGCCTCCAGATCCCGTCCCAGGAGGAATTTCCTCCGCTGCAGGATGGGATATCTCTTGGTGAAGGCAATGACCTTCTTGAAGAAGTCGAGGATATCGGCATTCCTGTCCACCTCTTCCCAGTTGAACCAGTTGATCTCATTGTCCTGGCAGTAGGCATTGTTATTGCCCCTCTGGGTCCTCATGAATTCGTCGCCGCCCAGGGCCATGGGGGTGCCGGAGGAGAAGAAGAGGTAGCAGAAATAGTTCTTGATCAGCTGCCTGCGCAGCTGGATGATTTGAGGATCGTCAGTCTCCCCCTCCACCCCGCAGTTCCAGGAATTGTTGTCATTGGTCCCATCCTGATTCTCTTCCCGGTTCGCCTCGTTGTGCTTGGAACTGTAGGAGACCAGGTCATGGAGGGTGAAGCCATCGTGGCAGGTAATGAAGTTGACGCTATTATAGGCGGACCTCCCGTCATCGCCATAGAGATCGGCCGAGCCGGTTAGCCTCCAGCCCAGGTCCTTGACCTGCCCAGGATCCCCCCTCCCGAACCTCCGGACCGTATCCCGGAATCTGCCGTTCCACTCCGACCAGTCCACCGGAAAATTCCCCACCTCGTAGCTCGAAAGGTCCCACGGCTCGGCAATGAGCTTGATCCGGTTCAAGACCGGATCCTGGAAGATGGCATCGAAAAAGGAGGCCGACTTTTGAAAGAACCCCCCCTCGCGGCCCAATACCGAGGCCAGGTCGAACCGAAAGCCATCCACATGCATCACCTGGACCCAGTAGCGAAGGGAGTCCATGACGAAGCGGATGACCTCCGGATGGGCCAGGTTGAGACTGTTGCCGCAGCCGGTGTAATTCATGTAGGAGCAGTAGGGCGCGTCGGGGCTGCCGGAAAGGCAATAATAGGTCAAATTATCGATCCCCTTGAAGCTGAGGGTCGGCCCGAGCTCATTTCCCTCCCCAGTGTGGTTGTAAACCACATCCAGGATCACCTCCATGCCCGCCTTATGGAGCTCTCGCACCAAGGTCTTGAACTCGGAGACCTGGCATCCAGGAAAGCTCCCGCTGCTATAGGAGGACTCGGGGGCAAGAAAGCCGATGGTGTTATATCCCCAATAGTTGGTCAGTCCTTGGTTGAGGAGGGAGTCCTCCACATAGAATTCCTGCAGGGGAAGGAACTCCACGGCATTGATCCCCAGGTCTTTCAGGTAGGGGATCTTCTCGATGAAGCCCAGGTAGGTCCCGGGATGCCTGACTTTGGCGGAGGGGTGGGCGGTGAATCCCTTCAGGTGGACCTCGTAGATGATCAGCCTCTCCGGGGGGATATCGGGATGTGCATCTCCCTGCCAGTCGAAGCCATCCTCCATCACAATCGACAGGGGAACGATTTGGGTATTGTCCCGATGATCCATAACGCGGTCCTTTTCGGGACAGTTGGGATCGTAGGAGAGGAGCAGGTTATCGGTGTTCTTGAACTCGCCGGTCACCGCTTTCGCGTAGGGATCCATCAGGAGCTTGTGCTCATTAAAACGCATCCCATAGGCGGGGTTGTATTCCCCCCGCATCTTATAGCCATATAGCTGCCCCGCCTTCAGCCCATGGACCAGGGTATGCCCGGTGAACCGGGTACGGTTCTCCATCCTGATAGTATCCGAAGGCTGGCCACCCACCTCCTCAAAGAGGAGCAGATAGACCTCGGCTGCATGCTGGGAATAGATGGCGAAGTTGACACCATTACCGGTTGGAGTCGCACCGAGAGGGTAGAATTTGCCCGGATAGAGCTTCTTATTAGTCTGGTGCCGCAGTTCGTATTCCCTCATCGCCTCGTCTCCTCCCGCAGAGGTCAACTCGTCAGAAGCTGTGCCTCCGAAAAGCTGAAATGGCCATTCTTCCCCACGATGATGTGGTCGAGGATGCGGATATCCAACGCCCGTGTTGCCTCCACGAGAGCCCGAGTGAGGGTTCTATCCTCGGCAGAAGGATCGGCTTGCCCGCTCGGATGGTTGTGGACCAGGATCAAGCCGGATGCATGATGGGCCAGCGCCTCCTCGATGATGCGCCGGGGATAGACGACCGCCCGATCCACCGTTCCTTCGTGGACGACCTGGTGATGCAAGACTTGATTCTTAGTGTTCAGGAAGATGACCATGAAGCTCTCGTGGGCGAGGCCAGCCAGCGTCAACCGAGCAAAATCCAGGACCGCCTGGGGAGAGGAGAGGACCTCCCTATCCTTTATCTTTTCCGCCAGATAAGCCCCACAGGTCTCTTTGACCAGGTAGATCAGGGTTGAAGAGATGGGTTTTACTTTCGCCACCTCCTCGATCTCTTGAGGGGCGGCGTCCAGCACGCCGGACAAGCTGCCAAAGTGCGCGATGAGCTTCTTGGCGAGCGGTTTGACGTCGATACGAGGGATCGTGTAGGTCAGGAGAAGCTCGAGGATCTCGTAATCGTGAAATCCCTCGGCCCCCGCCTTCCGAAACCTCTCCCGCAGCCGCTCCCGATGGCCGAGGTAGTCGGGCATGTCTTTGTCCCTCTTGGCCTCCTTCGCCGGATCAGAGGATTGATCGGTCTTGTGAGGCTGCTTCGGCAAGGATTCGCTCCAACTCAGTGTGGTCATCAATGAATAAATTGGACCTCTGCCTCTTCCAGCACTTGGTCGCGGAAGTACTTGCTCAGAGATTTGGGCGTATTGATTTCCACCTTATAGCCACCCAGAATATGGGACAGTTCTTGCTCCCAGTCATAGAGCTTGAAAAAGCCCACTCTGGCTCCGGGCTCAAATTCCACCAGCACATCCACGTCGCTTTCGGGACCAAAGTCGTCCCGCAGAACAGAGCCGAAAAGGGCGAGCCTGCGGATGTGGTGCCGTTGGCAGAAATCCGCGATTTTGTCCTGCGAAACCTGCAATGCCATTTGATGATTCATCCCTCCTCCCTTTTCTTTCCACCTGGCGGCTCCTAATTAGCTTTCTCGTGTGTTGCTTTCACGCCGCTTGCCCATAGATGCTCTGCCCCGGGCCAAAATAGGAGTCGAAGATGTGCTGATACACCGCGTCACATTTCTGCTGATACAAGTCAGGGGCGTAAGCCTTGGGCAACCCTTCCAGGATCTTTGCGATGGAAACCCTCACGTCCGCTCGTGCCTGCAGCTTCTTCCGCCAGTCGAGCACCAGTTTTTCACGCTTGAGCGTATCCAACAGCTCTCGGGCGATCTTCTTCACCTGCTTCACTTCCCTCCTGCTTAGCGCAATCTCGGGCTTCGTCAGGAGGTCGAAGACGGCCAGTTCCTCCTCGGTGAGGCGCTCCGCGATGTGGCGTTTCTCTTCGTCATTCAATTCCTGGGCAAACATGATGAGGCGGGTAAAAATCGCCTCCGTACTGGAAGTGCCCGAATTATATTCTTCGATCATCTCCTGGAACTTTTCGAGATAATCCATCCGGCTCCGGTTCAATAGAAGCAACTCCCTCAGCTTTCTCTGAATGGAATTCTTGAGCTTCTCCATCTCCATTCGCTTGCGGCCCTGGTCAAACCGAGCTTTCAAGGCCTCAAAGTCGACCTTGCTCAAGTCTACGAGCGGAGCTTTGCCGGATTCAGCCGGATCTACGATCTCATATTCTTCGACCGAGATCGACCTATCCAACAGGTCTTCCACCGCCTCCATGACCTCCGAGATGTTCACTTCCGGCGCCAGAGAGCGAATCTTGGCTGCAATCACCATCATAAGCCTCCTGATCGCCCGGAACTCGTTTACGGCCGGGTCGGGCAGGATTGCTTTGTAGATCCTGTCCACATTTCCTGTTAGAGAGAGGTACTTACGCTTCGATTCCTCACTGACCAGGATCGCCTCCACGGCATCATCCAGCAAGCTCACCTTCTCCAAATCTCGGACAGCTTGCAACTTTACCAAATCGATGCCTCGCTTCGCGCAGAAGGCAGTCGCTTCTGCAATCGCCGCTCTCAATTGGTCCACGAGCGCCCTTTTGTCCTGAATCGGGTTTTCACCCTCCTTGATGCCGCCTCCTGCTGCGGATCCGTAGATCGCCAGTGCCTTCTGAAGATTGCGGAAGACGCCGACATAATCCACGATCAGACCGTTTACTTTATCCCTGAATACCCGGTTCGCGCGAGCAATGGTCTGCATCAGCGTATGATTGCGCATCGGCTTGTCCAGGTAAATCGTCGAGCAACACGGCACATCGAACCCGGTCATCCACATGGCACAAACGAAAACAATCCGGAAGGGATCCTCCGGATCTTTGAACTTGTTGTCCAGATCCTCCTTGACCATACGCCTGCGATGAGGAGTAATATCCACCCCTTTCGCCTTCAGATCCTCGATCTCATTTTGAGATTGGGAGACGACCACGGCCATATCGGTCTCTTCCATGTACTGGATTTTCCTTTCCAATTCCTCCCGCTCCGCTTCACTATAAGAAGAGACTCTCACCTTCCAGTCTGCCAGATAAATCTTCCAGTATTTCTGGACCTTGTCGAACATCCTGACGGCCGTCGCCTTGTCTATGCATATCACCATTGCCTTGCCCTGCTGGCCGCGACCCATGAAATGAGCCACCATGTCCTCAGCGATCTTCTCCAGCCGGTCATCCCTCGTAATCAGATGGTACTCGCGGGCGAACTCTCGCTCTAACTTCTTCTCCTCGTCTGCATCGAGCTCTGCCTCCTCTAACAGCCGCTCCATATCCTCATTCAGATCCTGGTTGGTCAGTTGGAGTCCCGGGATGCGATTTTCGTAGTAAAGCGGCACGGTGGCGCCGTCATCTACGGACTGTTTGAAGTTGTAAATGCTGACATAATCGCCGAAGACCTCCCGTGTTTTCTCTTCCCCTACCATCAGCGGTGTGCCAGTAAACCCAATGAAAGCTGCCTTCGGCAGGGCATTGCGCATATTCAGGGCGAAGATGTCGTATTGGCTGCGATGGGCCTCATCGGTGATGACGATGATGTCCGAACGATCCGAGAGCTTGGGATAAGTCCCGCCCCTCTCGGTGCGGAACTTCTGGATCAGGGTAAAGATATATCGATGGTCTTCCCGGAGGAGCTGTTTCAGGTGTTCTCCGCTCTCTGCCTGCACATGCTGCTCCGTAATGGCTCCGGCATTGGCGAAGTTCTTGTAGATCTGATCGTCCAATTCCTGGCGGTCAGTGACGATCACAAAGGTGAAATTCCCCCAGAGCTTGCGGAGCACCTTCTGGGAGAAGAAGACCATGGAGTAGCTCTTGCCGCTCCCCTGAGTATGCCAGAAGACGCCCAGCCGTCCGCTCTTCTCTCGAACCTGCCGTAGCGCCTCGATGGCATTGTTCACACCGAGGTACTGGTGGTTTTTCGCCACCATCTTCGCCAGGCCGCCTCTCTCCTCACTGAAAAGCAGGAAGTTCTCCACCAGATCCAGCAACCGTTCGGGCCCGCAGGTCGCCCGGACCATCGTCTCCAAGCTGACCATAGGACGGTCAGCACCCTCACCCTCCGCTTCGCTCTGCCCTCTCCCACTGGGAGAGGGTCCAGGGGTGAGGGTCTGAGGGGGCCGCATCTGCGGTTCCCTCAGATGTTTCCATTCGGCGAAGTGCTCCCACTCCGCTGTAGTGCTGCCAATCCGGCTTTGGCTGCCATTGGAGAGGATGATGAAGGCGTTGTACCAGAAGAAATGAGGGATGG
>JAZDMQ010000163.1:0-21416 GCA_043800755.1 bacterium | reverse complement strand
CCCTGCCCCCCCTGGGCACTACCGAATGGCAGCTCCTGTGGTTTATCCTGGTTTCCGCCTTCATCGCGCTGGGTTATGGATTGTACCTGGTCTTCCGCGTGTTGCGCCATGATCCGGGCTCTTCCAAGATGGTGGAGGTTTCGCAGGCCATTCAGGAAGGGGCGATGGCCTATCTGGGACGCCAGTTCAAGACCATGATCTGGTTTGTGATAGCCATCACGGCCGGCCTCTTTCTCATGTACCGCAATGTGTATAGCGCGGAGGAAGCGCTGCGCTATATCCCCCTCGGGATCTCCATCGCCTTTCTCATGGGGGTATTCGCCTCCTACGGGGCAGGATATGTGGGGATGTGGCTGGCGGTGAGAGCCAATACTCGAACGGCGAATGCAGCCTTGCATAGCTTCAAGGAGGCACTGGAGCTGGCCTTCCGGGCGGGGGCCGTCTCGGGGATGTTCACCGTGGGCTTTGGCCTCTTAGGAGCCACCATCATCTTTCTGATCTTCCAGGAGAATGCCATGAAGGTCCTGGTGGGGTTCGGATTCGGCGGCTGTCTCGCAGCCCTTTTCCTGAGGGTAGGGGGTGGAATATTCACCAAGGCTGCCGATGTGGGGGCAGATCTGATCGGCAAGGTGGAGAAGGGAATCCCGGAGGACGATCCCCGTAACGCCGCGGTCATTGCGGATAATGTGGGGGACAATGTAGGCGACTGTGCCGGAATGGCGGCGGATGTCTTTGAAAGCTACGAGGTTACCTTGGTGGCGGCCATCATCCTGGCGGCAGCCTGCCTTGCAGATCTGGAATTCCGGGGCTATTACGGAGATCAGGCCTCCCACTTTGCCCTCAAGCTGATCATCTTTCCCTTGCTGGTCCGGGCGGCGGGCGTCTTCTCCTCGATCATTGGCATCTGGAGTGTGAGGGTGCGGGGCAAGACGATGAAGGATCCGATGCGGCCCATCAGCAATGGCTTCATCATTGCGGGCATTGTTTCCATCATTGGGTTTGCTATCATCAACTATTTCTATCTCGTCGATCCCAAGACGGGGGCCCCAGATTGGAGGTTCTTCTGGGCGACTTCGATCGGCATCTTTCTGGCCATCGTCACCTTGTGGCTGACCAACTATTTTACCCACCCGGACAAGGTCCCCGTCACCGAAACGGCATTGGCCACCAAGACCGGACCCGCCACCATGATCCTCACCGGGATGGGGGTTGGGCTGGAGAGCACGGTGTGGGCCATCGTCACCATCGCCGGGACGATCCTCGCCTCCCTGCTCATCTTCCATGGAAGCCTCTCCCTCTCGGCTTATGGGATCGCCCTGGCCGGTCTGGGCCTCCTGACGACCACTGGCTTTATCCTAGCCATGGATACTTATGGTCCCATCACCGATAATGCTATGGGGATCTTCGAGATGTCAGGAACCAAGGAGGTCACCTCCGGGGAGATTGGCCGGAATGTGGCCTGGCTGGATGCCATCGGCAACACCACCAAGGCCTTGACCAAGGGATTGGCGATTGCCACCGCGGTCATCGCCGCCACCGCCCTGTTTCGCTCCTTTATCGACGAGGCGAAGCTGGTCGAGGTAGGGATCCAGGTCAATCTGCCCTCCGTCTTCGTGGGGCTTCTGATTGGCGGGGCCGTTCCTTTCCTCTTCTCCTCATTCGCCCTGAAAGCGGTGGGCCGCTCGGCCTTCCAGGTGGTGGAGGAGGTGAGGCGGCAGTTCAGGGAGAGGCCAGGTATTATGGAGTGGAAAGAGAAACCTGATTATGGCCGCTGCGTCCAGATCGTCACCGCCACTGCGCAGAAGGAGTTGCTGGGTCCAGCGATTCTGGCCATCGCCACGCCGACCATGGTGGCCTTTGCCCTGGGGGTTGGAGCGCTGGGGGGCTATTTGGCCGGAGCCATCCTCACCGGGCAGTTGCTGGCCGTCTTCATGGCCAACACCGGTGCAATCTGGGACAATGCCAAGAAGAAGATCGAGGATGGCTTCCTGGGGGGAAAGGGGACCGAATGCCACAAGGCAAGCGTCATTGGAGATACCGTGGGCGACCCCTTCAAAGATACGGCGGGCCCGGCCCTCAATCCCATGATCAAGGTGATGAACCTGGTGGGGATCCTGATCGCCCCCTTCGCCATCCGCAACCTGAGCTGGGAGATCAAGGGCGTGATCGTGGCCATCTGTCTCATTCTTTTGGCCATCGCCGTGGCCCTGTCCAAGCGGGGTGCCGTGGTCCAGGAGTGAAGCGCATCGGGGAGGGAATCCCTGCAATAGGCCTCCAGGTTAGCGAGCGGAATGATTTGAGATCTTCACATTAGCACGCTGGGGTTTGGAGGCACCTGCTGCCTTGGGGGAACGGGTGCCTTTTCCTTGGGTGCCATGTGATGAAGAGGGAATCCTTAAAATCCTTTTGGCGGAAGCAATCACCTCCAGTTGGCTGGGGGAGCCTCGATTTGTAGAAGGAGCGGGCTATGGCGGAAATTTTTGGATTTGATGCCTATTCCCCCAAAGAAATCGCCGAACGTGTCGAGAAGATTGGGGTAGCCAAGGCGCGCTTGCCCCTGCTATCGATGATGGGACTGGGGGTTCTGGCGGGCGGATTCATTGGCCTGGGGGCACTCTATTCCACCCTGATCACCAGCGATCCGAATCTCAGTTTTGGGATCAGCCGGCTCCTGGGCGGGCTGGCCTTCTCCTTGGGGCTCATCCTGGTGGGGGGCTTCAGTCGACGCATGGGAGCGCCCAAGGCCGCGATGCGGGTTCAGGGCCGGTCGGTATTGTCCTGTCCGGCGGAGCTATTAGCGAGTCGGCTGGGAGAGGTGTGGGCCATTGGCTCTCCCCCCCCCCGGATCGGACGGCCTCGATTCTTGGGTTGGCGACCAGATTATCGCCCTGGTTATGGCCCCTTGGGAGGCATCGCCACCGCCCTACGGATCGCCCGGGGAGAAAAGGCCAGAGGGGGAGGAGTGGCCCTGGAAGGACCCAGGGAACCCCGTGCGGTCCTGGTCCTCGCGTGCGACATGCCTGGAATGGCCAGAGAGGCCGTCGATTTACTGTTGGAGGGCCGCCGTCCCGACCGACTGACCTCGGCCCTCGGCAATCCCACTACGGGTCGCCTTGAGCCGTTGGCGGCGGTGTATGAGCCTGATGCCCTCCAGGAAGTGGAACGGGCCTTGGAGGCCGGTCACCTTTCCCCAGCTGACCTTTTACAATCCCTCCAAACCCATGAGATCGAGACGCCGGTGGAGATAGCCGACCAATTAATGAATGTCAACACCCCCCGAGATCTCAAGGCGATCCGGGAAAGAACGATGCCCCCATCGGTATGCGGAGATCGTCGGAGGGGAGGTCCGCTGATGGCCCCGGGAAGTCCGTCCATTTTCTCCATTAATATCCACTCACTCACCCCAGAGTCCGCGGTGGGGATGGCACTCGCGATATATTCTCAGAAGGGGAAGTTATGAACCAGAGGGAAAGGACTCCAGATGGCTCCCCTCAGGAACCTTCGGAGGGGGAGATCAGGGCTTTTCTCGGTCGATTGAAGGTGTTGCCCGATGGGAACCTCATTGGTCTCCTTCAGGAAGTGCAGGAGCGTTACGGCTACCTCCCGGCCCGGGCCCTTCGGGAGATCAGCCGCTGCACCAAGACTCCCCTCAGCCGAATCTATGGAGTCGTGAGCTTCTATGCTCAATTCTACACCGAGCCCCGGGGGAAGCACACCATCCGCTGCTGCCGTGGTACTGCGTGTCATGTCAAGGGCTCGGAGCGAGTCATCGATGTGGTCCAGAGGATCCTGGGCATCAACGAAGGCCACACCACCCCGGATATGCGGTTTTATCTGGAGACGGTCGCCTGCCTGGGGACTTGCTTTCTGGCACCGGCCATGATGATCGATAACCAGTACTTCGGCAAGCTCACCCCGCAGCGCGTGGAGAATATCCTCAAAAGCTTTCAGGACCAGAGATCGTGAACCGGTTAAATTCCATAAAAGAGCTGCATCGAAAGCAAAAGGAGCTTTTAGCCCGGCCGCGGGGAGAGAGGGTGATCCGCGTCTGTTCGACGGGCTGCCGGGCCTTGGGGGCCCTGGAGGTCTGCGAGGCCTTGGATCGGGAGATCGATGGGCTCGGCCTGGGGGATCGGGTCCAAGTGGTTCGGACCGGGTGCCACGGATTGTGTGCGGGAGCAGTGGCGATGGTAATCGACCCTCGGGGGATCTTCTATCAGAATGTCACCCCTCATGATGTGCCGGAGATCATCGAGACCACCATTTTGGGGGGAAAGACGATCCGCCATCTGTGCTGGTCCTCGGAAAGGCAGGCGATCTCCCGGCAGCGGGACATCCCATTTTATAGGCGGCAAACCCGTGTGGTGTTGAGAAACTGTGGGGTAGTGGATCCCAGGAGCCTGGAAGACGCCGTGGCCCATGGGGCCTATTTGGCCGCGGCGGATGCGTTCTCGAGGATGCCCCCCGAGGGGATCATCGCCGAGGTGATCGCCTCGGGCCTTCGCGGTCGAGGCGGGGCGGGGTTCCCCACCGGTCGAAAGTGGGAATTCGTTCGATGCGCTGCGGGCCAGCCCAAATATATCATCTGCAATGCTGACGAGGGCGATCCGGGGGCCTTCATGGACCGAGCACTGCTGGAGGGAGATCCACACTTGGTGATCGAGGGGATGATCATCGGGGCTTATGCCATCGGAGCGGCCAAGGGGTTCATCTATGTGCGGGCCGAATATCCCATTGCCATTGAGCATACCGAAATCGCCTTAGACCAGGCTCGCCAGGCTGGCCTTTTGGGAGAGGATATCCTGGGAACGGGATTTGACTTCGATCTCGAGATCCGCAAAGGGGCCGGGGCCTTCGTCTGCGGTGAGGAGACCGCCCTCATCGCCTCGATTGAGGGGAGGCGCGGCATGCCGAGGCCTCGCCCGCCGTTCCCGGCTACTTCGGGGCTATTCGGGAAACCCAGCAACATCAACAATGTGGAGACTTGGGCCAATGTCCCGCGAATCCTGGAGAAGGGCGCCGCGGCCTACGCCCAAATCGGAACGGAAGGCTCCAGGGGGACGAAGATCTTCGCCCTGGCGGGAAAGGTCAATAACACCGGGCTGGTGGAGGTGCCGATGGGCACTACTCTGCGGGAGATTATCTTTGACATCGGGGGAGGCATCCCCCACGGTCGAAGATTCAAGGCGGCCCAGATCGGGGGGCCATCGGGGGGATGCGTTCCGGCTCGCTACCTGGATGTGCCCCTCGACTATGATTCGGTGCAGATGATTGGCGCCATCATGGGATCCGGGGGTCTGATCGTCATGGACCAGGCTACCTGTATGGTGGATATCGCGAAGTTCTTCACCGATTTCGTCCAGAGTGAGTCCTGCGGGAAGTGCGTCCCCTGTCGGGTGGGAACCAAGAGGATGGCGGAAATCCTCGCCCGAATCACCGCTGGCCAGGCCGAGCTCACGGAGATCGACCAACTCGCCCAATTGGGGGAGGTGGTTCGAGAGGCCTCCCTATGCGGACTGGGCCAGACGGCACCCAACCCCGTCCTCTCTACGATCCGCTACTTCCGCGATGAATATGAGGCCCACATCGTCGAGAAACGCTGCCCCTCCCACGCGTGCAAATCTCTGGTGAGCACCACCTGCAGCAGTGCCTGTCCCGCCCATGTGAGCGTCCAGGATTATGTCGCCCTGGTCGCCGAGGGCCGGTTGGCCGAGGCGTTGGAGGTCATCCGAAGAAGAAACCCGTTTCCCTCGGTCTGCGGTCGGGCCTGTGATCATCCCTGCGAGACCTTCTGTCGCCGCGGCGACCTGGATGAGCCGGTTGCCATCCGCCATCTCAAGCGATTCGTTTCGGATAGGGTAAGAGAAATCGGAGCCCCGCCCAAATGGAGAGGCCCTCGCCAGGGGCGGGTGGCAGTCATCGGCTCCGGGCCAGCGGGCTTGACCGCCGCCTATTTCCTGGCCTTGATGGGCCGGGAGGTCAAAGTCTACGAGGCCCTGGATGTAGTGGGAGGTGTACTGGCAGCAGGGATCCCCCCCTATCGTTTGCCGCGCCAAGTCCTTCAGCGTGACATTGAGTACATCCGTCGGGCCGGGGTGGAGATCGAGACCGGTCGGCGGATTGCATCGCTCCGGGAATTGCGAGAGGCCAATTTCGATGCCATCTTCGTGGCCGTGGGTGCCCACCAGAGCAGTCGTTTAAACATCCCTGGCGAAGATACCCAGGGGGTGCAGGATGCGGTGAGTTTCCTGCGGAGGATCAACCTGGGCGAACTCACATCTCTACCCGGGCGAGTGGTGGTCATCGGGGGGGGCAATGCGGCCATCGACTCGGCCCGCACCGCCTTGAGATTGGGAGCAGATTCGGTGTCCTTGCTCTATCGGCGCAGCCGCGAGGAGATGCCTGCCATCCGGGAGGAGATCGAAGAGGCCCTCTTGGAGGGGGTGGAGATGCAATTCCTGGTGGCCCCTATTGCGATCGAAGGGAACGGGAGCGTCAGGGCGATTCGGATCATCGAGATGGAACTCGGGGAGGCCGATGAAAGCGGACGCCGAAGACCCATCCCCAAACCAGGAGGCGAGGTGGTCATGGAGGCCGACCAGGTGATCGTGGCCATCGGCCAGGGCCCGGAACTGAGTTTTGCCGCCTCCGACGGTCAACTGGTCGTGGCGAAGGGGCGGATCTCAGCCCATCCGGTGACGCAGCGGAGCGGAGAAGGCAACCTCTTTGCTGGGGGAGACGCGGTCACCGGGCCCGCTACCATCATCGAGGCCATTGCTGCGGGCCAGCGGGCCGCCCAGGCCATTGACCTCTTCTTAGGCGGCAAAGGCGAGCTTCCTCCGGCCCGGGGGTTTCCCGGCCGTAGCAAGCCGGATGAGCAGGAGGCCGCGGCCCCTCGCCAGGCGATCCGGGGGACACCCCCCAGGAAACGAAAGGGCAATTTTATGGAGATATTCAAGGGATATTCCCTTCAGGCGGCCTGCGCCGAGGCCCGCCGGTGCCTCCGGTGTGACCTGGATTGAAGCCTCGAGGAAGGGTGATCCATGGCCAATGAAGTCTCTCTGACGATCGATAGTGTAGAGGTTATCGTCCCCCCACGAACCACCATCCTGGAGGCCGCCATCCGGGCGGGAATCGATATCCCTCACCTCTGTCACGACCCGGCCCTGGGCTTGCCTCCCACCAGTTCATGCCGCCTCTGCTTGGTGGAGGTGGAAGGGGCCAAATCGTTGGTGGCCTCCTGCTCTTATGAGGCGGGGAAGGGCATGGTGGTCCGCACGAATACGGAGAAGCTCCATCAGGTGCGCCGATTCATGATAGAGCTCCTGCTCTCCAACCATCCCCATGACTGCCTGACCTGTGATCGGGCGGGGGATTGTGAACTCCAAAGATATGCCTACCAGTTAGGGGTGAAGGAACCGAGCTTCCGAGGGGAACCGGTGTCGCTGGAACCCGTTCAAGATGGACCGGCCATCGTCTATGATCGCAGCAAGTGTATCCTCTGCGGCCGGTGCGTGGAAGTGTGCCATCAGGTGGAGGTCAGAGGGGCCATCGATTATTGGGGGCGGGGATTCGATACCCGCATCTCCCTGCCCCCAGGCCAGTCGCGAGAGGAATCCACCTGTGCGGAGTGTGGCAACTGCCTGGACGTTTGCCCCACCGGGGCACTGGCTTATACCGGAGCCAGAGGTACCGGACGGGCCTGGGAATACCAGCAGGTCCCCACGATCTGTCCCTATTGCGGATGCGGATGCACGATCGTGTTGAATATCCGAGACCATCGCCTCGTCCAGATCACTGGTCAGCCGGATTTGGGGATCAATAAAGGCCTGTTGTGCGTCAAAGGGCGATTTGGCCTGGATTTCATTGGCCATAAAGAGCGGTTATCTGAGCCCCTGATCCGCAAGAACGGACGGCTCCTACCTGCCACCTGGGAAGAGGCCCTGAATTTAGTGGCTGAGCGGCTCTCCGAGATCAAAGAGCGATTTGGCTCGGACGCCATCGGGGGGTTTTCCTCGGCCAAGTGCACCAACGAGGAAAACTATCTCATGCAGAAGTTCATCCGCGCCGTGATCGGCACCCACAACATCGACCACTGTGCGCGCCTCTGCCACGCCTCTACGGTAGCCGGCCTGACCCGTGCCTTCGGCAGCGGGGCAATGACCAATTCCATAGAGGATTTCGACCTGACCGATTGCATCCTGGTCATCGGCTCGAATACCACCGAGTGCCATCCGATCATCGGCTCCGCCATCAAGCGAGCCGCTGTCCATCGCCAGGTCCCGCTGATTATTGCCGATCCTCGATCGATTGAGCTGACCGAATATGCCACCATCCACCTGCGGCAGAAGGGCGGGACCGATGTCGCCCTGATCAACGCCATGGTGCATGTCATCCTCCACGAGGGCCTGGAGGATCGGCAGTTCATCGCGGCACGAACCGAGGGCTTCGAGGAGCTTCGCCAAGCCGTGCTCCCCTATACCCCCGACTTGGGGGAGAAGATCACCGGGGTCCCGGCGGAAGAAATCATCCGGGCGGCACGCCTTTTTGCTCAAGCGGGTGCGGCATCCATTGTCTATTCAATGGGCATCACCCAGCACATCAGCGGCACCGATAATGTCATGGCCCTGGCCAACCTGGCGATGGTGACGGGCAATGTCGGCAAGAGGGGAGCCGGCGTGAATCCCCTCCGGGGACAAAACAATGTCCAGGGGGCCTGCGATATGGGGGCGCTGCCAAATGTGTATCCGGGTTATCAGCGGGCGGATGACGAGAAGGTCCGTTCCAAATTCGAGGAGGCCTGGGGGGTCAAGCTTCCGGGTCAGATTGGGTTGACCATGGTGGAGATGATCAATGCCGCTAAAGAAGGGAAGTTGAAGGCCCTCTATATAATGGGCGAAAACCCGATGCTCAGCAACCCCGATGTGAACCATGTGGAGGAGGCCCTGGATAAGCTCGATTTTCTGGTGGTCCAGGACATCTTCCTTTCGGAGACGGCCCGTCTCGCCCATGTCGTCCTCCCCGCGGCGGGTATTGCGGAAAAGGAGGGAACTTTTACCAATACCGAACGGCGCGTCCAGCGCGTCCGTAAGGGCATTGAGCCTCCGGGTCAGGCCCGGGAGGACTGGGTTATCCTCTGCGACCTGGCCCAGCGAATGGGCTATCGTATGGCCTACGATGAAGTCTCGGTGATTCAGGACGAGATCGCCAGCCTGACCCCCAGCTATGGAGGCATCATTTATGAGCGGTTGGAGAAAGGATCGCTCCAGTGGCCCTGCCCGGATCGACAGCATCCGGGAACGCCCTATCTACATCAAGATCTATTTACTCGGGGGCTGGGCAAGTTCCATGCGGTGGAGTTCATCCCCCCCATGGAGCTCCCGGACGAAGAATTCCCCTTCCTCCTTTCCACCGGTCGAATCCTGGAACACTTCCACACCGGCACGATGTCTCGGCGGGCGGAGGTATTGGATAGGCTGGTTTCGGTCGGTGCCATCGAGATCCATCCAACCGATGCCCTCTCCCTCGGCATTGAAGAGGGTAAGCGGGTACGGATCATATCTCGGAGGGGACAAATCGAGATTGGCGCTCGGATCACCGACCGGGTCACGCCGGGGACGCTCTTTCTGGCCTTCCACTACCGAGAAGCTCCCGCCAATCGCCTCACCATTGCGGCTTTGGACCCGGTAGCCAAGATCCCCGAGTTCAAAGTCTGCGCCGTACGGGTAGAAGCTTGAAAGTGGAGGCCATCGTCATTGGGCAGGCAGCTCTTCCCCAATGGGCTATTAGGCCCTACCCGGAATCGGGGGGAAAGACCTGAGATTCGATGACCATAGAATTGGAAATATTAAGGGTATGGGAGGGGAGAAGAGAGCGGGCGGTGGATTCGGTCACCGAGGAGGGGGTATTCACCATCTGCCTCGGGGATGAGGAATTGGTATCCATGCTTTGTACCCCCCGCCATATCAGAGAGTTGAGCGTTGGTTTCCTATTTTCTTCAGGCATAATTCATTCATTCTCCGAAATAAAGAAACATATGATCAACGAAAAGAGCTCCACCGTTCATATCGACCTCGCCTACCCTCAAAGGATCACTTATACCTCAGGCTGTGGAAGGGGTGTGGTCCTGGAGGTTGAGATGAAGCCGGCGGAAAGGATTCAATCGCCCATGAGAATCCTCGCCCAGAAAATCTCATACCTCATGCACGAATTTCAGAACAAATCATCGGAATTCCAAAGGACAGGGAGCGTGCATAGTGCCTGTTTTTCCGATGGAGAGAGGATTTTGATTTTTCATGAGGACATTGGTAGGCACAATGCGATTGATAAGGTCATAGGTGAGGCGCTGATTAAAGGTCTCGATATGAGAGAAACGATCCTTCTGACGACCGGTAGGATTTCAACCGAAATCGTCCACAAGGTATTGAGAGCCAGGGTTCCGATCATGTGCTCCCGGAGTGCCCCTACCTATGAGGCGGTTCAATTGTGCAGGGAAAAGAATATGACTCTGATCGGTTTTGCCCGAGGGAAGAGGATGAACCTCTATTCGGGGGAGGAAAGAATCCTGCAAGAGTAGCCGATCGGCGACTTGATCCCGAAGGGCTAATTCCTTTATTGTAAAGATCTCCCAACCTTCCTTTCCATTCCCCACAACTCCCCCCACTCGGTGGTCCTCGCCAGCGCTCGCCCCAGGTCCCGGAGGATCGGGCATTATTTCTTCTTCAGCAACCCCTCAATAGAACTTTGGGATTCGGGGGACATCCAATTGTGGATCCCGACCTTCTTATCTACGACGACCCCCTCCCGATTCAGGACGAAAGTGGTGGGAAGGAAATGAGCCCGATAAGCCTTCATCGCCTTTCTCTCCCGATCCAAGAGTATGGGGAAGCACAGGTCATGCTTCGTGACGAATTCCTGAATGGACCCCACTGAATCTCGATCGATAGTTACCCCGATTACCTTCAATCCCCTCTCCTGGTATCGCTTATCTAAGGCATCCAGCACCGGCAACTCCTGACGACAGGGATTGCACCAGATGGACCAGAAGGTCAGGACAATGACCTTGCCTTTGAGTCCGGAAAGGGAAACCTCCTTGCCTTCGAGATCGGAGAGGGTGAAGTCCGGCGCGGGGGCATTGATCTGGGCGTAATCCGCGGCCTGGACATCTTTGAGTGGAGGGAAACCAGAAGCCGCGGCCAAGAGCAAGAGGGCAACGGATAAGAGACCGCCTTTCTTCCAGAGGTCCATTAGCTGACTCCTATCAAAAAAGAAAAGGGAGGATTCGAATTGGTCTCGACTCCTCCCCTTGGGGCAATTCAATGCCGCGGCGCTCTGTGCTCACTCGAAGGTAGATGCGCCCGCTGAGAGATTTTCTCTATTTTACTACGATTTTGCCAGTGAGGGTGGTGGTCCCTCTTTCAAACCCAGTTACCGTATACTCGTATTTTCCGGCCTCGATGAAGCACACCGAAGCGGTTGCACCCCGGGGGATGGCTCCCGAGTTGTATTTCCCATCGGTGTCTAAGGCGAAACGAGTGGGGGCAGCGCACACTGCCTCTACCTCTTTGCCTTTGGAGAAGAAGATATTCACATTCCCCATGGCGTTATTGAGCCAGATCACCGTGGTGCCTTTGGTGATGTTGGCCGTCGCCGGGCTAATCTTGCCATCCGAGATGATGATCATCTTGGTGGTACCGGCGGGTTTCTTTTCCACCGCCGTGGCTACGAGGGCCAAGCCTACCGCCAAAGCCAGAACCAACAAGGCGATTGTCCATTTCTTAAAAAATAAGCTCTTTCTCATAAATCCATACCTCCTTTACAGGATCCTCGCTTCTCCCTCCATCACACCATTCACCAGAGGATTACAGGCAACCCCCCCTTTTTTCTTTTCGCCATCCACCTCCTCTCGATTCGTGGTTTCCTTGAGATATCTCTTTTATACAAAGTATATTGTGGATGTCAATAAAAATCAAGGGCTATCTTCAAATTATTTTGGCCAACCCGAGGTCGATCCGTTATTTGGGGCTGGACGAAGCCTCCAGCGGGTTCTATCTTTGGTCTTCTTCCCACCCCCTCTTCCCTTAAATCAAGGCGAAGAGCATCCTTTCTCAACAGATTGTCACGAAGTTGGCGAGCCTCGCAGATTACTGGCGGGGCTTCCCCTTGAGGAGCAGGGTAGGAATGAAGGTTGCCAGAAAAATGAAAAGGGTAAGGTAAAAGCAATCATCGAAGGCCGCAATCTGGGCCTGGCGCTTGCACTCTCGGATCAACAGCGCCAGGGCTTGGTCCTTGACCTGATCGGGAGATCCGCCAGCCTGGAAGAGGATGGAGGATTTGAGAGAAAAGAGAAACTTCTGCAGGACGGGAGAGTTCAGATTCAGGGCCTCCCCATAAACGCCCCGGTGAAAGATGTCCCGCCTCTCCAGCAAGGTGCTCAGGCTGGCAATGCCGAAGCTCCCGCCAATCTGGCGGATGACATTGATGAGGCCCGCTGCCAGCCCCACGGATGCGGGGGGGACCGAATTGAGCGAGACGTACATGACGGGCGGATAGATGAAGCTCATGCCCAGACTGCGCAGCACGATCATTCCTGCGATCGCCAGTACCCCGGAGGCAGTATCGAGCCGAGAGAGCCAATAGAAGGCGGCGATAAAACAAAGGAGCCCCAGGACCAAGGGAATCCGGGCGTCCATGTGATCGACCATCTTCCCTGAGAGGTAACTGATGGCCCCCAGGACCACAATCCCTGGGGCCATCAGCCATCCGTATTGGACCGGGGAATACCCGGAGAGATCCTGGATGAATAGGGGGAGGAGGAAGTTCGTGCCAAAGAACCCGACCCCAAAGACCAGACTGATCAGAGAGGAGATGAGGAAGACGGGGCTCTTGTAGAGGGAGAGTTGCACCAGGGGGTTCTTGGATTGGTACTCCCACCACAAGAAGAGGACCAGGAAGATCGCGGAGGCAGCGAATAGGCTAAGGATGTAATCAGAGCGCCAACCCCATCGTTGCCCCCGGCTGAGGGCAATGAGGAGGGTGACCAGAAAGCCGGTCATCGCAATGAAGCCCTTGAAATCGAAGCCCAGGCCATTTCCCGACCTGACATCCTTCAACAATAGAATAGAAGCCAGCAGACAGAGGAGCCCGATCGGGGTGACCACATAGAATATCCAGGGCCACCCCATATGTTCTGTGACATAGCCGGCCAGGGCGGGGGAAAGGGCGGCGGGAAGGCAAGAGCCGAGGCTGTAAAAGCCAATAGCCATCCCTCTCTCCTCTAACGGGAAGAGATCGAAGATGAAGGCAAGGGGGACCGTGGTGAGCGCTGCCGCCGCCAGTCCCTGCAGAATTCGAAAGGCAATGAGGAAATCGATATCCGTGGCCACGGCGCAGAGTAGACCCCCCCCGATATAGAAGACCAGGGCGGCGATGAAAACCCGCTTGTAGCCGAATCGACCGCCCAACCAGCCCAGGGTGGGCATGGCAACGGCCACCGCGATCATATAGGCGTTGACCACCCATTGGATCTTATCGATATCGACCCCAAAAGAGGCCATCATCCAAGGGACGGCGATGGGGACCGTATTTGCGTCCAGGAAGAAGATCATCCCCCCCACGGTAACGGTCGCATTGACGAACCACTTGTAGGAAGGTTGGCGATAGAAGTCGGCAGTCATGAGTTGGCTTGGACGGCCACCGTGACCATCATGCCTGGGCGGAGGGTGTCGGGATTGGAGGTGACGGAGATGCGAACCGGGATGCGGCGGGTGACCTTAATAAAATTTCCGGAGGGATTATCAGCGGGCAGCAGTGAGAATTCTGAGGAGGTGGCAGAGCCGATGGCGATCACCTTTCCTGCAAGCGTCTTGCCCGGATAGGCATCCACTTTCACCAGTACCGGCGCCCCCACTTGAACCTTGCGAATCTGCGTCTCCTCGATATTGGCGACAATCCAGCATTGATGGGGGTTATTGACGAAGACGATCGGTTGGCCCGGCTGGATCATCTCTCCCAGATTCACGATCCTCTTGGAGATGACCCCGTCAATGGGGGAAAGGATCGTTGTCTCCCCCAAACGAACTTGGGCCTCCTTGGCCTTCTCTTCCGCCTCCCTCACCTTGGCTGCCAGGACTTCGATTTCCTTATCTTGGAGGGTGACTTGGGCCCATTCCTCCTGCGACAAGTCCAGATCGAGCTTGGCCTTCCTGAGGCTGGCCCGGGCCAGCCGGACGGCGCCGTCAGCCTCTTTCTCATTTTCCAGGGCCGCCTCATGTCGGCTTTCGGCGGTCTTCAAGGCGGTCGCCAGCTCATCCTCGCGATCGGCGGAGATGATCCCCTCCGCAAAGAGCTTCCGGCCTCGCTGATACTGGCGCTCCGTATTCTTCATCTCGGCGCTGGTCTCGCTCACCCTGGCCTTGGCTGCCTGCAGGGAGGCCTCGGCCTTTCGCAGGTTATCCTCAGCTTGACGCAGGGCCACCTCTGCGGAGGCGACACCCCCCGCCACTCGCTTGCCAGTCAAGCTCTTCTGGGCCAGGGCCCGAGAGAACTCACTTTGCCTCCTCTCCAGCGAGGCTTGGACTTGGGCCAAGGCCACCTCGTAATCAATCTTCTCGATCTGGGCGATCAGTTGGCCGGCCCGAACGCCCTCTCCTTGCTCTACCGGAAGCTGCACGATCTTCCCCGGGACCTTAGGGGAAAGGGCAATCAAATCTCCCTCGACGTGGGCGTCCTGGGTAGAGACATAATGAAGGCGAAAGGCCAACCACTTGGCGGCGAAGAATCCGCCAACCAGGAGGGCGACGACGAGGATGCTGATCAGGACGATATTTTTCTGTCGACTTCTCCCTGGGGGAGCCCCGTTAGAAGCACCGTTACCAGAGGAGCTTGCTTGATCTTCCATGATTTGTCCGCCGAAAGGGCGGAATTGGCTGGTCCCTCCCCTTTTACAAGAAGTACTTGACCTAAACCTGTAAATTATAACCTTGAGTTGATCTTTGTCAATATATTTGTCCCGCAAAGCCCCTAAGCGCCCATGGGTGCGAGATTCCAGATTGCCTGCCCGAAGCTTCAAATTTTTGATTGACAAATACACATCCAAGGGACTAAGTTTCTGAGAATTCCACCCCTCGCCAGTTCATCAGGCGGTGCCTTTATTCAGGAAAGGAGAGTGAGATGACCAAAAAAGCCAAACAGGTGCAGGCCGGGGCCCTTCCGCCCCATAATGTGAAGGATTTGCCCGCACCGCCCCCCTTTACGTTCAAGAACGTCCTTACGGTGATCGGGCCGGGTGCCATTTTGCTGGGGACCTCTATTGGAAGCGGGGAGTGGCTCTTGGGGCCGGCGACGATCGTGCAGTATGGCGCGGCCCTGCTCTGGATCACCACCGTCGCGATCATCCTGCAGGTATTTCTGAATGTGGAGTTCGTCCGCTACACCATGTATACGGGAGAGCCGATCATCACCGGCTTCATGCGCACCAAGCCTGGGCCTAAATTCTGGGGTTGGGTCTATTCCCTTTTCATCTTTGCCCAATACCTCTGGCCGGGCTGGGCTGCAGCCGCGGCCTCAACTCTGTTTGCCGCCTTCATGGGTCGCATCCCGGTGGCCGGTGATCGGCCGCTGATGTTGATGTTTGGCTATCTCACCTTTTTCCTCTGCGTGGTCGTCGTCATCTTCGGGGGCAAGATCGAGCGCACGCTCGAATATGCCTCCTGGTTCATGGTGGCCTGGATCTTCATCTTCCTGATCTTTGCCAATGTCGTCTTCGTTCCGCTCAAATTCTCCTTGGGGACGGCGAGTGGGTTTCTGAAATTTGGAGTCCTACCGACCGGGGCGAACTGGCTGCTCCTGGGGGCCTTTGCCGCCTACTCCGGGGCCGGGGGGATGGGCAACTGCTTCATCTCCAACTGGATGCGGGACAAGGGTTATGGCATGGGGAGCACCGTAGGCTTCATCCCCAGCGCAGTGGGAGGGGCATCGGTCAAGCTCTCTCATGTGGGAAATGTCTTTGAGATCAACGACAAAAACCTCTCCAAGTGGCGGACCTGGATGAAATACCTGGCCGTGGATCAATATGGGATCTGGGGCATTGGCTGCTTCTTGGGGATGTATCTCTGTGTGAACCTCGCCGCTGCCGTCGTCCCGGCCGGCACCAAGATGACCGGCCTGGCCACCGGGGCCTATCAGGCCAAGTACCTGATGGACCATACCGGGTATCAGATTTTCTGGTTCCTCACCCTGCTCAATGGGTTCTGGGTCCTCTTCTCCACCCAGCTGGGCAACCTGGATGGCATCGTTCGTCTGACCACCGACACCCTGTGGTCAGGGAGTGAGAAAGTCCGCAAGTGGCGGGGTGGGGATGTGCGCACCATCTATTACTTCATCCTGGCGATGTACGTGATCTGGGGATGCCTCGCCATGGGGCTGGCCCAGCCATTGGTGCTCATCATGATCGGGGCCAACATTGCCTCCTTCATCTTTGCCTTCACCGGCATCCACGTGATCATCGTCAACCGGAAGATCCTGCCCAAAGAGGTGAGGGCCCCCCTGTGGCGGGAGGCGGTCGTAATTTTGTGCTCCGTCTTCTATGCCGTTTTCTTCGTGGTTTCCATGGGAAAGGTACTCCACATTTTTTAGCTTTTTCTTACCATTGACAGGCGGGGGGTCCTTGTGCTAAAGGGAAGAAGGCAGGAGGGCCCCCCGCCGGAGCCCAAGAGGCTGTGATTTTAGCGGTGGTGGATGGATTGGGAGGGGGAATCGGCAGCCTGATCATTAGGAGGCTGCGCGATCTCTTGGGAGGCGAGATCGAGATCATCGCCCTGGGGACCAATGCGATTGCCACCTCGGCGATGATGAAGGCAGGGGCCAATCGAGGGGCCTCGGGAGAGAACGCCATCGCCGTTGTCGCCCAGGAAGCAGATATCCTCCTGGGGCCCATGGCGGTCGTGGTGGCCAATTCGATGATGGGAGAATTGACCCCCAAGATGGCGGAGGCGATCAGCAGTGCCCGGGCGAAAAAGATCCTCCTGCCCCTGGCCCTGAATCGTCTGGAATTGATCGGCGTCTCGGGAGAACCCCTCCCCCATCTGGTCGAGATGGGGGTGCAGAGGGTAAAGGAGTTAATCGGTTAAATGTGCGAAGCCAGCGCCTATATCATTGAAGAGGACGGGAAAGAGGATCTGTACCTGAAGGATGTGGACATCGTCCGCCCGGAGGGTGGGAAGCTTTACCTGCGGGATATCTTCGGAGAACAGAAGGTCATCGAGGCAGAGATCAAAGAGATCAACCTCTTGAACCATCGCATCGTCCTCAAAAAGAAGTGAACAAGAAGAAGTAAAGAAGATCCCCTGGCAGGAATGCAATTCGTTCTTCCCTTCCCCATGCATGTCCTTCTCTTTGGGCGAAAGGAGACGAAGAAACTGGCCCTGGCCGTCTGTCTTCCATCGAGAGGATCCCTGGTGGGGTTTTTTGCATCAATACATTGGGCAAGTGGATGATCGGAATGGTGGAATGATAATTGAGGTTGATTCCTTAGAAGTGGCGTTTGACAGCGGGAAGGAGTCTCTGAAGGTCCTCGATGTGCCCCACTGGGAGGTGGAGAAAGGGGATCAGGTTGCGCTCTTCGGCCCCTCCGGATCGGGCAAGTCCACCTTCCTCCATGTCCTGGCAGGCCTGCTTTCGGTAACACGGGGGAGGGTGACCGTCTGCGGCCACTCCTTGGAGGGGATGTCGGAGGCGGAGAGGGATCATTTCCGCTCTCAGTATATCGGCTACATCTATCAGAATTTCAATCTGCTCCAGGGGTACACGGCGCTGGAAAACGTCTTGATGGGTATGACCTTCTCGCCTCGCAAGAGCGACCGGGAGGAAGCAAAGCACCTGCTGGACGAGGTGGGGCTCTCCCACCGCCTACACTATTATCCCTCCCAGATGTCCTCCGGAGAGCAGCAGAGAGTAGCGGTTGCCAGAGCGCTCGCGAATAGGCCCCAGGTTCTTTTGGCAGACGAGCCCACCGCCTCATTGCATCCTGTCAACAAGGAGGATGTCCTCCGGCTGCTGCGGGGCATCTGTGAGCGATATGGGTGCACCCTGGTGCTGGTGACCCACGAGCGGGAGATCATCGCCCTCTTCGAAAAGACTGTGACCTTTCTCGAGTTCAACCAGGCCTACCAAGGCCTGACCGGGAGGCGAGCATGAATTTCTGGCGCATCGTGCTTCGCAGCCTGAAACACCATCGCTTTTCCAGCATCTTGACGGTCATCAGCATCGCCCTGGGAATTGCCCTTTTGATTGCTGTCTATTCCTTCAAGGAACAGACCCACAATACCTTCACCCAGGTGGGACTGGGAGTGGATGCCATCCTGGGCCCCAAGGGCTCTCCCCTTCAGATCGTCCTCAACGCCCTCTATCATTTGGAGGAGATGCCGGGAAAGATCAAGTGGACCTATTTCCAGGAGGTGGAGAAGCATCCCCTGGTGGTCCAGGCCATCCCCTTCGCCGTCGGCCACTCCTACGGAGGTTTTCGGGTCAATGCCATCGACCCCCGATTCCTGACCGAGTTCGAATACCTGCCCGGAAAGCGCTTCTCCTTCGCCGACAGGGACGGGGGCCAGGGGCGCGCGTTCAGTGCTCCGGCCGAGGCAGTCGCCGGTTGGGCGGCGGCCAGGAGCTTGAACCTGCGTCTCGGCACCGAGTTCAGTCCGATCTGTGGTGTCCGGGAGGGCGATCCTATCCATGAGACAGATAGATTGAAATTCGTGGGGATCCTGGCCCCCACCGGGACTCCTCACGATCGGGCGATCTACATCCCCTTAGAGGCCTTCTATGTGCTTTCGGGCCATCCCGTCGAGACTCAGAAGATGGCGAAGGATATGGAATATCGGGAGATCAGTGGGGCCTACATCAAAGTCAAGCGCATCCGGGGTGGGGCGCTGCACCCGGGAATCCAGGATCTGAAGTTCACCATCAATCAGTCGGATCGCAATCAGCTGGTGGTCCCCAATGAGGTGATGCCGCAACTCTTCAACATCATCGGTTGGGTGGACCGGGTCCTGATCGCCATCGCCGCTATCCTGACCGTCCTCTCTGCCCTCTTTCTCTTCTTCTCCCTCCTCTCCGCCCTGCGGGAGAGGAGAAGGGATCTGGCTCTCTTTCGCGCTTTGGGGGCGACCCGAAAGACCGTGATGGGCCTCGTCATCTTCGAGGCCTTGATCATCAGCCTCCTGGGTGGAATCCTGGGTCTTTTCCTGGGTCACGGATTGATCGGTGTGGGTGCTCACTTCGTCAAGGTGGAGACGGGGGTTGCCTTTACTGCCGGTTATCTGAGTCGCACCGATTGGCTGGTCCTGCCCGGGGCAATCCTTTTAGGTCTTCTGGCCAGTCTATTGCCTGCCCTCCAGGCCTATCGCCTGGGGGTCCTGAAGAATCTATCGCCCATTTCCTGAGTCAATATTCTATAGGAGGAGGGAAGAGATGAGAAGGAGACTTCTTGCCCTGATGTTGCCGGCAATACTGATCCTTGTCCTATGGGGTTTCATCGGTCAAACAGCAGCCGCAGAGGAGCGCCACGGGCACAAGGCTTTTCACGACGGGGTCCTCAACGTGATCGGCAAGGAGTTGGCCCATGCAGAGGTCTTGGTCGTGGAGGATACCCTGAAGGTCTGGTTTGTTGGCGGCGGCCAGGATACGGGCCGATCCGTACATCTCAAGGCGGCGGAGATCCCCTTGATGGTGAAGATCCCCGGCCAAGGGCAGAAGAAATTGGTCCTCAAGGCGAATCCCATGAAGCTGGCGGGCGAGAAGATGGGATATTGCTCTCACTTCGTAGCCCGTGCGGACTGGCTCAAAGAGGTGAAGGAGTTCGAGGCCGCAGGTTCAGTGGTGATCAAAGGAGTCAAGGAGAAGCTGATTATTCATTATCCTGAGGGATATGACCCCCTGCACAAGCACGGACATGGAGATCACGAGAAAGAGGAGCACGGGAAAGAGCACCACTGATTCGATGAGAGAGGCTGACCTCTCAGAAAGGAAGCTGGATAGGGGTATGAAAGGCAGATTGCGCTTTACGATGTTTCTGAGTTTGGCCCTGATGATCATGCTGGGCCAGGGCCTCTGGGACTTCTCTATAGCGAAGGAGGAGAAGAAAGGGAGCAAGGTCCGGATCATCGAGGAGAAGGGCCCCGCCGGTCACAAGACGATCGGCATCGACGAGAACTCCGTCGGCGAGGATGCGGGAAAGGAGATGGCCCTCACCTTCGCCTCCTTGATGAAGTGGGAATATGATGCCAAGAAGAATTCCCCACCACCCGAGAGCGTGAAGAAGCTGGACGGCCGCAAGGTCCGCATCATGGGCTTCATGTATCCCTTGCAGGAGGGAGCGAACATCCAGATCTTCTGCCTCCTCCGCTCCACTCAGACTTGCTGCTACGGACCCAAGCCCCAGTATAATCAATATGTCTTCGTGGAGATGGCCAAGCCGACCCCCTTCCGCCGGCTGGATCCGGTCTCTTGTGTGGGGAGGCTCCGGGTGGAGCCCTCTCCTGAGGAGGGATTCATTTACCGCATGGAAGGGGACCTTTGCGAGGCCATAACCGAGAAAGGAAGCTGAGGAGAGAGACGATGAAAAGGCACCTTGTCTGGCTTCTGGTCCTCATTGCGCTGCTCTCCCATGGGCTGGGAGGCCTGGCCGAGGGCTGTGCCGCTTGCTGGGCGGGATACGGCCCTGGGGATGAACGGTACAACAAGCCCCTGGCCGATTTGAGGATCCTCTACGAGAAGGAAGGCAAGGCGGCCCTCCCTGCCATCGAGGACACCCTGGTCCTCGACCGGGATCATCTGGTCAAACAAAGGGCGGTCACCTACATCGGCGAGATCAAGGACCCCAACTCCCTCCCGGTCCTGGAGGGCATGATCGCGGAGCTCTACAAGAAGGTCACCTTCGGCAATTTCGGCGTCGGGACCCCCGATTTCCAGACCCGGCTGAAGGTTGCCCATGTTCTGGTCAGTATGGGGCCGGGGGATACGGCGGATCGAATCTGGAGCCGATACGATCGGCTCGATGGGCTGAAGAAGTCGGAGGTCCCCTATCTACTCAATGCCCTGAACGACCCCCAGTGGTGTGAGCGGCTCATGGAGATTCT
Source organism: bacterium (assembly GCA_043800755.1). Classification (GTDB taxonomy): domain Bacteria; phylum Methylomirabilota; class Methylomirabilia; order CAVQYV01; family CAVQYV01; genus JAZDMQ01. The sequence continues at coordinate 279 of JAZDMQ010000163.1, read as the reverse complement.
GAAACAAGGCAAGGATCACTATGCGATGATATCAGCCCTGGAGATCCTGGCCATGGGAAACAATGCCCAGGTCCTGCCTTTCCTGAAGTCAAAGATGGCGGAATGGGAAGGAAAAGGTCCAGAGCCTTCAGATCCGGCCAATCCTGATGCCCCAGTGGTCTATTATTCCGCTTTGAGGGTGAAGGCGGAGAACACCATCTTCCAGATCGAGGACAAACAGCGAGGCTCTTAGCAGGAAAAGCGCTCACGCGATGCTTCCGCTGCCCCACCTTGCAGACG
>JAZDMQ010000145.1:0-26557 GCA_043800755.1 bacterium | reverse complement strand
GAGGGAGATCTTTAGTCGCCTTCCGGGGTCCATAGGCCTCCATCTTGGTGCAAGGGATTGCATCCCATCTTCGGCTGCATATCCCCGACGGTTGCGGACATTGTAGCCGCACCGCCTCGATTTGGCAAAGGAAATATATGCAAAAAGCTTGACCACCGCCCTGAGGGCCTGTATGATTACAATTGACTATCTGAAGAGGGTAGCGGCCCCTTTAGGGCTCGGGACTTGCCAGGCGGCGTCTATCCATGCCGCCGATTCTTATCCCCCCCCAAATCGCTCAGGCCTCGATTTCCCGGAAGGCCATCCATGCCTCGGGGCCATGAGGATCGGCTGCCAGCAGTACCAATACCCTCCGTATTCCGCTGCGGAATAGGCCAAAGATCTCCTGGCATTGAGGAGACACCCACCCTGTGGGCTTTTTAAGAGAGAAAAGGCAGGAGGACTTATGAGACGGAAGCAGCAGATGTTACAGCTTGCCATGGCGCTGATCCTGGCGGCGTCGTTTTTGGCTCCCTGGGGGGCGGTCGCGGAACAGGCGAAGCCGAGTCAGCCCGCCAAGGCCGTCCCTTCCCCAGCCGACCCTACGATCGCCACGGTCAATGGGGCCAGGATCTGCGAGAGCGACCTTAAGATCGGGATGGAGGCCTTGCTGAGGAATACAGGCAAAACCGAGCAGTCTCCCGAGAAGGCCCCCGGGCTGCGCAAGATGGCCCTGCAGCAGCTCATCGGCTTTGAGCTACTTTACCAGGACAGTCTGTCACTGGGGATCAAGGACATCGAAAAGCAGGTCGACCAGATGATCGCGGAGGCAGAAAAACGAGCGGGGTCCCCAGAGAAGCTGCAAGAACAACTGAAGCAGGAAGGGCTGACCATGGAGCGGATTCGCAAGAACATCAGGAGGAACCTCCTGGTCCAGGCCGAGGTGGAGAAGAGGATCGCTCCCAAGGTGAAGGTGACCGAGGAGGATATCCAGGCCTTCTACCAGGCCAGCCAGGATCAGCTCAAACACGAGGAGCTGGTTGGGGCGCGCCACATCCTGGTCAGGGTCCCCCAGGGGGCAACCGAAGAGCAGAAGAAGACCGCCCAGGAAAAGATTGCCTCGCTGCGGAAGGAGCTTACGGAGGGCAAAGACTTCGCCCAACTGGCCAAGGAGAACTCGGACTGTCCCAGCAAGGAGCGGGGCGGAGACTTGGGGTATTTTCCCAAGGGGGTGATGGCGCCCGAGTTTGAGAAAGCGGCCTTTTCCCTCAAAGAGGGCGAGCTGAGCGAGATCGTCGAGACCCAGTTTGGCTATCACCTGATCCAGGTCTATGGAAAGAAGCCTGCCGGCACTTGGCCGCTGGAGGAAGTGCGAGGGCAAATGGAGAATGAGTTGAAGGACAAGAAGACCTGGGAAGCAGTGAACGCTTATATGCAAGAGCTCGAGAAGAAGGCAAAAATAAAGATATTGGATAAGACCCTGGCGGAAAAAGCGGAGAAATAGGGGCTTGGCGGCCTTCCTCCCGACCTTTGGCAATGAAGTAAGCAACCGGGGGATTTCGCGGGGGCTTTGGGGTTGTAGAGAGGGCAAGGTCATGGTATCAAAAAAGATTCGGGAGGGAGGTCTTGCGAGGATCAGAACCCTTTGCCTCGCTGGCTTCGAAGAGAAATCGCGTTCCGGGCAAATATGATGATTAAAAGAATCCTTGTGCGTCCAAAGTCCGTTGCTGCAGGAGGCCTCGGTTGCTGGCTCATTGGCCTGACCTTGCTCTCAGCTTGCTCCAGCGGCAAGACGGAGGAGCCCAAGGTGAAGTCGGCCGTGCCGGTGACCGTGGCAGAGGTAATTCAAAAGGCAGCCCCGGTCCAGGTGCGCACCATCGGGACGGTGGAAGCCTATTCCACCGTATTGGTCAAGGCCCAGATCAACGGAGTGCTGACCGGCGTCTATTTCAAGGAGGGGCAGGAGGTGAGGAAGGGCGATCTCCTCTTTACCATTGATGCCCGTCCCTTTGAGGCTGACCTCAAGCGAGCCGAGGCCAACCTGGCCAGAAACCTCGCTCAGGTCCGGCAGGCGGAAGCCAACCTGGCGAAAGATCGGGCCCTGCTGAAGAATGTGGAAGGGGTGGCCCGTCGCTATGCGGATCTGATCAAAGAAGGCATTGCCTCCCAGGAACAATATGACCTGGCCCGCACCAATGTGGATGCCTTGACGGAGGCCATTCGCGCGGATCAATCGGCCATAGAGAGTGCGGAAGCAGCCGTCCGCGCCGATAGAGCCGCCCTGGACAATGCAAGAATTGAACTGGGATATTGCTCCATCCGTTCTCCCATGGATGGACGCGCCGGGAGCCTCATGGTCAATCAGGGCAATCTGGTCAAGGGCAATGACAGCCAGGCCCTGGTGACTATCAACCAGATCCACCCCATCTACGTGAACCTTTCCGTTCCCGAGCAGAGCTTGTCGGAAATCAAGAGGCGTATGGCCGCGGGAAAACTCACGGTAGAAGCCATCCTACCCAATGACCAGGGAAACCCGGAAGCCGGCCTCATTACTTTCGTGGACAACGCCGTGGACCGCTCCACCGGGACGATCCGCCTCAAGGCAAGCTTTGTCAATAAGGAAAAGCGGCTTTGGCCGGGGCAGTTTGTCCGGGCGAATCTGACTCTGGCCATACAGCAAGACGCCATATTGGTGCCAGCCCAGGCAGTTCAAGCTGGGCAGAATGGGCAATTTGTCTTCGTGGTCAAGCCCGACCTTTCCGCAGAAGTGCGGCCGGTAACCGTCGGTGCAACCCTGAATGGGGAAACGGTGATCGAGAAGGGGGTACAGCCTGGCGAGAAGGTAGTAACGGACGGTCAGCTTCGGCTTGTCCCGGGCGCGAAGGTCGAGGTGAAGAACACCCCGGAAGGTAACAAGGAAAGCCGCACTTAAAGCCCCGCTGCAAGCTCCACCCCCGCCGCCAGGCTTTGGGTGAACGAACCAAACCGAATGAGCCCCAAAAATCCTACCCGAAAAGAGCCCTCCCTGATCGCGAGGGAGGGCTTCAACATCGCAGAGCTCTTCATTCGCCGGCCGGTCATGACCACCCTCGTCATGCTGGGCATCCTGCTATTTGGGGTCATTGCCTATCGGGTCTTGCCGGTGAGTGACCTGCCGAATGTGGATTTTCCCACCCTCCTGGTGACTGCCAGCCTGCCTGGAGCCAGCCCGGAAACGATGGCCTCGGCGGTGGCGATCCCCCTGGAGCGGCAATTTTCTACCATCGCTGGCCTGGACTCCATGACCTCCACCAACGGCCTGGGGGTGACTTTGATCACCCTCCAGTTCAGTCTGGATCGGAACATCGATGCTGCCGCTCAGGATGTTCAGGCGGCCATCACCAAGGCCGCAAAGCAACTCCCCCAGGATATGCCCACGCCTCCCTCTTACCAGAAGGTGAATCCCGCCGACCAACCCGTTCTTTATCTGAGTCTGAGCTCGCCCACCCTTCGACTGTCCACTGTAAATGAATATGCACATGCTTTTATTGCCCCGCGCATTTCCATGATCAGTGGTGTGGCCCAGGTTCAGCTCTTAGGATCGCAGAAATATGCGGTTCGGGTCCAGCTTGATCCTGAGGTCCTGGCTTCTCGCGGGATCGGAATCGACGAGGTGGCCTCTGCCGTGGCAAAAGGGAATGTGAACCTGCCTACCGGAACCCTGCAGGGAGATCACAGGGCCTTTACGGTACAGGCCAATGGTCAGCTCACTGAGGCGGCTGCTTACCGTCCTTTGATCGTGGCCTACCGCAACGGTCAGCCTGTGAGGCTGGAAGAGCTGGGAAGAGTCATCGACAGTGTGGAGAACGACAAAGTGGCCAGCTGGTACAATGACACCCGCGCCATCATCCTGGCCATCCAACGCCAGCCGGGCACCAACACGGTGGCAGTGGTGGATGCGATTCAGAAACTCCTGCCCACATTCCGGGCGCAGCTTCCGGCCTCGATTTACTTGGACACCGTCTATGATCGCTCCGTATCGATCCGCGAGTCGGTTAGAGATGTCAAGTTCACCCTCTTTTTGGCGATCGGCCTGGTCATCATGGTGATCTTTCTCTTTCTGCGCAACCTCTCCGCTACCCTGATTCCCAGCCTGGCGCTGCCTTTCTCGATCGTCGGCACCTTCACGGCCATGTATCTTCTGGGCTACAGCCTCGATAACCTCTCCCTGATGGCTTTGATTCTCTCGGTGGGCTTCGTGGTGGATGACGCGATCGTTATGTTGGAGAATATCGTGCGGCACATGGAACAAGGGGAGAAACCATTGCAGGCGGCCCTGAACGGGTCCAAAGAGGTTGGGTTCACGATCGTTTCCATGACCCTTTCCCTGGTGGCGGTTTTCATCCCGGTCCTCTTCATGGGGGGTATCCTGGGGCGGCTGCTCAACGAATTCGCCGTGACGATCAGCGTGGCCATTTTGGTCTCCGGCGTGGTCTCCTTGAGCCTTACCCCATTGCTATGCAGCCGTTTCCTGCGGCCGCCCAGCGGGGAGAAACATAGTCGCCTATATGCCGCCTCCGAGCGAGTCTTTCAAGGAATGCTCGATTTTTACGGCTGGAGCCTGAAAGGGGTATTGAAGCATCGCCGGGCGACTATGGTCATTATGGCTGTCACTCTCGTCGCCACGGGATACCTCTTCGTCAAGGTTCCGACGGGATTCCTTCCGAACGAGGATACTGGCGCCATCTTTGGCTTCACGGAGGCGGTCCAGGGAATTTCCTTTGACGACATGGCGCGACACCAGCAGCTCGTCGTCGAGGCCATCCGGAAGGATCCCAACATTGCCTCCGTGTTCTCCAGCATTGGGGCCAGTGGCAACTGGGTGGCGGCCAATAGCGGTCGAGTCTTCGTTCGCTTGAAACCTCGTTCTGAGCGCAAATTACACGCGGACGCCATTATTCAGGAGTTTAGGAAGAAAGTGGTCGGAATTCCCGGAATCCAGGTGTTCCTGCAAAATCTTCCCCCCATCCGGATCGGGGGACAGCTTACCAAGAGCGTATATCAGTTAACCCTACAGGATCCGGATACCGAGGAGCTTTACCGATATGCTCCCATGCTCGAGGAGAAGATGCGGGCACTGCCTGGGCTTCAGGATGTGACCTCTGACCTGCAGATCAAGAACCCTCAGGTCAATGTCGAGATCGACCGGGACAAGGCGGCTGCCCTCGGGGTCACGGCGGAGCAGATCGAAGATGCCCTCTACACCTCTTATGGAACCCGTCAGATCTCGACCATCTATGCGCCCGATAATCAGTATATGGTGATCATGGAGCTCTTGCCCCAATACCAGCTGGACCCCTCGGCCCTATCCCTGCTTTACGTTCGCTCCTCCAAGGGTCAACTCGTGCCTTTGAATGCAGTGGCGAATCTGACCACGGGTCTGGGGCCTTTGACCGTAAATCACCTGGGCCAACTTCCTGCGGTCACTATCTCCTTTAACCTCAAACCAGGCCTCTCCCTGGGCGATGCGGTTGCCGCGGTAGAGAAACTGGCCCGTAGTACTTTGCCGCCCACCATCAGCACGAGCTTTCAAGGCATGGCCCAGGCATTTCAATCCTCCATGAGAAATCTGTGGATCCTGCTGATCATGGCCATCCTGGTCATCTATCTGGTGCTGGGCATTCTCTACGAGAGCTTCCTTCACCCATTGACGATCCTTTCCGGTCTACCAGCGGCAGGGTTTGGCGCCTTGTTGACCTTGCTGATTTTTCGCATGGATCTGAACCTTTATGCCTTTGTGGGGATCATCATGCTGGTAGGTCTGGTGAAGAAGAACGGTATCATCATGATCGATTTCGCCCTGGATGCCCAGAGAAAGGAAGGAAAGAATCCTTTCGATGCCATTCAAGAGGCGTGCGTGGTGCGATTCCGTCCCATCATGATGACCACCATGTCCGCCCTCGTGGGCACTTTACCCATCGCCTTGGGTTATGGGGCTGGAGGGGAAGCGCGGCAGGGCCTGGGTCTGGCCGTGGTGGGAGGCTTGCTCGTCTCCCAATTGCTGACCCTCTACATCACCCCCGTCTTCTATACCTACATGGAATCGCTCCGGGACAGGGTGGGAAGACGTAGGTCTCGCTCTCGTGCCCGAAAATCGGCCCCCGAGGGAGGGGTCGCGGCCGCTGAGGGACAGGATTGAGGAAGGTCGAACTCAGCCCCCTGGAGCGGCGGTACATCTCTTTGAGCATTCTTCGGCGGCAGGATAGGCGCGGCGGGCTGGGCGCGCCTCTTGTGGAGGAGGCATTAGCATGAGCATCACATCTTCAACCCAGGCGGAGCAAGAGGCCGTCCTCGCTGCGGCGAGGTTGATCATGGTGGCGGTGGCCACCTCGCCCAAGGGGCGGGGGGTGAGCGACATCTCTTCGGCCCTGATTCAGGGTGAGGAGCAAGAAGGCCTGGCCAAGGCCATGGAGGATCATGTCTCCAAGAAGGAGACCAGGCTGGAGTTCTTCAAGCGGGACGCCCAGAACATCCGCAGATCGGCTGCGGTGATCCTCATCGGCGTCAAGGGGACGATGCCCAAGAAGCCGGAGATGCCTTTCAACTGCGGGGCCTGTGGCTATCCCTCCTGCGCCGCCCTCATCGCGGCGGAGAAGAAGGAAGGGGAAGACTTCGTCGGCCCGCTCTGCGCCTTTCAGGTCATGGATCTGGGCATCGCCCTGGGCGTGGCCGCCAAGATGGCAGCGGAGCTGAACATGGACAATCGCCTGATGTACTCGGCAGGGGTGGCGGCCCGGATCTTGGGCCTCCTGGACGCCGACCTGATCATCGCCCTGCCTCTCTCCGTCTCGGCGAAGAACATCTTCTTCGACCGGCCTTGAGCGCGGCTTTAACCACCGTCTCATCGTCTAAATAGAAATCTCAAGAAAGAGGAGGTCATTGCCTATGTCGGATGGGATACCTGAAGCTTGGATGACCTGGGTTGCCCTCACCACGCCGATCCCGGCGGTCTTTGCGGCCATCACCGCGCTTTATGCCGGAAAATACCCTTATCTATGAGATCCAGAAACAGGAATTGGAGTTGACGACCCTGAGGGACGCCCGGAGATTGCCCCGGGCGATCCTCGACCGGTATCGGCGGATCATCGGCGATTACGATCAGCCGATCAAGCGATACCAAAAGGAAGAAGAGGAGATCGGGGCCAAGGCAAAGGAGCTGGCGGAGGGGAAAGAGGTGGCTCAGAGGCGCGCGGGGAACTTCGGCCACAGCCTCATCTTCCTGCAGATCGCGATCATGCTCTCCTCGGTAGCGGTCTTGACCAGAAAGGGGCCCCTCTATCATCTCGGCCTGGCGACCGCTTCAGGGTGCACATTCTTCTTCTTCAACGCAGTCCTCCGGTGAGAGAAAGGCTGAAAATAGTGAACAGGGGGGTCTGGACAGGCAGCGTGCTCGTGGTGTGGGCGGTTTCGGTCGGCGCGGTATGCTATTACTCGCTGATTCCCCACTTAGAAGTGCCCGTTGATTTCTGGAATGCGGATAAGCTCTACCATTTTGCGGCCTATGCCTGGCTGGCCACATTGCCCATGGTCGGGTTGCGCACGCGCAAGGTCGCCGTGGCTGCTGCCCTCTCCATGCTGATCCTGGGAATGCTGCTGGAGGCAGGGCAATCTTATCTCCCCGGTCGCATTGCCTCGTTTATCGATGCTTTGGCCAACAGTCTGGGGGTGCTGGTGGGCCTGGTTGGTGGGAATTCCCTCAGGCCCAGGCTGAGGGGCATTCTCCTTCCCGTCGACTGCCAGAAGGCCACTCGCCGTTAAAGACCATGGCCCCTCTCGAGCTTCGGTCCACCTCCCCGAGGGCACCCTTGGCAATGCCTCCGGGTCTTCCCGCTTCCTAATTCCCACAATTCGCCTTCTCTGCCCTTGACCTCGCCAGCCAATGAGGCGTCCCTTGGGTCCGGGACCGACCCCGCCCACCCTCGACCCCCCGGGAATAGCCCTCCAGAACACAGCGTCAGGCCTCTTTCGTGACGCAGCACCAAATGGCTCTCCCTCTCCGAGGGGGCGTTGGAGGCCACCTCCCTCTTCCTCTCCCTCGGCATTCCGATCCCCCATAGCGAAGCAGTTGATACTACTGGAGCACATTAGATGTTACCAGAGGTCTCGCCGCCCCCTGCGAGACCGCGGAATGCGGAGCAGATGCCAGAACAAAGAAAGGAGGCCATGCGCAATGGGAACGGGATAACCTCAACGAAGCGCGGCATCGAGACGCTGGAAAAAGCGGTGATTTCAGCCAGGGCTTATCTCTTGATTTTGAAAAGGCCCAAGTACCTCCGACGCCCTTCCTTCCGGAGGTGATTGGACGACAACCGGCTCGGAGGTCCCTCCGATACATCCCTGCAACAGGGGTCTTGACAGATGGGGCCACAAAGGCTAAAAAGAGGACTGGTCATGTACATTTCTCGCTGGAAGAGCGGAGAAAACGGGGTGAACGCCAATGGAGGAGTTCCACGACGGGGGATTCGACCTCTCCATCATCAGGCCTTCGATGAGGATCGAAGAGATCAAATTCCGGGGGGAGGGGGTGCCGGCGGGGCAGTCGGGCGGCATCAAAGCCGCCCTGCTGACCTTTCACAATCTCGAAACCATGGCGGTCCATCTCTATCGATGCCAGCTGACAAAGGCCTCCACCGAGCTCAATCGACAGATGCTGGTGGCCATGTGCAAAACGAGATGACCCATGTACAGGACTTCCAAGTCAAGCTCTATGAGTACGGCTGGAGACCAAGCCGCCTGCAGTGGGCTTTCTGGCTCGTCGGCTTGGTGATCGGACTCGGCTCCCGACTGGGAGGCGCCCGCTCCATCCTCAAGGCCGCCCGATGGGCGGAGATCAGGGCGGTCCGGCATTACAGCGAGCTGTTGCAGTCCGTCGACTGGGATGAAGAGACGCGCAGGGTGATAGAAAAAGACCGGTTCGACGAGATCGGGCATGTCAAACGTTGGGAGGACCTGCTCAAGTCGGTCTGAGGCGCGGGCGCGATCTTCGACACAAGGCCGGAGGTACACGTGACATAGAGGGAGTAGCGTCCCCGGCGTCTTGGGCCTTTGGAACTTTTCGAGAGTAAGGAGGGAGGCAAAGAGTGATGCGACGATTGATGAATCAGGGGACCACTCCACGAGCGCCGCGACTCAAACGGGTTTTTCTTCTTCTCGCCTCGGGCCTTTTCCTTCTCACCCCCTCTGCCCATGCCCAGTCCAAATTCCCCACCACAGCTGCTGTCCTCCAGGAAGTCTACCAACACGAGGCCAAGGCCTATCGCACCTATCTCAGCTATGGAAAGAAGGCAATCGCCGAGAATTATCCCAAGATCGCCCATCTATTCGCGGCGTTTGCCGTCTCCGAATCGGTACACGCCCGCAATTTCCAGGAACTCTTAGTTGGTCTGGGGGCCGAGGCGAAGGAGGCGGAGTCGGAGGTCAAGCTCTCGAGCACCAAAGAGAATCTCAGGGATGCGACTCAGGTGGAGCTACAGGAGATCGATCAGAGATATCCCCGGTACCTCGAGCAGATCAGGACCGAAAAACACCAGGCCGCCGCAGAGAAGATCACCTATGCCTGGAAGGCGGAGAAGCAACATCGCGCGCTCATCGAAAAGATCAAATCAGGCACCGGGGTGCTGTTCGGGGTGCTGGTGAGCACCATCGAGAAGGGTGGGAGTCGGTTCTATGTTTGCCAGAATTGTGGTTCCACTCTTGTGGAAGCTCCTCAGGGGCTCTACCCCATCTGCAAGGGTCCAGCCTCACAGTACAAAGAGGTGGAACCGATCAAGTGAGGGTGTTTCCTTGGCGGCGGCTGTCCTTGACCCACGAGGCGATTCCCAGCAGTAATCGGCTGGGGCGGGGGGATGTGGAGCGGGGATCAAGGCGGCTCCTGGGACGATCGAGGACGAAGGGAGGGAAAAAGGTGAAAAGATTATGTGCTCTGCTCTGTCTGGTCCTCTGGCTGTTGCCAGGGGCGGCCCTGGCCCAGAAGATCGGGGTGCTCCCCTTCGAGGATGCCTCTGGGGCGGGCGCCGAGTTGGGCGAGCAGGTGGCCAAGCTGATCCGCTCGGAGCTGTTGAAGAACAAGAAACTCACGCCCAAATTCATCCAGTATGCGCCCAAGGGCGAGGATGAGCCGACCACGGTCGATGTGGAGAAGGCGGCGGAGATAGGAAGGAAAAATGGCGTGGAGTATGTGATGATTGGCACGATCCTGGAGGCCGAGGCCACCAGCAGCTCCTCGGGCCTGGGAGGGATCAGCGTGCTCAAACAGTCGGTCGGGTCCTCGCTGCGCACCGTGAAGGCGACCATTACCCTCCAGGGAGATCTGGTCTCGGTGCAGGAGGAAAAGCTGATCGAGAGCTTCCGGGTGAGCGGAAGCAAGACGGACCGCTCGGTGGGGGCCGATGTCTCCACCGAATGGGGAAGCCTCAACAGGGATTCGAGCAGCGCCGATAACACCCCGAATGCCAAGGCCCTTCGCGACGCGGTGGAGAAGCTGGTGAAGGCGGTGTTGAAGAGGCTCTAAGCTCGGTCCTTCTTCCGTGCCGCTCGCTAACCACCCATGGGACCGCGGACATAGTCGGCCGCCAGCAGGATCGCCTCCTTCATGCTGACGGCACTGGCCCTCCCTGTCCCCGCGATATCAAAGGCGGTGCCGTGGTCCACCGAGGTCCGCAGGAAAGGCAGCCCCAGGGTGAGGGATACGGTCTCCTCAAAGGCGACCATCTTGGTGGCAATGTGGCCTTGGTCGTGATAGAGGGAGAGGACCGCGCTGTATTGGCCCTGGAGGGCTTGGTGGAAGACCGAGTCCGCGGGGACCGGTCCCACCACCCGGTAGCCCAGACGCTGGGCCTCCCGTATCGCCGGCTCGATCTGGTTGACCTCTTCCTCTCCGAAGAGGCCGTGTTCGCCGCCGTGCGGGTTAAGCCCGGCCACCGCCAGGGTTCCCTCAGCCACCCCGAGTTGATACAAGGCCTTTGAGCAACGTTGGATGTAAGCGAGCACCCGCTCCCTCGTGGCTATTTCGCAGGCCTTGCGGAGGGAGACATGCCTGGAGAGGAAGAAGACCCTCAGAGCCTGCACCTGGAACATGGTCAGGGGATCGCGGACTCGGGTGAGGGCGGCGAGTATCTCCGTGTGGCCGATGAAATCCACCCTGGCCGCCCGGAGGGCCTCCTTGTTGATGGGGGCCGTGACAATGGCTTCAACCCGCCTGGAGGAGGCAAGCTCCGCGGCCTTTTCAATGTACTCATAGGCCGCCCGCCCACACATCCCTTGCACGAGGCCCATCTTCAGGGAATTCATGTCCACATTTCCCAGATCGAGAAGGTCCACCGTTCCAGGCCTATACCCTCCCTCTTCCGGCCCGGTGACGACCCGGATGTCCGCCTGCAGGCTGCAAAACTTGAGGGCCTGCTCCAGCACCCGCCCGTCGCCGATTACCAGGGGCCGGGATGCCGCCATCACCTCCTGATCCTTCAAGGCCTTGAGAACGATCTCCGGCCCGATCCCTGCTGGATCACCCATAGTCACTGCGATGAGCGGCCTATCCATCTTTAACTCCGCTATTCCAGATTCATATCCAGGGAAAACGCTTCTTCTGTCCCACGAAACATATTATCCTCTTCAAAGCGCCTCTTGAAGGCTCCCCTCTTCTCTTCCATCTCCTTTGCCCGATCTCTAACTTCCACTGTAATTCTTCGTGGGGAGTTATGCTCGGGATGTCTCCTTCACTATTTCATCGATCTGTTCCGATGTGAGTGGCAGGAGGGCCTTTTCGAGGACGGAGGTCAGTGTGATGAGGTTCTCGTTTGAGACAGGGTTCTCCGTGGACATCGCTACCGCAATCCTGTCACCAGGCACGGCTTCCTGGAGAAGACTCAAGGCGCGTCCTCTCGTCGCCTGCGGCCCCAGCTGGTACTCGGAGTCAGGAAAGCCAATCCAGATGGCCTTGTCTTTCCACAGGGAGAGGGCCTCACCGAGCGGGAGGTCGCCCATCGGCAGCGGATGGAATCCCTCGATGATATCTATGGGAGTCCTGGGGATCAGGTTTTTCAGGACGGCCAGTCTGCCATCCATATGAACGGCCATGAGCTTGCCGTGCTGGTGCAATACCTTCGCCTGCTTCTCGTACTCGGGCATGAAGTACTTCTCGAAGAGTCGTGGGCCAATGAGGGCCCCGTCGATGTTGTCCCCGCACATGGAGATGGGTGCCGGCGACTTGGCGGCTATGTCGTGCATGGGCTCGCGACTCTTGGACACGGCGCGGAGCAGGTCCTCGACCAGGTCAGGGTAATCGGCCAGGTGGAAGAAAAACCGCCCGCCCTCGCTGCCCACCCAGTAGATCAGCATCATCTGTAAAGGGGAGTGCGGGAGGTTATCCAGCACCACCCCTTCGTCCCCGATCCAGTCCATAGCCTGCTCGATCGGGAAGTAGTCGACCAGATACTCCGTGTTCTCTACGATGTACTGGACGACCTTATAGTCCTCAGGTTCCTTGATCAAGTGGGAGGTCAGCCATGGCGTCACACCTCGCCAGCTGCGGTTGGCGTGCCACAATCCCACACCTGGCTCGCGCCACTCTTCCTCGTAGACGGATCCTACAGGGGTCGAGAAAGTGCGGCGGATGACGGCTCTCCCCTCCAAAATAGCAGGGGTCTCGGTGATATTTACCCCGTGCAACCGCGTGACATAGGGTGGTCGAAGCCAATTCATGCCCATCCCTCGGTTCCGGCATTCCCGCTCCGCCCAACCGGTCTGACAATGTCTCCAATAGTGGTAAAATGGTAGCCTATCGGCTCGCTGCCTGAGAGCAGATGCCATGATCCTTTCACGACGGGTCATCTCGGACAAGGTATAGACCTCCTCTCCTGCAAACTTACAGATGGGATGATAGGGATTTGCTTTTGGGTTGGGGCGGTGGCCGGGATCCGCTTAGGCTGCGACCCCTCTTTTGACCCCCGGATGGTTCTATACCAGCATCCGCAGGAGAGTCAATGGAAAACTCGCCGAGGGAAGGCGGGAAGCGACTCAATAGCAGGCGGATCAGTGGGGATCAGGTGGTAAAGGAGGATAGAGAGACTCTTCCCCCGGAAAGGCGTGTCGAGTTAAGGAATGGCTGGCTTTGTCTCTTCCTGCCCGACCTTCTCGGCGTCTGAAGAGGTACGATCTCCTTTGTGAAATCGTCGCTGTCTTCTCTCTTCCTGTTTTTTCTGGCGGGACAATTCCTTCCGCCGCTTTTCACCTTTATAAACTCCAGCTCGTTTTGGCAACATACCCTCCTTCTTCCGAGAAAAACTATATCACGAAAAGAAAGACAATGCTAATTCTATTCATCGAAATGGAGGAAAGACTTTCTATCGGATACTAACTGTAATCCACACATTCTTCCAACACCTGCTTCTAACACCTGCAATGATTGACTACAGGGCCAATTGGGGTCAGACTTGGGCTGAGCGAGAGTCAAGCTTTGTTTTATTGACTTTTGCTCTCTTTCTCATTGGGTCGGCTGATGGGGGAGTAGCGGCCGAGGGGAGCAGATATCAAGAGCAAAAACCTGACCCCCTGGTGCCTCTTAATGGATGGCCCCCTGGCTTGCTCCGGGCTGGGCAAATAAAAAACTCTTGAGAAAATTAGCTTAAGGTATTATTAGTATACCGTCCAGACGGTATAAATGAGGATTCGTTAAGGAGTGTGTTCCATGAGTCCACTACGACGTTCCCATGATGCCATTGTCGATGCTGCACAGGCTGTGGTGCTCGAGGTCGGCGCCGCCCACATGACCCTTGACGCCGTAGCTGCGAAAGCAGGCGTAAGTAAAGGCGATCTACTCTACCACTTTCCCACTAAGGAAGCACTACTTAAAGCAATGCTGAATCGACGCGTTCAACGTCTCGAGGAAGTACGAAAAGAGAAACGTGCAGAACTCCCAGATGGGCCCGCACGCGAGATTAAGGCTTACATCCTTTCAATGCTGGCTCGCGACCGCAAATCTGAGCGCATTAGTGCCGGCCTCCTCGCCTCCGCCGCATATAATCCCAGGTTGCTGGAACCGTTACGCAACGATTACAGAAAAGCCCTGACTGAGCTTGCCCCGTCCGGGGTCAGGTTTGAGCGGGCAGCCGTCGTAGTCCTGGCAGCACATGGCCTTCGGTTAATGGAAATTCTGTCTCTATCTCCGTTCAAATACAAAAAACGGAAACAAGTGATCGAGGAGATGCTCAGGCTCGCCGGCGAAGAAATCCAATAATGGGGTAGAGGCCCAATATCCTTGTTGGTGGCAGATAGGGGTTTCCGCATCACCAAGAGAAAGCACGCAGACAGGAACAAGGAGGAGGTTGGAATGGCATGGAACGCATGGAAAAATAGGAGACCACGGTTCTGTTTTATGGGCGCTCTCATGAGCATGGTCTTTGGTTCAACGCTCTTTCTTCTGTCTGGATGCGAAAAGGGACAAGGGCAACAAGCACCGTCCGCCCCCACCGTCGAGGTGATGGAGGTGATTCAGAAGGATGTTCCGGTCTATTCTGAATGGATCGGCTCAACGGATGGCTCGATTAACGCTGTGATTCGCGCCCAGGCCCAAGGGTATCTGATCAAGCAGCTTTACCGGGAAGGAGATCTTGTCAGGAAGGGGCAAATTCTCTTCGAGATCGACCCTCGGCCCTTTCAGGCGGCACTGGATCAGGCAAAGGCCGAGTGGGACCAGGCAAAGGCTTCTATGAATAGGGCTAAGGCCACCTTGGATCAGACCAAGGCCGACGTGGCCCGGATGGAAGCACAGTATGCCACCGCCAAGGCCAACCTGAGGCGAATCAAGGACCTCGTCGAACAGGAGCTCGTGAGCCAGAAAGACCTGGATGACGCCGTCGGCGCGGAGCAGTCGGCTGGGGCCTCGGTAAGTGCAGCCCAGGCCGCCGCCAGTGCAGCCCAGGCCTCGATTTCTGCGGTCCAGGCCTCGGTCAGTGGGGCCCAGGCCGCATTGGAGAGAGCCCGGCTCAACTTGGGTTTCACGAGAATCATGTCGCCCGTCGACGGCATCGCGGGCATCGCCAAAGCGCAGATCGGCAACCTTGTCGGCCCTGGATCCGTGGAGGAACTGACAACCGTTTCCAACGTGAATCCCATCAAAGCCTACGTCCCCATGAGCGAGCAGGAGTACCTGAGGGACGCGCAGAACGGTGGGGTGCGCACTCAGCAGGTGCTCGAGCTGATCCTTGCTGATGGGAGCGTCCACCCTCACCAGGGAGCGTTTGCCTTTGCAGACCGCGAGGTGGATGTAAGGACCGGCACGATCAAGGTTGCCGCCCTCTTCCCCAACCCGGGAAATCTCCTCCGGCCCGGACAATTCGCCCGGGTCCGTGCCCAGACCAGGATCAAGAAAGGGGCACTGCTGGCGCCCCAGCGGGCGGTCATGGAGCTCCAAGGAAGCTACCAGGTGGCAGTGGTGGGCTCGGACAACAAGGTCGACATACGGCCGGTGAAAGTGGCCGAGCGCGTCGATACTCTCTGGGTGATCGAGGAGGGGCTGAAGCCAGGGGAGAGGGTCGTAGTGGAAGGGGTCCAGAAGGCCAGACAGGGGATGACGGTCAATCCAAGGCCCTTTGGTGCCGAAGGTGGCGCCAAGCCGGAGATTTAGCCCCAGGCTAAGCCAGAGGTGCCTGCAAAGCCTGAGCCGGAAGAAAACCCCGCAGCGCCAGCAAAAACGGAGAAAAGGTAAGCTGCCATGTCAAGGTTCTTTATCGATCGTCCCATCGTGGCCATGGTCATCTCCATCATCTTCGTCATCTTGGGCCTCGTGGCCATGGTGGGGTTGCCGGTGGCTCAGTTTCCGGAGATCATTCCCCCGGAGATCCAGCTCCAGACTGCCTATGTCGGTGCGGACGCAGAAACGGTGGAGCAGGCCGTCGCCATCCCACTGGAGCAGCAAATGAGCGGCGTGGATAATATGAACTACATGTATTCCATAAACGCCAATAATGGCGTGATGAGGATGTTCGTCAACTTCGACGTGAAAAGCAATCCGAACACGGACCATGTCCTCACCGTGATCAGACAGAATCAGGCCCAATCCCAGTTTCCTCTGGATGTCCGCAATTATGGTTTCACCATCCAGAAATCTCGCTCCTCCATATTGATGCTATTTGCCCTCACCTCACCTCATGGGACCTACGATGGCGAGTTTCTCTCCAACTATGCCATCATCAACCTCATAGACCCCCTTCTGCGCGTGCCCGGAATTGCCATGGTGAATGTGTTTGGTGCGGGCCAATATGCGATGCGGATCTGGGTGAGGCCCGATACGCTGGCCAAGCTCGGCATCACCATCGCCGAAATCATCAGTGCCGTCCAGAAGCAAAATGCGGTCAATCCGGCCGGACAGCTCAGTGGAGAACCGGCCCCCCCGGGGCAGGAATTCACCTACACGGTCCGCACCCAAGGCCGCCTCACCACGGATGAGGAGTTTGGCCAAATCGTTGTTCGTGCCCAACCCGACGGATCGATCGTTCGCCTGAGGGACGTGGCCCGGATCGAGTTGGGGGCGCAGGCCTACAGCATCAGGGATCGGCTGGACAGCCAACCTGCTGCAGGGATAGCGATCTACCAGTTGCCGGGCTCCAATGCCATTGCCACCGCCAAAGCCGCCAGGAAAGTGATGGAGGAGGCCAAGAAGCGATTCCCAGCCGATATCGACTACGGAGATGTCCTCGACACGACTCGGAGCGTCACGGAGGGGATCAACGAGATCACCAAGACGCTCTTGCAGGCCTTGCTCCTCGTGATCCTGGTGGTATTCCTCTTTTTGCAGAGCTGGAGGGCAACCCTCATCCCCGCCCTGGCAGTCCCCGTCTCCCTCATCGGCACTTTTGCTGTTTTCCCCCTTCTCGGATTTTCGATCAATACCCTGTCCCTCTTCGGGCTGGTTCTGGCCATAGGCCTGGTCGTCGACGATGCCATCGTGGTGGTGGAGGCGGTCGAACGCCATATCGAGGAGGGCATGTCCCCGAGGGAGGCGTCGCTTCAGGCAATGAGAGAAGTTTCCGGGCCGGTGATGGCCATTGCCTTGATCCTCTCCGCCGTCTTTGTCCCCACCATCTTCGTTCCGGGTATCACCGGCAGGCTCTACCAGCAATTTGCCGTGACGGTAGCCATCTCGGTCCTTATCTCAGCCTTCAACGCCCTCAGCCTCAGTCCGGCCCTTTGTGCCCTCCTCCTCAAGCCCAGACAGGAAGCACGTGGACCGCTGGCTCCCTTTTTCAGGGTCTTCAACCGTCTCTTCAAGAGGGCCTCTAACGGCTATATTGGCCTGTGTGGTACCCTGATTCGCAAAAGCGTCTTGAGCCTCTTATTCCTGGTGGGAATCGCAATCCTTGCGGGAGTGATCGGCAAAGGAATCCCCAAGGAGTTCTTGCCGGAAGAAGACCAGGGCTACCTGTTCGTGAATGTCTCCTTGCCCGATGCCGCCTCACTGCAGCGCACCGATGATGTCTGCCGAAAGATTGACGAGATCGTCAAGAACACCCCCGGCGTCGAACACTACCTGACGGTCGTTGGCATCAGTTTGCTGAGCATTGCCCAAAACACGTACAACGGGTTTTATTTTGCGCCTTTGAAACACTGGAAAGAGCGGAAGAAGCCCGAGGAGAAATACCAGGCCATCATGGCCCATCTGAATCGCGAGCTGGCCAAATTGCCACAAGCCATCGCCTTTTGCTTTCCGCCCCCTGCCATTCCGGGCATCGGGACGGCCGGAGGCGTCACGATGGTCCTCGAGGATCGAGCGGGCAAGGACATTCCCTACCTCGCGCAGAATGTCAACAAGTTCATCGAAGCGGCGCGCAATCGACCTGAGCTTGCTCGCGTTACGACCACCTTTCTCCCCTCCGTGCCCCAAGTTTACGTCAACGTAGATCGGGACAAAGTGCTCAAGCAAGGCATCGATCTCGCGCAGGTCTATCAAACCCTTCAAGCCTTCATGGGGGGAACCTTCGTCAATTACTTCAATCGCTTCGGTCGGCAGTGGCAGGTCTATGTTCAGGCGGAGGGAGAATTCCGCACCAAGGCGGAGAATGTGGGGCAGTTCTATGTGCGCAATGATAGGGGAAATCCGGTACCACTCTCATCGGTGACCAGCATTGAGTCCCGTGTCGGGCCTGAATTTACGATGCGATACAATCTTTATCGGTGCGCTCAGATCAATGCCATGGCCAAGCCCGGCTTCAGCTCTGCGCAGGCCATGAAGGCCCTGGAAGAGGTCTTTGCCCAGACGATGCCAAGAGAGATGGGTTACGACTACCTCGGCATGAGTTTCCAGGAGAAAAAGGCTCAGGAAGGGATATCGGCGTGGGTCATCTTCGGGTTCTCCCTGCTCTGTGTCTTCCTCATCTTGGCTGCCCTGTATGAGAGTTGGTCGCTGCCCCTTAGCGTTTTGCTCGTAACCCCCGTCGCCGTCTTTGGGGCCTTGGCCGCGATCTGGCTGCGCGGCCAGGCCAACAACGTCTATGCCCAAATCGGCCTCATCGTGCTCATCGGTTTATCCGCGAAGAATGCCATTCTGATCGTCGAGTTTGCCAAGAAGCGGCACGAGTTGGGGAAGTCCCTTACTGATGCCGCCCTGGAAGGGGCCCGTTTGCGTCTAAGGCCCATCCTCATGACCTCGTTTGCCTTCATCTTTGGGGTGATGCCCCTTGCCTTTTCTACGGGGGCGGGGGCTGTGGCGCGACAGATTATGGGCACGGCCGTCATGGGCGGCACCGCTGCTGCATCGCTGATCGCCATCTTCCTCATCCCGGTGATGTTTTACGTCGTCGGAAAACTCTCTGGTCGTGGCAAGAATGAAGAATAGGCGAAAAAAGAGGGAGGAGGCGAGTGGAGGAGGAGTGGAGGAGGGTCACATCTTCATATGTCATTAAGCGGCTTCATTCAACAAACATTTCCGCAAGCACTCTCAGAATCTCACCCTGGGCCTTTGTGCTAATCCGGCCCAGCCCCCGCACGAGTCGCACCTTATCCATGGTTCGCAGTTGACCGAGAACCACCTGTCCTTCCTTTCCTTGAAACCGACAAGGAACCCGCATCGGGTTCGACCTTTCCCTCGTGGTTATTGGCGCCAAAATGACCGTGGCGATGTGCTGATTGATTTCATCCGGTGAAACTACGAGGGATGGGCGGGTTTTCTGGATCTCGCGGCCAATCGTCGGATCAAGATTGACGAGATAGACATCAAAGCGTTTGACTGCCGGGACAATCCATGGGTTAGTTCTAACTTAATAGCGTGTCTTAGAAACAACGTCCGTCCTTTCTTCCCCCAGACGCGACTCCTTTCCTTCCCCCCGCAATCCTGCCCTTTCCCTTCGTATTCCGGCTTTCATTTTGCCTTCCCTGGTCTGTAAGCCAGGAGAGCAAATCCATTGGGGTGTTCACATTGAAAAACGGCTCTGGATCAGAAAAGTGGACGAATGCCACCTCCAGATTCTGCCAAACTTCCCCCACCTTGCGTTTTCCCTCTTCGATGGCCTCACTGATGGCAGGCAGGAGCCGGTTATCGACGACGGCGCACAAGGGCTCCCACAAGGCTCCCTCGGTTACCGCAACGGCTACGCCCGCCCTCGCCTTCACGAAGCTATCTTTCAAGATTCTTATCTGCCCGGCGGTGATGCCGGGCAGGTCGCAGGGTAGAAAAAGGGTGGCTTTGAACCGGCTTGCATAATAGGAAACCGCGGCCTCGATTCCTCCCAGCGGCCCCGTGCCTACCCTCAGGTCCGGAACGATGTTGGGTCCGAACGCTCTGTAGGGTAGGGGGTCGTTCGCAAGGATGATCACCTCCTCAACGCCGGAAGAAGCCAGCTCTGCCACTTGCGTTTCCATGATGCAAATGCCCGGCGCGACTTGCAGGAGTCCCTTAGGCCTCCCGCCGAAACGCTTCCCACGGCCCCCCGCAAGAACGCCGGCCGCAATCTGGCACCTCTTGAGTCCAGCAGGCATCATCCGTCGTACCTCTTCATTCTCTCCCGAGAAAAAGCCTCAATGCTGATTCCAGTTGGACAAACCCGATGAAAGCCCCCATACAAAAAGCAAGAGTTCACCAGCGCACGACATCTGCGGCCAGGTTGTGATGATGGCCGATGCCCCGGTCCTGAGGCCCTGGGAGCCCATGAGGCTAAATCTCATCCTTTTCTACAAAATGAATGCAATGGGATAAGCAAACATTATCCGCGCAGGCCGGAATGAGTCCCTTTTCCACCCGGTGGTGGCAAAGGTTGCATTTTCGTGCTGTGCCTTGACCCAGGTCAAAGTCAATGGTTTGGTAGGGGCAGTTATCCATACATGTTTGGCAGCCCGAACACTTCTTCTCATCCAGGACCACGATTCCGTCCGGCCTCTTGGTTATCGCCCCCCCAGGACAAACTTCCGCGCAGGCAGGCTCATCGCAGTGTCTGCAGACATTTACCCGATACACAAGAAATGGATTACCGTCGACGATTCTCGGGCCATCTTCCATCACTGAGATCAATCTGACGCCGTAGGGAAGATTGCACTCCTGTTTGCACGCGACTTCACAGGTCTTGCATCCCCAGCACGCTTCTTCGTCGAACCAAAGCGAATAGCGGCTCATGAACGGCTCCCCCCTTCTTCTTTCTCCCGATAAATCTTGCACAGAAGGGTCCTGACAGGCGTGGCGCCCATAGCCGGGTCACAGTGGTCGAAAGAATTGTCGGTGAGGATGTTGATATTGGATTCATCCCATCCATGTCCAGGATCTCTGTTTTCAGGGAACCACCACCCATGCTCCGCCGAAATAACCCGCCGGTCCATGCCTTCGAACAGTTTCGCCCGCTGCCTCACCTTTCCTCGCGGCGATTCGATGATCACCCAATCCCCTTCATCAATGCCTTCTTTTTTGGCGGCTTCAGGATGAATCTCCACCGTGGGGTTGCTGTGTAGCTCGCGCAACCAGGGAATTTGTCGGTTTTCCGTATGGAAAAAGCCCGGCAGCCGTCTTCCGGTGATCAGGATGTAGGGATAATCTTGGTAGAGATCAGGTGTGCTATAGGGGCTTTCCGGAGGCTCGTAAAACTGAGGCAGGGGATCATAGCCCCATTTTTCGAGGAGGGTCGAATAGATCTCAAGCTTTCCCGTTGGGGTGGAGAATCCTTTTTCTTTGTATTTTTGATACTGAATTTCCCCCCGGATATGATCCATCTTTTTGAAATCTTGCCAAGTCAACCCCACGGGCTCCAGGATGTAATCCAGGCCGTCTTCGAAGGTATCCCACCAATGGTCTCCTTGGCCCACCCGGTGAGCAAGATCATTCAACATCTCATGGTCCGATCGGCACTCTCCTACTTGAATTACCTTTCGGCGGGGAAGGAGATATCCATGCCGTTTCCAATAATCGCCAATATAGTCCATCTCCAGCCAGGTGGCCGAGGGGAGTACGATATCGGCCAGCTCCGCCGTGGGAGTAAGAAAGAAATCGGAAACCACCATGAATTCAACTCGTTCCAAAGCCCGGCGTACTTCTTTGGCGTTGGCGCGGGTCAAGAGCGGGTTGGTGCTGATGAGGAAAAGCATCTTCACCGGGTAGGGCTTTTCCTCGATGATGGCATCCCATACGCACTTGGGATTGATGATTCCGAAGTTTCCGGCCAATCGAAACCGATCACCGCCGAGCCTTTTGCTCGCCTGTTTCTCCGGGAGCAGGTTGTGGGCACCAAAAGCGCTCACACTGCGGATTTTCGGGGGGCGAAACAAGACCTGGCCGCCGGATACATCGAGGTTGCCGGTGATTCCCATCATGGCCATGAGAATCCGATCATTGTCGGCACAATTGATTTGCTGCTCAATGGCAACGCCCCACTGAATACCGGCTGGTTTGGTGGTCGCATAAAGGCGGGCCGCATCGATGATTTTATTTTCTGGGACCCAGGTAATCTTGGCTGCCTTCTCTGGCGGGTATTCCTGTATCCGCCGGACAAAGGGCTCCCAGCCGTGAACGTATTTGTCCACGAACTCCTTATCGTAAAGCGCCTCATTTATAATTACGTGAAGCATGCCCAAGGCAAGGGCCGTATCCGTTCCCGGCCTCAACTGAAGCCAGATATCGGCCCGTGCAGCCGCCCGAGTCAGACGGGGGTCGACAACGATCAACTTGGCTCCCTGGTCCAGACTCACCGAAAAGGCCTCTCCCTTGTATTCATCCGGGTTGCTGATGACCAGATTATTGCCCCAGAGCAGGATGCATCGGGGATGGTTTTCATAGTCCACAATGGGATTGGAGCCACAAGTGATAATTCCGGTGGCGATGCGCGGGCCGTAGCAAAAATGCCCCGCCGTCAACACATTGGGCGTCCCCAGCAGGTTGGCGAACCGGTAAATGACCGCCTCGTTCTCTCTGCCGGTTCCGTATCCCATGACGATGGATTCGGCACCGAATCGGGCCCTGTAATCCAGAATCCGTTCGGCGATGTTATCCAGCGCCTCGTCCCAGGTGATGCGTTCCCAGCGGCCGCTGCTCTTGGGCCCAATGCGGCGAACCGGATGGGTCAATCGATCGGGATGATAAGCAAGCTGGGCGGAGGCAATCCCTTTGCTGCACAAGGTGCCATGATTGATGGGACAATCCGGGTCCCCGGCAATCTTGGCCACCTTGCCGCCCTTGAGGTAGACCAAGACCCCGCAGCCACCATGGCACATCCGACAATGGCTTTTGACCACGGAGTCATATCCGTAAACTTCCATTTCCCGTGGGGCGTTGGAGTACGTGAATTTCGGAATGATGTGCCTCCCTTGAAGCTCCCCCAGCAGATCTGCGAGGAATTCTCAAATGCGGGGAGGTTGGTCCTAAAGACTCGATAACGGATCTCAGAACCGATGTCCCCTTTTGCGTCGCCTTAGTTTATCGTGTTTATGGAATTTTTCAACGACATTTTTCCCGACTTGCATCGAGACCCCATGGTTCAGGGACATCATCGATTGTTCAAGCTTAGAGAAGAAGAAGGTTGAGATCGTTGCAGGAAAAAGATGGTGAAATAGCTGGTCACATTGGTTTGGTCCCTATGGCCTGTCAATATCGCAGAATTCGTGTGATCTCTGAAATCGGCCTGGATATTGTCCAACCTGCGGAGTGTTTTGAGAAGGGCACGGAGACCGCTGCGACAGTCCACATGGAGGGTGGAGGTCTGACCGTCTCGCAAGAAGGTGATCGCTTCTTGAGCGGCTTGGTCGGCGGCATCCGCCGTTTCCGATGGACAGTCATGGGAAAAGTCCATGCTGAGAATGATGACATGGCTCGGCTGGCCAAGAAACTCCAATAATTGGTCACCAAACCTTTCCAACATGGGCTCCGGTACATCAGGCTTGAGAAGAACAGGGACGATCTTGGAATCGGGAAAATAGAATTTTACAAAGGGGATCAAGACACCCAGAGAATGTTCTCCGCTGAAGGCATCGGGATCTTCGGGCAAGCCCAGCCGTGTTTTCATTCTGGCGACCAAAGAACGATCCGTCCTCAAAGACCCGAAGGGGGTCTTCCAGGGGAGCGACGAAAGGCTGACGGGTTGCGTGCCCTGATAATAATGGTTGGGCCCGATCAGGAAGATTTTTTTCGGCGAGGAACAGATCTTCAGGCACTGAAAAAAATCAACCATGAGGCGGTGAGCCAGAAAATGGTGGGTGACGATCCCAGCCCGGAAGATCCCCGGATGCGGCCTTATTGGGGGAGCGGGTTGGCTGTCTATGACTTCGAGATACTTCTGAGGATTATCGCTCCAGAAAGAGTAATGCCAGCTCCGGGCGGATAGGGGAGAAGATGGGAGAACCAAGAAAGCCAAAAAAAGAATAACAATTCGCATAGGACTTATTTTCTGAACTTATCATACCAGCCAGGTGACTGGATCCCCAAGGCGGTCCTTTCTTTCCCCCTTGGGCCATAAACCACTTCCTTCCATTCTGTATCCGTCCATCTCTTGGCGGAAGGGAATTCGTACCAGGAATAGACATACCCCACCGTGAGCCTGGTTCCTCCGCAGGCATCCTTGCAGACCACCACCATTCTCTGCGGCACACCGGTCCCCACCTCCAGGACACGCCCGGCAAAATAGTCCGTGGCCACGTCAGCAATGAGGGCCATCTGCAGATCCTTGGTTTCAATAATCTCACCTGTATCGCGAGGGAGCAACAATCCCCTGTTCAGCGAATTTCGCATCTCTCGAATCCATTGGTAGTCTTCTCGGGTAATGGATTCACCTTTCACTTCCTTCTCGGCAATCTGGCCCGCCCTCTGTGCTAATTCTTTGAACTGCTCCCATTTGTCAAAGTACTCTTCGGTGATGAAATCGGACGCTTTGAGCTTGGCTGCGATCTCCCCTGCCAAGTTTGCGATTTGACTAAAGAAAACAGGGTTGGGCTCCACATACCCTTTCGGGTCGGGTGGCTCGTACGGGGGAACCTCGAATACCTCTCCCTCTCCGGCCTCCGCGGCGGACTGCTTGGAATAAAGGATGGTATCGTGTTTCAGCTCCGTCCAGGAGGCCACACCGGCGTTAAGGCTCTTGTACGGCCACGGCTCCGAAAGAACGAAGAGCTGCCGGCTCCGGAGGGGCTGAAACAAGGTGCTGATCGAGTAAAGCCAGTCATCATAGAAAGTGGACCGCTTTGCGAGCTGTCCATCCACCTCGCGCTCGACTTTCGCGACTTGCTGATCATAATTGACCCAACGATGTTTCCTCTGTTCCTCTTGCTGTACGATCCTGGCGGCCGAGGAGCCGATCAGCATCATGGCGTCCAGGGCGGAAGGCAGGTTCCTGGGATTGTCGTTGTTCCCTACACTGGGAGAGGTAAGCTGGTTAAAGATATAGGCATCCCAGGTGAAGCGTTGACCAAAGAATTTGAAGCCTGCGGTCATGCGGAGCCGCTCCTCCTGGGTTTTGTTCAGGCCGGTCTGCATAGATACGATCTTGGGGGAGGGCAGAAGGCGGGGAACCGCCTTTTGAAAGGCATCGAGCTTTCCTTCGAGATCGGCTGACAGGTCCTTGGGTGTCGGTGTTTCTGTCCCGAACACTTCCTTGTTGACCTTCCTATAGCCCCAAAGAGTGTAATCGTCCTCTTGGCCCACCAGATAGGAGAAAAGGCCGTTCAGACGGTCCACGGTCTCCATCTCCTTGGCTTGCTTGACGAGGCCGGGGATCAGAATGGCGGCAACGGTCTTCGTCTTATCCGATAGCAGGAAACTGTGTCGGCCGAACCACATCATGCCCCGAAAGTAGCGCTGAAGGGTCTTGTTCTTCTCGTAATGCCCCCGAACCTTGTACTGGGTAAAATCCTCCTTCCCGAGGGATACCGGGTTTTTCAGGGAAGGGATGGGGCCGGAGGCGGTTTGGATCGATTTCACCAGAGCATCCACATCGGTGGAGACGATGTCCAAAGATGCGAACTTCGGATCAATAAGTTTTGCCGCGACAGAGAAATAGATAAGATTGTGGAGCAAGGCTTCCTTTACGACCGGAGATGAATTGCCATGAAGTTTGAACTCCTCCGCCGCCGCTTTGGCCAGGTTGGCCGCCATAGACTGGACCCGGGGGCAGATTTTGATTTCCTCGATGTCCTGGAGCATCCGATCGAAGATCAGGTGAAAGACATGGAGGTAAAGATCTGAAGTGATGAAAAACTGTTGCCCTGCATCGTCCCTCCTGTAACGATCTGCCATGTCATCGGTCTCGATATATTCCAGGGGAGGAATTTCTTCGATATAGAAACCATGATTTGACAGTTTTTGCCTTTCTCTAACGGTCAACAACAGATTCGAATCCCTGATGGATGACGGGATTTCTGGTAAGGCTACATGTGATTCATTGACTTTTCCCGTTACCAAAGGGGTCAAATCCGAAGTCAGAATAAAACCACGGCGTGGCCTGTCCGTGGCGTTGAAAGGTGCCCTGATCCAGGAAGCGTTGTTGATATTCAATTTCCCGTCTGCCTCCACCACTTCCCCCTGTTTCAGAGCGAGGGCCTCCTTGGCCCCCTTGTCCGGCACGACATACACCTTGACCGAATCCCTCACGCACATGTAGCGGGCCGTCTCGACGGGATCAAGGGGCGGTTGAAGCCAGAATTTCTTTGCATCCGCATATCCCTGAACTGGGGTGCGGAGAACTATGACATCTGGACGGGTGGGATCAGCCTCGCCCATGACGCTTTCTCCGTAGTAGAGGCAAGGGGCCAAATCCTTGGGATCCTTCTCTTGCAGTTGTTGGTAGGAGAGGTCTTCTTCCGGCGAACGGACACTCGAGTCTCGTCGGATGAAGACATAGTCAGAGGCGACAATATAGGTTTGTTCCTTGCCCGAGAGAGCCGGCGAATCCCCCTGTCGCTGATTTTCGATGGAACCCTCGGTGGGTGGGGCCAGCGTCTGTTTGTGTCTATAGACAAGGAAATAGGCGGCCGCAAGAACAACAGCGGAAATTAAGGCGATTGAAAGAAACTTGGTAGTTTTCATGGATGTTGGGTTCCTCCCCTCTTCCATTTGAATCCAAGCATTGCTCGCGCGTTGAAAGCG
>JAZDMQ010000129.1:0-20159 GCA_043800755.1 bacterium | reverse complement strand
CAGAAGAGACGATGCAAAAAGCAGAAAAGATGACCAGGGCTAAGGTTGCCAGCAGTCTTGCTTTTCCCATTTTAGCGTCCTCCTCCCCATTCAAAAGTGAACCCCAATCCGGCGGTTGCCGGAATCGCAGATCGAGCCGAGGAAAAGACCCCGATGGTTCTGGGGACTAAGATTTCTCTGGAAAAAATCCTCGCAGTCGCATAGGATGTGATGCCATTTAATGGGATACGAATGAAATGAGACCAAATTCCGAAGAAGACCGGCAACAGGAGATGAACGAACGCATCGAGGAGGTCTATCGCCTCACCGAGGAGGCGGTGCTCGACTGCGCCAGCTCCTGCAACGGCGCCTGCGAGACCCAGATGCCGGAGACGGTCCTCTTCCTCCCCTATGAGTTGGAATACATCAGGGAAAAGATCAGCCTGCCGGAGGGGGAGAATCCATTTCAGCAGATCGAGCTGCCCTCGGGCCGGTATGGGATGATGGATTATCAGAAGAACTGCCCCTTCTTGCTCTACAAAGGCTGTGGCATCCGGCCCTTTCGTCCCTTCGACTGCCGGAGCTTTCCCCTCTATCCCCGATTCAGCGAATCCCCCTCGGGGCCCGTGGAGTTCTATCGGGCCCCCTATTGCCCCCTGAAGGCGGACCTTTCGCCGCGCTATATCGAGTGTATCCTCGAAGCCTGGAGGATCCTCCTGCCCCATCTGCCTCCAGATTGGAAGGCCCACTATAACTCCGTGTGCCATTACCAGGAGCAGCTCTCCCCGGCCCGCCCATAGCCAGCGCTTCATGCGCCTTAGCCCTTGGGCTCGGGCGCTCCGATCTTGGCTGCAATCGCACTGCGGGGGATATCGATCAGGACATTGTCTGCGATCTTCACCTTGACCACCGTATCGGTGAGGCCCTCGATGGTGGCATGGATCGGACCGGCGGTGATGATCTGATCTCCCCGCTTCAGCTCCGTCAGCATCTGCTGATGCTGCTTCTGCTTCTTTCTCTGGGGGTGAATGAGGAGAAAGTAAAAGACCCCAAACATCAGGATCAGGGGAAGGAATGCGCCTAACCCCCCCATCCCTCCGCCGCCCCCGGAAGGGACTGCCCCCATTGCGTATGCCAGGTTCATGATTGATCTCCTTTCTTATTTTTCCGAGATTAGCCTTCAAATTACCACAAGGCGTTGCTCTTTCCAACCCCTTTTTCGAAGATGACTCACCCTGACCTTTCCGCTGAGTCCCCTTCCTCCCGCGACCTCAGTTGTGAGAGGGTCCTCCCTTTGAAGCTCAGAAAAGATCCTCCCTCGATCGCCTCCCGGGCGCCCCGCATCAATGTTAGGTAGAAATGGAGGTTGTGCAAGGTATTGAGGCGGAGGGCGAGGATCTCGTCCGCCAGGAAGAGGTGCCGGAGATAGGCCCGGGAAAAGCGCTGGCAGGCGTAGCAGACGCACTCCTCGTCGATGGGCCGCGGGTCTTTGACATATTTGGTATTCTTGATGCTCATGCGGCCGGAGCGGGTGAACAGGCTGCCGTTGCGGGCGTGGCGGGTGGGCATGACGCAGTCGAAGAGGTCCATGCCGAAGCCGACGCACTCCAAGAGGTCCTCCGGGGTGCCCACGCCCATGAGGTAGCGCGGCCGCTCCCTGGGCAGGAGGCCGGCACAGGCGGAAACCACTTCATACATCTGGCCCTTACTCTCTCCTACGCTCAGGCCGCCCAGGGCATATCCCTCCAAATCGAGCTCCAGGAGGTCCTCGATGCTCTGCTTTCGCAGATCGAGGAAGGTCCCCCCCTGGGCAATGCCGAATAAGGCCTGGGCATTGGATCGGTGGGCCTCTTGGCATCTGGCTGCCCAGCGGCCGGTCATCTCCAGCGAGGCCTTGGCGTGGTCATGGGTGGCGGGGTAGGGGGTGCACTCGTCGAGGGTCATGATGATATCGGCCCCCAGGGCCTCCTGGATCTCCATCGCCCTCTCCGGTGAGAGGAAGTGGGAAGAGCCATCCAGGTGGGATTGGAAGTGGATCCCCTCTTCGGCGATCCTGCGGATCTGGGCCATGCTGAAGACCTGATAGCCTCCGCTATCGGTGAGGATGGGGTGGGGCCAAGAGGCGAAGGCATGGAGCCCGCCCAGCTGGGAGATGATCTCATGCCCGGGGCGCAGATAGAGATGGTAGGTATTGGCCAGGAAGATCTGGGCCCCCAGATCCTCCAGTTCCTGAGGGGAAAGGGTCTTCACCGTCCCCTGGGTCCCCACGGGCATGAAGGCCGGGGTCTCGATGCGGCCATGAGGGGTCTGGACCCTCCCCCGCCGTGCCTGCGTTTCCTGATCCTGTCTGAGCAGCTCGAATTTCATTCTTCCGGTCATAGGATCAGCATGGCATCCCCATAGCTGTAAAATCGGTAGCCCAGGGCAATGGCCTCCTGGTAGGCCTTCCAGCAAAGTTCCAGGCCGGCGAAGGCCGAAACCAGCATGAGGAGGGTGGAGCGCGGCAAGTGAAAATTGGTCAGCAGGGCGTCGGCGACCTTGAATCGGTAGCCGGGATAGATGAAGAGAGAGGCGACTCCGGCCCCCGGCTGGACGGCTCCTCCTTCGCGGGCGCCGGATTCCAAGGCCCTGACGCAGGTGGTCCCCACCACGATGACCCGATGACCCTGCCTCTTGCAGTCTGCAATCGCCTCCGCGGTGGAGTCTGGGATGATATATTCCTCCGGCTCCATGAGATGGCCAGCGATCTCCTCGCTCCTCACCGGCTGAAAGGTGCCGGGGCCCACATGGAGGGTGAGATAGGCAATGCCTACCCCAGCTGAGCGGAGTCTCTCCAGGAGTCTGGGGGTGAAGTGAAGCCCAGCCGTGGGCGCGGCCACTGCCCCCTCCTGCTTGGCGAAGACGGTCTGATAGCGATCCTTATCCATCTGCCGCAGGCCGACCTCGGCCCCGGAGGTGGGATCCCTCTTGATGTAAGGGGGCAGGGGCATCTCGCCCCATTCCCTCAAGATCTCACCTAAGTCCCCGTTGGCATGGAGTTGCAGAAGGCGCCGGGGCCTTCCCGCTCCATCGAGGACCCTGGCGTGCAACCTGCCCTGGGCCAGGATGAGCTGCTGATCCTTCCTCACCTTGTTCCCGGGCTTGAGCAGGGCCTCCCAGATCCCTTTTTCCCTTTCCTTGAGGAGCAGGGCCTCCACCTTCCCCCCGGAATCTTCCTTCCATCCCCTCAGGCGGCAGGGGCGAACCCGGGTATCGTTGAGGATGACCAGGTCGCCGGGACGAGCAAATTCGCCGAGATCGGAAAAGGATCGATGTTCCAGTTGGGATCCTTCCCGATGGACGACCATGAGCCGGGAGGCATCCCTTTTCGGCAAGGGGACCTGGGCGATCAGGCCCTTCGGCAACGGATAATCAAAATCAGAAAGCCTCAATGCCCGATCTCCTCGAGGCGGGAGAGGCGGGTGCCCGGATAATAGTGCTGGAGGATCGCCTCATAAGAAAAGGCGCGCTCTGCCATGCCCTTCGCCCCCCATTGGCAAAGGCCCACCCCGTGGCCCCATCCCTTGCCCTGGAAGGAGAAGCCGCTATTCTCCCGCTTCACGAAGAAATTGGTGCTCCGAATCAGGTCGTATCCCAGGTACTGGCGAAATCGCTTCCCTTCCATCAGGGTCCTTCCCAGGTCATGGCGGATCTCCAGTCGGAGGATGCGGTTGGTCTTGGTGCGGGCCAGGGGGGTGATGGCCTCGATCTCTCCCACCTGATAGCCCCATCGCAAGAGGGCCCGGCGGATCTCCTCCTGCTTGAGGCTGACCTGCCAGGAGTAGACCGGACGAGTCCAACAATAGCTGCAGAGGACCCCCTGGAGCGAGGTGTGATTATAGGACCAGACCTCCGCGGCATCCTCAGTATGGCCCCCGCAGGCTGCATGATAGAAGGCAGGAATGGGCTCTCCCTTGTAGGTCAATACCAATCCTGAAGTCTCCTGCACCGCCAGATCGGAGCGCGAATCCTCTCCTTGCCTCCCCCCATACACCTGGGAGTCGGTGGTGCATTTCAGGTGGAATAGCTGGTCCGGGTTGTCCATGATCTGCCTCAGTGCGAAGGTGCGCGCCACCACCGCCTGGGTCTTCAGGGCCTCCAGGGGCCACTGGGGGGAGATCTCCTCCTTGATGACCCCGCGCAGATACTCTTCCAGATCGAGGACATTGACCGCCTGAAGCCCCTTGTCCTTTTCTTTGTGGATCTCCACCCTGCCTCGGTAGGCCCGGTCGTTTAGCTGGATCAAGAAGGGCGAATCGGCCTCCACCTTCAGGTCACCGTCGTATACCGCCTGGCCTCCGACCCTGAAGCCGAAGAGGTCAGACCGGATAAGGACCTTCTGGTCGGGGGGATACTGGTAGGTATTGTCCAAGGGGTTGCCACCCAGGACCTTGAATGTGCCCTCGCTGGAGAGCGTCAGCTGGGAGGCGGATTCCAGGATCAGGACCCTCACCTCCATCGCCTGGGCAGGGAGGCTGAGGCAGAGGCTCAGGACGAGGAAACACAAAGTGGTCCAGAGGAGGAGGCGAGGAGGCATGGGGCCTTTCACCTCCGCCCCAGGAGGGAAAAAAGCAGCGTGAGGAGGATGCTGATGAGGATGCAGGTGGCAAGGGGGAAATAGAGGCTCCAGCCCCGCTGGTGGATGACGATGTCGCCGGGAAGTCTTCCCAGGAGGGGAATCTTGCCCCAAAGCAAGAGGAGGCCTCCTACGAAGGCCAAGACGCATCCTAAGAGAATCAGAAATTTGCCGATGGAGTCGATGCCAGGGACCAACCCTTCTTCCTCGTCTTCTCCAGTTGCCTCTCCTTCTCGCTGAAGAGGCAACCGCAATAGGTTTGCTGATAGAGGCCAAGCTGCCTTGCCTCCTGCCGGCTCCATTTCCAGCCGGGGCGGAGGTCAGCGTAACGAAACGGAATCCCCTGCTCTTCCGCCACCTTCAAGCCTACCTCCCGGAGGAGGTCATGCCTCTGATAGGGGCTGATCAGTAAGGTGGTGCTGAATTCGTCACAGCCTTGGCTCCGGGCCGTCTCGGCCGTCTGGGAGAGGCGAATCTGGTAGCAGATGCGACAGCGCTCCTCCTCATGAAAGGCAACTGCCCGCAGGAAAGATTCGATCTCGTGCCGGGCGGGCCAGATCACCGGCAGTCCGATGGTTTGGCTATAATCCTCCATGGCCTTCCTTCGCAGCCGGTACTCGCCGAAGGGGTGGACATTGGGATTGTAAAAGAATCCCAGGAGGCCGTGTCCTTCTTCCCGGAAGGCCCGCAGGCTGTAGGTGGAGCAAGGTGCGCAGCAGAGATGCATGAGGATTCTCATGACTCAGAGTAGCTCATCCTGAAGGCTCCGAGGAGGCCGCAGGCCAAAGTATTCAAAGGCCAGCCGGGTGGCAGTTCGACCGCGAGGGGTGCGCGCCAGATAACCCAATTGGATCAGGTAGGGCTCGTAGACATCCTCGATCGTGTCCTTCTCCTCCCCTACCGCGGCGGACACGGTCTCCACGCCCACCGGCCCCCCAGAGAATTTTTCGATGATGGTGAGGAGGATGCGCCGATCCATCTCCTCGAATCCCTTTTCATCGATCTCCATGCGCGAGAGGGCCTCCCGCGCCACACCTTCGGTGATGGTCCCGTTTCCCCAGACCTCGGCAAAATCCCTGACCCGGCGCAGCAGCCGATTCGCCACCCTAGGGGTCCCCCGGGAGCGGGCCGCCAGGGTCAGAGCCCCCTCTGGGCTGAGGGAGATCTTCATGATCCGCGCCGCTCGATGGAGGATCGATTCGATATCCTGCTCCCGATAATAATCCAGCCGATGCACCACCCCGAAGCGGTCCCGCAGGGGGGAGGTCAATAGGCCTGCCCGGGTGGTAGCCCCAATCAGGGTGAATTTGGGCAAGGTGAGCTTGACCGAGCGGGCGTGAGGGCCCTGGCCGATGATGATGTCCAACTGGAAGTCCTCCATGGCCGGATAGAGGATCTCCTCCACCACATGGCTCAGGCGATGGATTTCGTCGATGAAGAGGACATCGTTTTCCTTGAGGTTCGTGAGGATGGCCGCCAGGTCTCCCGTCTTTTCAATGGCGGGGCCAGAGGTGCCCCGCAGAGAGACCTGCATCTCCGCGGAGATGATGTGGGCCAGGGTCGTCTTTCCTAGCCCCGGGGGCCCATAAAAAAGACAGTGATCCAGGGGTTCCCCCCTGCCCTTGGCGGCCTCGATATAGACCTGCAGGTTCTCCTTGATCCTTTCCTGGCCGATATACTCGGAGAAGGAATGAGGCCTCAGGGTCTGATCGTACTTGCGATCCTCCTCCAACGGCTCTTTGTCGACGATTCTTTGGGGCATCGCTTGGGTCTTCCGGGTAGCCTCAGGCCGAGACATTATGAAGTTAAGGTCCGCAGGGCCTCTTTAATCAGCCCTTCGAAATCTATTTGACCTCCTCCCGCCCGCACAGCAGAGCTCGCGGCCCGGGAGGCTTTTTGGCGGTGGTATCCTAAATTGACCAGGGCGGAGACCAGGTCCTCCATTTGGTCCCTCTCTACCTTCTCCGGTTCCGCCTTCAGCGCCGCGCCAATTGAGATCCCCCTCACCTTCTCCCTCAATTCCAAGGCCATCCTTCCCGCCAATTTCTTCCCTACCCCGGGGATGGCTTGCAGGCGGTCGCTATCCCCCGCGGATAGGGCTTCGATGAGCTCATCCGGGGAGATGCCAGAGAGGATATTGGTGGCTAATCGAGGACCGATCCCGGAGATCCCACAGAGGAGATCAAAGAGTGCCCTCTCCGTCTCCGAGAGAAATCCGTAGAGGGAGATGCCATCTTCTCTCAGGTGGGTGCGGGTCAGGAGGAAGACCTCCTCCCCTGGTTCAGGGAGGCAATAGAAGGTGGAGAGGGGAATGAAGACCTGAAATCCGACTCCTCCAACCTCGACGATGACCAGATTGGGGGCCTTGGCGCAAACCTTTCCTCGCAGTTGGGCAATCATAAGGTTAAGGTCGGAGGTCGAACTTCTCCCTTCCCGAATGGCAATAGATGTGACACAGGGCAATGGCCAGCGCGTCCCCCACATCCGCCGGCTTGGGAAGCTCGGCCAGCCCCAGTGTCCTTTTCACCATCTGTTGGATCTGTTCCTTGTCGGCCCGGCCGTATCCAGCCACCATGGACTTGACCTGGGTGGGGCTATATTCCGCAATCGGAATCCCCCCGTGTCTTGCCGCCAACAGCGCCACCCCCTTGGATTGTCCCAACTTGAGGGCACTCTGCACATTCTTGGCAGCAAATGGGGATTCTACGGCGACCCATTCCGGCCGATAACGATCGATGATTCCTCTCAGGGAGTCATATATCTTTTGGAGGCGGAAGGGCAACTGGTCTTTGGGGCTGGTCCTGATCGTCCCCAGTTGCAGGGCTCGAGCGGAGTCCCGATCTCCATCCACCAGCCCATAACCCGTGCAGAGGGTTCCGGGATCGATCCCCAGGACTAACATCAGGCCTCCCTAAGCGCTCATCTTCAACATGACCTCTTCGGGGATATCGAAATTGGCGTAGACATTCTGGACATCCTCATGTTCTTCGAGCTCCTCCATGAGATGGAGCATTTGTTGGGCCTGTTTTCCGTCCAGCTTGATGTAGGTCTGGGGGAGCATGGTGATCTCTGCTGCCGAGATCTCGATTCCCGCCGCTGCGACCGCGCCCTTCACCGCTTCAAACTCCTTGGGGGTGGCAGTCACATCATAGGTTGACTCCCCGGTGCTGATATCCAGTGCTCTAGCGTCCAGGGCAACCGTCATCAATTTTTCTTCATCGACCTTGCTCATGTCCACGGAGATCAAGCCCTTTTTCTCAAACATCCAACTCACGCACCCCAATTCTCCCAAATTACCCCCGCTCTTGGCGAAGATCTTGCGGATCTCCGGGGCGGTGCGATTCCGGTTGTCCGTCATCACCTCCAACAGGACCGCCACCCCACCTGGTCCATACCCCTCATAGGAGAATTCCTCATAGGTGACCCCAGGCAGCTCGCCGGTTCCCTTCTTGATGGCTCGCTGGATATTCTCCTGCGGCATGTTGCCTGCCTTGGCGTTCTGGATGGCCGTGCGCAGACGAGCGTTTGCTTCCGGGTCCCCGCCGCCCACTCGGGCCGCCACGGTGATCTCTTTGATTAACTTCGTAAAAATGCGCCCTCTCTGGGCATCCACTTTCGCCTTCTTATGCTTGATTCCAGCCCATTTCGAGTGTCCTGACATGTCTGCCCCCCTCCTTTCATCAAGGCTTTCAACCGCAAGGTTCTATGTTGCTATTTTTACCATGAAAGCGGTGAGGAGTAAAGAGTTTTCGCCGAATTCCCCCGGCAGGAAAAAGGGAGGAGGAATGGAGGTCGGCGGGGCGAACAGGGGATAAACGGGTAAAAGGGCTTGACAAGAGGGAGAGAAGGGTGATAAAGGAAATAACATCTCGATGGAGAGGGACTTAGGGAGGAAATTGCGTTGGCACAGGAACGAGGGAAGCTACGGTGTTGGCAGTTCTATTTTATGACCGTCTATCCCTCGGCTCCCCGGGAGGCACGCCCATTTAGCTGAATCCCCGGGGCCACGGGATAGACGGCAAAAACCGTGGCCCCTTCTGGTTTTCGGAATACACCGCTCATCCTGCAAGGCCACGGAGACCATCCGTGGCCATTTTATTAGGAGGAAAAAGATGATCATCGTGATGCGTGCCGGGGCTCCCGAGGAGCAGTTGCAGGAAGTGATTCGCAGGATCAACGAATTAGGATATCAACCCCATATCATTCGCGGGACCCAGAGAAATGTCGTGGGGGCCATAGGGGATGAACGGGGAAAGGCCCGCCTCCAATCCTTAGAGTCCCTTCCCGGGGTGGAGAGCGTGGTCCCCATCCTCCAGCCCTTCAAGCTGGCGAGCCGCGAATTCAAGCCGGATAGAACCGTCATCAAGCTCGGCGACCTGGAGATCGGAGGGGATCGCCTCACGATCATCGCCGGACCCTGCTCGGTGGAGAGCGAGGCCCAGCTCGTGGAGACCGCCCTGGCGGTCAAGGAGGCGGGTGCGAGCATCCTGCGCGGGGGGGCCTTCAAGCCCAGGACCTCACCCTACGCCTTCCAGGGCCTGGAAGAGGAGGGGCTCAAGCTCTTGGCCCAGGCGAAGGAGATGACCGGCCTTTATATCGTCACCGAGGTGGTCAACCCCAAGGATGTGGA
Organism: bacterium; assembly: GCA_043800755.1. Classification (GTDB taxonomy): domain Bacteria; phylum Methylomirabilota; class Methylomirabilia; order CAVQYV01; family CAVQYV01; genus JAZDMQ01. The sequence goes on along the minus strand of JAZDMQ010000129.1, from coordinate 10,935 downwards.
ATTGGTTGGGCAATATGCCGACATCCTGCAAGTGGGGGCCAGAAATGTCCAGAACTTCGCCTTGCTCCGCTCTCTGGGAGAAATCAACAAGCCGGTGCTCCTGAAGCGCGGCATGGCCACCACCATCAAAGAATACCTGATGTCTGCGGAGTACATCCTCTCCCAAGGCAATTACGAGGTAATCCTCTGCGAAAGGGGGATCCGGACCTTCGAGACTGAGACCCGCTTCACCCTGGACCTGAATGCTGTCCCAGTGCTGCGTAAGCTGACCCATCTGCCCATCTTCGTGGATCCCAGCCATGGCACTGGCCACTGGGAATATGTGGCTCCGATGGCCAAGGCAGCCATTGCCGCGGGCGCGGATGGCCTCATGATCGAGGTACACATGCGACCCGAGGAGGCCTTCAGCGACGGGATCCAATCGCTGAAACCCAAACGGTTTTCCACTCTCATGCAGGAATTAAGGCCATTCGCGGAGGCGGCGGGAAGGAAACTGTAAGCGGCGGGAATCCGGACCAATTGCCTCGATAGACCGAGGGCAAAGGCGTGGTAAGCCCCTCCCTGCACCGGGCCCGAGGAGTGCCTCGGCCCCTATGCGGAACAAAAAACCGCCTGTCCCGATAGAGGGAGAGAACCATTCCCCTCATTTTTCAAGTCCGAATGGATTGATCTTGCCGATAGAACAAGTTGACAAGAGCAAGGGGGGATGCTATTAATCTCTGGGTTGTGGCTTGCCCTTTTCTAAGAGGAGGGGAGTGAGATGGAAAAAGGGAAAGTCTTCAGGCGGTCCTATGTCGTCAAGCGGAGATTGCAGTGGAAGATCTTCGCCTACATCATCATCATTCTCTTTTCTTTCACCCTTTTCCTGGGATTGAGCCTTTACTCCCCCCTCCTATCCATTCTTTATTCGAATCTTCCGCCGGAGAATGCGACTCTGCAAGAGGCGGCCCACCTCTTCTTGTCGATCGAAAAATACATCTGGCTGTCGATTGGGGCCGTCATGGCCCTGATCGGCTTCTACTCCATCGTCTTATCTCACAAGATCGCCGGTCCCATCTATCGTTTTGAGCGAACTCTTCAGGAGGTGGGGCAGGGCAACCTATCCTTGCGAATCCACCTGCGAAAGCACGATGAGCTCCAAGAGGTGGGGGCCGAATTCAATCGGGCCCTGGCCTTTTTGGATGGACAGATGCAAAAGGCCAATCACGCGGTGGAAGAGGTCGAAAGGGCCCAAGCCGCCCTGGTCGCGCTTTGCGGATCTCAGGTCCCCCAAAGCGAAGAGATCCAACGCCGGGTCTCGGCGCTGGAGGTCCAGATTTCGCGGCTCCGTGAGGCCCTCTCGATTTTTAGACTCACCGCCTCTCCCAGCCCGGAAAACCCGCCGACCCTTACTCAATGAAGAGCGATTCCAAGAACAATGGCCCCAAGGACTTAGGGAAGCGCAGGGCAACTCTGCGCTCCCTGGCCCATTTCTCCTATAGCCATTATCGGCTGGTCCTGGTCCTCATCCTCCTCTCCTTCTTGCTCTCCTTGCTCATCTCCAGTCGCCTCCAGATCAAGACCGACATCTTTGAGCTCCTTCCCCAGGACAATGAGAAGGTGAATACCTTTCGGGAGGTCCTGCGAGACTACGGGAGTATGGACTACCTCTTGGTGGCCATTGAGTCCAAGAAGGGGGGCCCCGCCGATGAGTTCGAGGACTTCGTCGATGTGTTCGCCAGGGAGTTTCGCTGCTCCCCCCTCATCGATTATGTAGAGTACAAGATCTGGGAGGAGATGGAGAACATCAGGCCGCTGGTGGAGAGCGGCCTGCTCTATCTCTCGGCCCAGGAGGTCGATGCCCTGGCCGAACGGCTCAGCGATCGACGGATTCGGGAGCAGGTGCAACGCATCAAGGCTCTGATGCTCACCCCCACCGCCCTCCCCATGAAGGGTTTGATCGAAAAGGATCCTTTCAACATCCTTCCCCTGGTGAAGGATCGGCTGCTGAAACGCGGCGGCAACCTGCGACTCTATCCCTTTGACGGCTACTACCTCTCAGAAGACCGCTCCATGCTCCTGATGATCGTCCGGCCTACGAAGCCAGCCCAGGATATCCTCTTCTGCAAAGACCTGATGCAGATGGCCAATGCCGCCGAGCAGAAAGCGCGCCGGGAGGTGGAGGAGGCAAAAGGCTCCTCCCTGGAGCAGATGAAGGTGAGCTATGGGGGGGGATACTTGATCGCCCTCAACGACTCTCAGACCATCCAGAAGGATATCATGCGGAATTTCCTCACCACCTTCATCGGGGTCCTCATCTTGTTCCTATTGGCTTTCAGGACCCTCAAATCCCTTTTCTTCGCCGGTCTGCCTCTGGTGGTGGGTATTTCCTGGACCACCGCCTTCGCCGCCCTCACGGTGGGAGAGCTCAATTTCGCTACCAGCGGGTTTTCAGCGCTCCTCATGGGCCTGGCGATCGACTTCACCATCGTCATGTATAACCGTTACCTCGAGGAGCGAGTAGCTGGCAGAGATGCCCCTTCCTCTGCCGAGCTGATGCTGGCCGAGACCGGACAACCCGTCTTTACCGGGGCAGTCACCACCGCGGTCGCCTTTTTTGCCATGATGGTCACCAAATTCCGCGGCCTCGCCGAATTGGGCCTTCTCACCGGAACCGGAATCCTTTTCTGTCTCCTGGCCACCTATATCTTGCTGCCCGCCTTATGTGCCTGGGACGAAAACCGCAGGCGGAAGGATTTGGCTCCGCGCATGAGATCTTTTGGATTGGAGAGGCTCCTTCCCACCCTCATTCGCTTTCCCCGGGGGATCGTCATAGTCTCCCTACTGGTCAGCCTCTTTCTTGGCCTTTTCGCGACCTCCCTGGGCTTCGACGAAGACATCAGCAATATCCGGCCCAAACATAACGAGGCCCTCCTGCTCCAGGAGAGGATCGCGGAGAAATTAGGCCTCTCCTATCATCACTTCGTGGTGGTGGTGGAACGCAAAACGGTGGAGGAAGCCCTGATGGTCAACGAGGAGATTGCCTCCCGCCTCCGATCCTGGGGGCAGAAGGAAGGCATTACCGGGTTTGACTCCCTGGAGACCGTCCTTCCCTCCCAGGTCTCTCAACAGAAGAGGCTTGCCTACATCGACTCCAAGCAGGCCTATGAGCTGAGTGGAGGGCGCATCGTCCACACTTTCCGGGCCGCCTTGCAGCAGAGCGGCTTCAGACCTTCCGCCTATGATGACTACTTGAAGAGATTCCAGAAGTTCTTGTCCCCCTCGCAAACGATTACCTGGGAAGAGGTCAATAAATCCTCTTTGGGACGCATCCTGACTCGCTACCTAAAGGTGGACCAGAGGGGGGTGCGGATCGCTACCTATGTCTACCAGGACCGGGAGGCCTGGAGGGCCGGCCCCCCTGAGAAGTTACTGCAGGATCTGTCCAGCGTCGGCTCGGTTAAATTCGCGGGGGTGAGTATCCTTTCCCGGGAATTGAAGGCTAGGGTCTATCACGATGCGAAACTGGCCACCCTCATTGCCCTTTTAGGCGTTCTCCTCCTGCTCTATCTTGACTTCCGGAGCATTCGGGCCGTCCTGCTGTCCTTGCTCCCTCTGGGTTTCGGGATCCTCTGGATGTTTGGGCTGATGGACCTTTTCGGCATGAAGCTCAACCTGATGAACATCTTTGCAGTGATCATGATCATCGGCATCGGTGTGGATTATGGAGTGCATATGCTCCATCGTTTTCATGAGGAGGGGAGGTACGATGCAGCATTAGCCGTGAGCCAGACGGGGAAGGCTGTGCTGATGGCGGCCCTGACCACCACTTTCGGGTTCGGCACCATCACCTACTCCGACTATCCGGGCCTGATCAGCATGGGGGTGGCTTGTATCCTGGGGGTGGGAGCCTGCACGATTGCCTCCCTGGTGCTGCTGCCAGCGGTGCTGATCCTTTGGGGAAAGCCCTCATCCCGCAAGGGGAAGTCCGGTGTATAGCATCCTGAGCTTCCTCTCCGGCTTGATCATCTCCCTCATCTCCGCCATGGGATATCTGGGGATCATTTTGGCCATGGCCATTGAAAGCGCCTGCATACCCCTTCCCAGTGAGGTCATTATGCCCTTTTCTGGCTATCTCGCCTCTCAGGGGCGATTCAGCCTCTGGTGGGTTTCCCTGGCCGGGGCGCTGGGATGCAGCGTGGGCTCGGTCCTTGCCTACGGGGTAGGGGCCTGGGGGGGAAGGCCCCTGGTGATGAAATATGGAAGATATATCCTGATCAGCCAAAAGGACCTGGAGAGGGCGGATCGGTTCTTTGCCAAACACGGGGACATGGCCACCTTCGTGGCCCGCCTGCTTCCAGTGATCAGGACCTTCATCTCTCTGCCGGCAGGCATTGCCAGGATGGACTTCTGGAAATTCCTCTTTTATTCCTTTGCGGGCTCCCTGCCCTGGTGTTTCTTTCTTGCCTGGATCGGCTTTGAGCTGGGCGAGCGGTGGAAGGAGGTCCAGGCCATCTTTCACAAGTTAGATTTCCTGATCGGGGCGGTCATCATTATTGGGATCCTTTGGTTTGTCTGGGCACATTGGCGGAGGAACGGGGCGACCAGGGAGAGAGGGGATAGGAAAGGAGAACGACTATGGTGAGGATCATTCCAAGGGAGGAGAAGTTCTTTGACTTCTTCGAGCAGGCGGCCCAGAATATCCTCTTGGGGGCCGAGACCCTGAAGATCATGATGGAAACCTATCAAAACCCGGAGGCGAGCGCGAGCAGGCTTCAAGATCTGGAGCACGAGGGAGATAAGATCACCCACCAGATATTCAAAAAGCTGAACCAGACCTTCATCACCCCCATCGACCGCGAGGACATCTATTCGCTTACCAGCGCCCTGGACGATGTCCTGGATCTGATCGAGGCCGCGGCGGACCGGATGGTGTTGTATAAGATCGAAAGCCCGACCCTCGAGGCCAAAGAGCTGAGCAACATCATCTATGACTCGGCCAAAGAGATCGAAAGGGCGATCGTGCTGCTGCGTGGCCTGGATCATGTCTATGAGCACTGCGTGGAGATCAATCGGCTGGAGAACAGCGCGGACCGCATCACCCGGGATGCCATTGCCGGCCTCTTCCAGGGGAATTACAGCCCCTATGACGTGATCAAATGGAAGGAGATCTACGAGACCCTGGAGTCAGCCACCGACAAGTGCGAAGACGCGGCCAATATCATCGAGGCGGTGGTGTTAAAACATGGTTGATGCCCTATGCTGACCGTGGTCATCCTCATCATATGCCTCGCCCTGGTCTTCGACTTCCTGAATGGCTTCCACGATGCCGCCAATTCCATCGCTACCATCGTCTCCACCCGGGTCCTCACCCCCCTCCAGGCGGTCTGCTGGGCGGCCTTTTTCAATTTCGTGGCGGCCTTCACCTTCGGAGTCGGCGTGGCAAGCACCATCGGGAAAGGGGTCATTCGCCCGGAGGGGATCAGTCAGGGGGTGATCTTGGGGGCCTTGATGGGGGCGATCGCCTGGAATCTCATCACCTGGTATCTGGGCCTGCCCACCTCATCCTCTCATGCGCTGATCGGAGGATTTGCCGGGGCGGCAGTGACCAAGGCGGGTTTTGGGGTTTTGATTCTGCAAGGGATGGGGAAGATCTGTCTCTTCATCGTCCTTTCTCCGCTCATCGGTTGGGCCTTGGGCTCTTCCCTCATGGTGCTCATGATCCATCTCTTCTGGAATGCCTCGCCCTCCCGGGTCAATCGCCATTTCCGCCGTCTCCAGCTCGTCTCTGCCGGCCTCTATAGCCTGGGCCACGGAACCAACGACGCACAGAAGACGATGGGGATCATCGCGACCCTGCTCTACACCTCGGGTTATTTGGGCGAGCACTTCCATGTCCCCGTCTGGGTGATTCTCTCCGCCCATGCGGCCATCGCCCTCGGGACCTTGGCCGGGGGGTGGCGGATCGTGAAGACAATGGGGATGAGCATCACCAAGCTGAAGCCGATCGGAGGATTTTGCGCCGAGACGGCTGCCGCCATCTCCATCATTGGGGCCGCAATGGGAGGCATCCCGGTGAGCACCACCCACACCATCGCTGGCGCCATCATGGGGGTAGGATCCACCACCCGCCTGTCGGCGGTGCGCTGGGGGGTCGCCCGACGGATCGTTTGGGCCTGGATCCTCACCATCCCCCTCTCCGCCCTGATGTCCTCCCTGACCTACCTCCTCGTCTCCCCCTTTCTGTCCTGAGGACCAGCGGTCTTTTCGCCCCTCGGTTTTCCTTCACGGTTTATCTGGCGAGGATTCTCCAGACGACCTTCGGCGTGATGGCGATCGCTACGATCCAAATAAGAATGATAATCGCCCCGGCGGTCCAGTTCCGTAGCTTCTCTCGGGGAGCGTTAGGTGCCTTTTCCCGACAGTCCTCTAAAACTTCCCGAAGTATCATCTTCAAAAGGAGGGCAATTCCAGCCGGCACAATGACGAGATCGTCCAGGTAGCCCAGAACGGGAATGAAATCCGGAATCAAATCGATGGGACTCAAGGCGTAGCCCAAGACCAACGCGGCAAAGGCCTTGGCGTACCAGGGTCCTGGGGTCCTGGTAGGCCAGGTACAGAGCGTAAACTTCACCTTTCAGTTCTTTTGCCTTCTTTCTCCATGACATCCTATCCCTTTTTCCGCCCTTCAGAAACCAAGAATGCACAATTTTAGGAATTGTTTGCACTTAATACCCAAGAGATACGAACACGGGAGGTTGCTATGTCCTCTATCATCCCTACAGAGATGTCCGAGGACTTCCTTTATGGGGTTGTCCGAGGTAAATAGAAAAGGACCAAAAGAGGAGCTCTGCGTCTTTTTCCGAAGATTACTTGATCCTAAGATCCAACGGGAGATTTGCTAAGTTGTGAGAAAAGCAGATAGTGGCTGATTGGTGAAGTATCGCCTGGAGGATTTTACATCTCTGTTTCGTGGCGGAAGAACGGCCCTGGCAAACGAGCTTGGCTTTTGGAATTCACAAACACTGAAAGAAGTAAAGGTACTGTCCAGGGAAGAGACCGTTTACGGGTCTTGGGAGGGGATACCGCCTTTCGCATTCTTGCACGGCTCTTGAGGGTAGCTCCGAGACCCCCCGAAATCAAACTCCTATGCTCTTGTGCAACGGTAAATCTCTCCGCTCGCGGAATTGAGTCCCATAAGGAGTGCCTCATCCTTTCCAAACAAGTCGGAAACCCGGGTAATCGCGACCTTAAATCCTGTTTCACGGAGTCTATCAACAAAATCAGGACCATATTCCCACACATGTCTTTTCTGACCAAAAACCCTACGAGTCCTCTGTGCAGTTATAGGAACGAGCAACGCAGCCCAGCCATCTTCCTTTAGCACCCGATAAAACTCCCTCAAAGCCTTCTTGTCGTCCCGGACATGTTCCAAGACGTGGCTACAGTAAATGACATCGAATGACTCATTGGGGCATGGGATAGCGGTAACATCCAAGTTCACCATGACACGGGGATTGTGCAGATCAGCGGTCAGATAGCCAGCCCCCAGACGTTTCTTCATTCGCCTTTCAAAACATTCCTCCGGGGCCACATGTAACACTCTTTTTGCTCCGTCATCGAAGAGATCTGTCTGCTTACCGAAATAGAGCCAGACAAAGCGGTGTCTTTCCAATGCGCCACAGTGGACGCACCTGGCATCTTCACGGAGAGATCTTCCAAACTTGCTGAATCCGCGCGCTGACTTACCGCAGACCGGACACCAACGCTGCTTTCCATAGTGGTAGAAGACAAGATAGCCAAGGTTCTTGGAACGTTTTAACAGCTTCCTGGACCATTTTGATAAAGCGGACTTCGTGTCTTGCATAACGAAATAAGTATTCTTATCTTTACGCCAGTGGATGAGGCACCTGTGTGGTGCACTGCTTCCGTTTCACGCGACTTACGCCTTGCCTGGTATTGCCTGAAAAGTAGCCGTTGACATGCACGAATTCGATTGGGGTGTCGAAGAGGCTGCTGAGGCTTTCGCTGGTAAGGATCTCCGTTTTCTCCCCACCGCTATCACCTCACCACCTTTCAAGAATCGACACGCAACACCTCTGGTGAAATCTCATGAATGTGATAGGTGACAAAGGGCATCAGCTGCGAGCAGGTTTGGCCCCACAAAGGGGCATTGAGCTTGAAGAGGATGTGCCATTATTCGCGCCGAATGAATATTGAGCTAAAAGAATGCTTCTCACCGCCCCAGGGAAAGTGCGTCTGAAGGCCTGATCTTCACTAAGAGGGAGCCCTCGATCGCGGAGCAGGCTCGGCCGGTTGCAAGATATAACGGTTCAAACTGAACAGAAACCTGACGGGAAGATTACAGTTTGGTCATCTTGAGGTGAGACTTGGACAGGCGGCAGAAACCTTGGGGTTATAGCAGTTTCCCTGGCGGGTTTTTTACTGTCGTCCTCTCAGGGCCTGTGGACGTGGTGTCGACGGACGGTATTTGACGCAGTAGTTTTCCCTCCCTAAAGGTGAAACGTGCGACCTTGGCTGGTTCCATTCCCTGATGGAGGAAAGCAGAAGGCAACAGAGAGAAAAGACGCTCAAGGCACAGTTTGTCTTTACCGGAGGCGATCAAGCATAAGGACCCATAATCCGGATGAAAGGGAACCGACAAGGACGAAGGCCAATGTTATTCTATGGAGGGGCATCTAATGAACGAGCTCATCGGTCATAAAACCCACACAGCGCAAGGCAATATAACGATTGAACCCGGACAGGAACCTGACAGAAGGACTGAAATCTGCTCATTTCGTTGGAGGTGAAACTCATGCTGGTGGGGGAAATCTCAGGATTACCGTAGTGCCTTTGGCGGGCTTGCTCTGGATTGCGACCGCGCCACCGTGAAGCTCCATGATGGACCTGACGATCGCCAGGCCCAACCCCGTCCCCGAGGTCTTCCGGGAACGTGCACGATCCACACGGTAAAAACGATCAAAAAGCCTTGGGAGGTGTTCTGGATCAATGCCGCAACCGCTGTCGCTTGTAGTAACTTCCACCCATCCATCCTCAGTCTGTTGGATGGAGAGCAGGATCTTTCCATTCCGCGGGGTGTGGTGGAGAGCATTGGAAAGCAGATTGCTCAGCGCTTGCCGAAAGAGAATCGAATCAGCGCATAGCTGCTCTTCTCCTTGGCAGATGACCTCGACCCCTTCCTCCTCAGCCACAGCGTCAAAGAATTCCCGAACCGCCTCCATCTCTTTAAGGCCATTGAACAGTGATCGTTCAATCCGCATCTTGCTGCTTTCGGCCCGAGCCAAGAAAAGCAAGCTCTCGACTATATGCGATAGCCTCGCATATTCCTCAAGGCTCGATTCGAGGACCTGCCGGTACTCGGCCGGTGTTCTGGTTCTGGAGAGAGCCACCTCTGCTTCGCCCATCACGTTTGTGATGGGAGTGCGCAACTCATGAGCCAAGTCGGCAGAAAACTGGGAGAGGCGGGTAAAGGAGTCCTCGAGGCGGTTAAGCATGCCATCGAAGGCGATGGCCAGGGTTGCCAATTCTCTTGGCCATTGTGCCGGAGCGATCCGTTCGTGGAGCTGGGTTACACTGATTCGCTGGACTGCCCGGGTAATCTCCTCCAGGGGCTTCATTCCTCTGCGGGCAACGGCAACACCCACTCCGGCGGAGAACAGAGTTCCTAACAAGAGCACGACTACCAACTTTCGACGATACTCGGCGATCAGGGCATCTTCGTGTGACACGTCTAGAGCCACCTGGAGGAGTCGGTGATTTCCGCCGGAATGACCAAGTTCTGCCCATGCTGCCATCAGGAGAAAGGGTCTGCCATCGTCCGATCTCCATTTCGTTCCTGTTTCCGGCATCTCTGTAATCCCGATTGGTTTTGGGAACTGTGGGGCGGCGATGATACGGTCCATACCAGGCGTCTCGATCAGTGGAGGGCCCTGTTCATCCAAGACCCTGATATAGTATTTATAATACCGGGAAGAACCTTCCTCCCATTTCAAGTCTTGCTCCAGAACCTCTTGCTCGTCGGAGCGGTCCTGCAAAATACCGCGCAGCACTTGAATCTCTTCGGCGAGGGACTGACTATCTTCCCTCCGCAAATTGCTAACCAACACCCAATATAAAAAAACAGCGGATACGGCGAGTATCCCGAGAGCGGACAAAGTGTACAAGAAGGTTAATCTTCCCGTGATCGATAAGGACCGAGGGAAGGACCACTTGTACTTATCCGTTGTTGTACTCTCAGCGTTCTTCGAGGACATATCCCATCCCGCGGACAGTATGAATCAACTTCTTTGCAAAGGGGTCGTCGACTTTGCTACGCAGTCGCCGAACCGATACATCCACGACGTTGGTATCGCTATCGAAATTCATGTCCCATACCTGTTCTGCAATCAGAGTCCGGGATAGAACGTCGCCCGCCCGCCGTACCAGCAGAGAGAGGAGGGCAAACTCCTTCGGTGTTAAATCGAGGCGCTTTCCGTCGCGTGTCGCTCTGTGTCGCAAAAGGTCGATCTCCAGGTCCGCGATGCGCAGCATTTCAGGCTGTCGGGCCGGGCCGCGGCGAAGGATGGAACGAACCCGCGCCAGCAGTTCTGAGAATGCAAAAGGCTTGACTAGGTAATCGTCTGCCCCCAGCTCCAGTCCTTTGACCCGGTCCTGAATCGAGTCACGGGCCGTCACAAAGAGGACCGGGGTCTGCTTACCACTTCGTCGCATCTCATTGAGGACTGACCATCCATCCTGCTTGGGGAGCATCACGTCGAGGATAACAAGGTCATAATCTCCGGTGCGGGCGAGGTGGAGCCCATCCTCGCCTTGTTCGACGACATCGACGACGAAGCCGCTCTCCGAGAGTCCCTTCTTCAGGTAGGCAGCGGTCTTCTTCTCGTCCTCCACAATTAAGATACGCATCCTTCATCCCTAAACATCAAAGTGCCC
>JAZDMQ010000112.1:0-22055 GCA_043800755.1 bacterium | reverse complement strand
GGGGCGAAATTGGACATTGGGATTCACATTATGCAGGCACTTGGTGATGGCGGCCGTCAGGGTCGTCTTGCCATGGTCGATGTGGCCAATGGTGCCGACGTTCATGTGCTCTTTGGTGCGTTCAAATTTGAGTTTGGCCATCCTCGCTCTCCCCTCCTTTAATCCACGATTCCAAATGTAACTGTGCGTACTTCTTTAGTCTTCATCTTTTTTCTATGGAGCCCACGACCAGAATTGAACTGGTGACCTCATCCTTACCAAGGATGCGCTCTGCCAACTGAGCTACGTGGGCCCTGATCGGCTGCCACCAACCCTAAAGAATAGAAACAATTACTAATATGTGTAAAAAGACAATGAAGGATCTCGTCTACATCCTGTGCAAGAGACGGATCCGATATCCAATTCTCCAGAGAACCTTCAGTCGCTCTGGAGCGGGAAACGGGATTCGAACCCGCGACCCTCAGCTTGGAAGGCTGATGCTCTAACCGACTGAGCTATTCCCGCGGCAGTTGGCATATCTGCAGTCCAAAAAGCACGTGTGAATGAAAATGCCACCTCTAATTGAATGATGGTGGGGAGAGGAGGATTCGAACCTCCGAAGGCATTGCCAACAGATTTACAGTCTGCCCCCTTTGGCCGCTTGGGTATCTCCCCTGGCAGCAAGAAATGGAAGAAGCGGGGCGGTAAGATATCCTTCCTGCACCAATTTGGAGCTGGCGAGAGGAATTGAACCCCCGACCTGCTGATTACAAATCAGCCGCTCTGCCGATTGAGCTACGCCAGCGAGCCGCAGAACTTCGGGGAATATAGACAAACAGCCCTTTATATTAACTCCTTTTTGCCTTATTCTCAATCCCGTTTTCACGGTGTCAAAAGAAAAAGGATGATAGAATACGACATTTGCCGCAATAATTTGCAAATTATCCCCTCTTTTTACATCATAATTCCAATTTACTCTCTTTGTCTCAATATTTCAAAAATCATAATCCCCGCAGCCACCCCGGCATTTAAGCAAGAGACCCGACCCCTCATCGGAATTCTCACTAAGAGGTCGCAGCTTTCGCGGGTTAGCCTTCTAAGGCCCTTTCCCTCCCCTCCTATCACCATCGCCACCGGGCCTCTCAAGTCCGTCTCATAATAAACCTTCTCTGCCTGTTGGTCTGCCCCCACCACCCAAATCCCTGCCTCCTTAATCCTCTTGATTGCCTCTGCCAGGTTCGACACCCTAACCACCTTCACATATTCTTGCGCCCCCACTGAGCTCTTGGCCGTCCCCTGACTTAGCCTTGCTGCTCTGTCCTTGGGGATGATCACCGCGCCGATCCCGGCCGATTCTGCCGTTCGCAGAATTGAGCCCATGTTTCCCGAATCTTGAACTCCATCCAAGATCAAGAAGAAGGCTGGGTCATTCCTTTTCTTAACTTCCGCCAAGGTCTCGGCCAAATCGAAGTACTTCTGGGCCTCGACGACGGCAATCACACCCTGATGGCGATTTTCCTTGCACAATGAATAAAGCTGGCTCCTCTCTGTCCAGGTGATTGGAATGCCCCTCTCTTCGGCCAGGCGGAGGATTTCTGTGATCTTCTCGCCTCTCCGACCCCTCAACAGGTAAAGCCCCTTCAGGCCCCTTCGTCCTGCGCGCAGGCCCTCAAGGATCGAGTTTGGGCCTAACAAGACCTCGAACATTGTCGCCGCTCAGGTCGATCTGTACTTCCAATAAAAGCCTTCTCGGGTGTCCTCCACCGCTACCCCTATCTCCTCTATCCACTCTCTGATCTCGTCGGAAGTAGCCCAATCACTCCGTTTGCGGGCTTGGGCCCTCCAGATGAGAACTGAGCCGATATCTTCGGGCCCGGGCATGGAACCCGCTTTTATGACCAAATTCAGCCGTTCCCTCGCCTCTTGATACTCTCCCGGGCTAACCTCGGTTGCCGCCTGATTCTCGATATAATGAATAGCTCTTCGCCTCTGCATTAAACCGAGTATTCCCGCAAGCTCCCTGATCCGCGCTGCCGCCTCGGCCAAGAAGGGATCCCTTATCCCTTCTTCCAGATACCCGTTGAGTTGCCGGATCATGTCGAAGAGGGAAGCGATGGCCCTAGGTGTATGAAAATCATCATCCATGGCCTCCATGAAATCCTCCTCCGCTTTCTGCAGTGCCTCTTTCGGGGGGCGCGAGGAGACGCCATTCCCTCCCCCCTCTCGTGCTACCCCCTCTACCTTCTGCAAAGCGAGCTGAGCTCGATCTAACGCCTTCTCGGACTCGATCAACTTACGATCGGAGAAATCAACTGGGGCTCGATAGTGCGTGGAAAGGAGGAAGAGTTTCAAGGCATCCGCATCACATTGTTTTAGTACCTCACGGATGGTGAAAAAATTTCCGAGCGATTTGGACATCTTCTCCGAGTCAATGTTGACAAACCCGTTGTGGATCCATTGGTGGGCAAATTCCTTGCCGGTAAAGGATTCCGACTGGGCGATTTCGTTTTCGTGATGGGGGAAAACGAGATCTGCGCCCCCCCCGTGAATATCGATGGTCTCTCCCAGGTATTTGATAGCCATCACCGAACACTCAATGTGCCAACCCGGCCTTCCTGCGCCCCAAGGACTGTCCCAGGCAGGCTCCCCTTCCTTGGACCTTTTCCACAAGGCAAAATCCAATGGGTCTCTCTTGCGAGGGTCAACCTTTACCCTTGCACCTGCCAGCATTTCGTCGAGATTGCGGTGGGAGAGTTTCCCATAGAGGGGGAATTTTCTCACCTCAAAATAGACACTTCCCTCGACCGCGTAGGCGCACCCTTTTTCCTCTAACGCCTTCACCATGTGGATCATCTCCGGGATATGATCGGTGGCCTTTGGTTCGAAGGTGGCCCGGCCCAACTCCAGGGTTTTCATATCCTGATTGTACTCCGCAATAAAGCGATCTGCAACCTCCCGCCAACTCAGGCCCAAGGAGACACCCCGGGCAATGATCTTGTCGTCTACATCGGTGAAGTTTCGCACCATAATGACCCTATACCCTCGAAACTCCATATACCGCCTGATGGTTTCGAAAACGAGTGCAGCCCGGGCATGGCCGATGTGGCATAGATCATAAGGTGTAATCCCACAGACATACATCCTCACCTCTTCCGGATGCAGAGGAATGAATTCTTCTTTCCTTCGTGTCAGACTGTTATAAATCTTTAACGGCATCACGGCCTCCCCAACCTTCTGGCAGCGGCTCCCACGGTTGTGCTCTCACTTCTACTTCCACTAAGAGAACGGACCACCCAAGATTGCGTCCCTCCATCGCCCAGAGGTAGGAGCCCGTCTGACCTTGGGGCCACGCAGGTTTCCACCAATTCCGTCTTTGCAAGAGGGTAGCTTTTTTGATTCCTCGGGAAAGAGACGAGATGGTTGATCTGGTCAGAAAACAGGAATCAGGGGAGGCTTTAAAAAAGCGGATACCACCACCTGCGCACAGATGCCCTTCCCCTCGCCGATGACTCCCAGGCCCTTCGCGGTGGTAGCTTTAACATTGATTTGAACTGCATCTAGCCCGAGAGCCTTTCCGATGTTCTTCTTCATCTCTTGAATATAAGGAGAAAGATGGGGGGCTTGGGCGACCATCGTGGCATCGATATTGTTAATCCTCATGCCTTTGCGCTTCATTTCCTCCCACAATTCCCCTAACAGATGTAGGCTGGATGCTCCGGCCAATCTTGGATTCCCCACCCCAAAAAATCCCCCGATATCCCCTTCGCCGGCCGCCCCAAGAATTGCGTCGATAATCGCATGAATTAGGACATCCGCGTCCGAATCCCCAGAAAGACCTTGTTCAAAGGGTACCCCTACGCCTCCCAAAATCAATGGCCTCCCTCTTACCAAGGGGTGGATGTCATAGCCCAAGCCTACTTTCAGGATATCAGATCCCCCAAAAGCCAAGATCTTCTCGGCCAGGGATAAGTCTCTTGCGGTGGTGACCTTGATATTTTCGGGCGATCCCATCAGGACTTTCACTCCTCCGCCAACCCGCTCTACCAAGGACGCGTCGTCTGGGCCTTCAAAGCCTTCCTCATGGGCCTTTTGGTATGCCCTGATGATCAGGTCGCGATGAAAGGTCTGGGGGGTCTGAATATTCCAGAGGCCGCTCCTTTCCACCGTCTTGACCACCAGGCCTTCTTCGTTCACGGCCTTAACCGTCTCGGTCGCCGGAAGCCCGAAAACCGTAGCCCCCCACCGGGGCGTCTCCCGGATGGCGTTTTCGATCAATTCGCGAGAAACAAAAGGGCGGACGCCATCGTGGATCAAAACCAGATCCACATCGGCCTCCACCCTGGATAATGCATGATTGACGGAATCCTGACGTCTCCTTCCTCCCTCAACCCATGTTATCCTCTTTTCCGAGGGCAGGTGCGGAAGAACTCCTGTTTTCCCCAAGTCCATATCCTCCGGCCTGAGGCAAACCAGGAAATGTTCGATCACAGGGTAGCGCATCAGACTCCCGAGGGTCAGGGCCAAAATGGGAACGCCCTGCAAGGAGAGGAAAGGCTTCCTAATCGATCTGCCCATCCTCCTGCTTTCTCCCGCTGCGGGAATAATTGCCGCCACCTTCATAGGTTACCTATCCAATCCCTAAGCCGCCTCAGCCTCCTCCTTCATTCGGGTAAAGATCATCCTCCCTGCGGTAGTCTGCAGTACGCTAGTGACGCAGACTTCCACCGTCTGACCAATCGACCTCCGACCGTTATCGATCACCACCATCGTTCCATCATCCAAGTAAGCCACGCCCTGGTTATACTCCTTGCCCTCCTTCAGGACATAGACCTTCATGTCTTCGCCCGGAAGAACTACCGGCTTGAGCGAGTTTGCCAGCTCATTGATATTCAGGACGGAAACCCCGTGCAGTTCGGCCACCTTATTCAGATTGAAGTCATTGGTAATCACCTTGGCCCCCAATATCTTCGCCATGGCCACCAACTTGCCATCCACTTCCTTGATATCAGGAAAATCGAGGTCATGTATTTTTACCGGAACATCCACCTTTTTCTGGATCCGCTGTAAGATATCCAGCCCCCTCCTCCCCCGATTTCGCTTGAGGGTGTCGGAGGAGTCAGCAATATGCTGCAGCTCCCGCAGCACGAACTGGGGGATGACCAAGGTTCCTTCCACAAAACCGGTCTCGCAGATATCAGCGATCCGTCCATCGATGATCACGCTCGTATCCAATATCTTATAGCTCTCCGCCTGGGGCCTCTCTTTCACTTGGTGGAAGAAGGAGAAGAGGTCGAGCTCGTTGCCCTTGCTAATCACCACCATCATCCCGAGATAAGCAAAGATGGCATCCAGCAATATCCTCATCGAAATGGAGAAAGCGGGCTCTAAAGGAGCAAGGAGCAGGAAAAGGGAACTAAAAAGAAGGCGGGAGACCAACACCCCCAAGATCAATCCTACGGTTGCTCCCAGTATCGAGCGCAGAGGGGTCGTCTTCAACTTTCGGTTCAGCAAGAGCAAGGCAAGACCTACGACCAGCCCGAAGAGAAGGCCGTACCAACCGAATATCTCGGATTTCAGGAAAAAGGATGCCCATGAAAAACCAACAAATCCAATGAAGATCAACAACAGGATATCCCAGAGGAAAGAAGTCTTCAATCTCCACTCACCTCCTTCTGAGGACGCGGGTCACGCATTCGCAATGGCCTCTTCTATAAGCAGCCTTACCTCTTCTTCAGCTACATTCACCGCATGGCAGATCTCCACGACTAGGAGATGCCGCACATTCTCCAACATCTTCTTCTCGCCAAAGGAGAGATTTCTTTCCTTTTGCAGGAGAACCAAGATGCGCATGACCTCCGCAACCTCAAAAGGAGACCCGGTCTTGATCCTCTCCAGATTATCCTTAAATCGACGATTCCAGTTCGGACAGATCACCACATCGTTCTTTTTAAGGATTTCCAAAACCTTGGGCACATCACAGGCCCTGATCAACTCTCGGAGGCCATTCCGCTCCGCGCTGGCAGTAGGCACCATGATCGTCATCTCGCTCCCCAGAAGGCGGAGAATGTAAAAGGACTGTCTAAATCCCAATACCTCCTTCTCTTCAATGGCCTCGATAAGCCCCACGCCGTGGGCAGGATAAACGACCTTGTCTCCTATGTGAAACATCTCATATCTCCACCCCCATTTTATCAAAAAATCACAGATTAGTCAAAAACTTATTTCTGGGAGAAGAGCTCGTCTGTCAATCCCTCAATCCTTTCCAGGCCCACCAGTTCCATTCCCCAACGATTGGTTAGCCGGGTCAGGTTAGTCTTGGGCAGGAGACACCGGGAAAACCCGTGATGGCACGCCTCGCTCAGGCGCCTCTCCACTTGACCTACCCCCCTCACCTCACCGACCAAACCCACTTCCCCCAGGACCACAACCTCTTTGGGGATCGGGCGGTTGCGACAACTTGAGAGTAAGGCCGCGGCAATCCCCAGATCCGCAGCCGTCTCCTCCACCCGGATTCCCCCTGGAACATTGACATAGACATCTGCAGACTGAAGGTGCACTCCCATGCGTTTCTCCAGAACGGCCATCAAAAGCTGGGTGCGGTTGTAGTCCACTCCGGTCGCC
Source organism: bacterium (assembly GCA_043800755.1). Classification (GTDB taxonomy): domain Bacteria; phylum Methylomirabilota; class Methylomirabilia; order CAVQYV01; family CAVQYV01; genus JAZDMQ01. Next base: position 15,455 of record JAZDMQ010000112.1, on the reverse strand, counting down.
ATCTTGCGAGGGATGGCAGCATGGGTGGAACTCACCAGTGCCTGTAATTCAATGAGCAGGGGTCTGGTCCCCTCCAAGACCGGGACAATGACCGATCCCGGAGCCCCAATGGACCGCTCTGAGAGGAAGCACTGGGAAGGATTCTCGACCTCCTTCAGGCCGCCTTCGGTCATCTCAAAGATCCCGATTTCATCGGTGGAACCAAAACGGTTCTTGGTCGCCCTCAAGATGCGGAAGAGATTCTGCCTCTCGCCCTCAAAATAGATCACCGTGTCTACAATGTGCTCCAAGGCTCGTGGCCCAGCCAAAGATCCGTCTTTGGTCACGTGGCCCACGATGAGGATGCTCACCCTTTCTCCTTTGGCCGCCTCCAGCAGGCGATGAGCCACCTCTCGAATCTGGCTGATACTTCCAGGAGGGGAAGGGAGAGTCTCTGAGAAGGTCGTTTGTATTGAATCCACCACCAGAAGAGCGGGCTTCAGCCGTTCAACTTGCCCCAGGATATTCCCTACGCAGGTCTCCGTGGCCAAGAGGAAGCGGTCGGAAAGCGCATCCACTCGGACTGCCCGCCCTTGTATCTGTTCGACGGATTCCTCACCGGAAACATAAAGAACCAATTGACCGTTCCGGCTGAGGTTGGCACATGCCTGCATGACGAGCGTTGATTTACCGATCCCGGGGTCACCGCCCAAGAGGATCAGAGAGCCGGGAACAATTCCTCCTCCCAGGGTTCGATCGAACTCCCTGATTCCGGTGGACAGCCGGCTGAAACCGTGCGGCTGGGCCTCGGTAATGGGAACCGGCCTTTTTATCTCCTTTGTCGCTGGCCCCAGTCGGCCTCGCTCCTCTTTCTCTTCGACAATCCTGCACTCCTCCAGGCTGGACCACTCCTGACAGTCCGGGCAGCGTCCCATCCAGCGGGGAGATCGAAATCCACACTGCTGACAGATAAAGATGGTCTTTACTTTCGCCATAGCGACCACTACCATGTGAACGAATCGTCTCGAGCTGCTACCAGGTCTTGCCTGAAAGATACATTAACGTTTCTGACAAGGAATTCTGCAATTGAAAGAAGCCATCACCCCGTTCGTAGGCAGACGGCAAGGCGCAAGAAAAAAACCTCCTTTAAGAGGAGAGGAGAAGGCCGATGGCGTCTCTTCCGATCTTGACGTTGAGCCTGCTCTAAGGCAATAAAATCTGTTTAGGCCGCCCCAGCGTGCAGCGAAACGAACTGGAGTCTGAGCATGTTCTGAATCTGGGATTTCTCCCGGCCAACCGCGCGGCGAGCTGCATGGATTACGCTCAGGCACCCTTTCGAGTCTGCGCAACTTTTTGCCGGGCGGTTCTCAATAAAGATCGGCGTTTCCCACCAATACTTCGGAATGCAGTCGATTGCATCTCGTTTAGAAAGTGGGTTCCCGATCGGACCAGTTCTCAAAGCGGGTATATTCCGGCATGAAGGTCAATTTGATCGTTCCGGGACGACCATTCCTTTGTTTGCCCACGATCACCTCGGTCGGGTGGCCCTCACTCTTTTCCTCATAAGACATGAAATCCTTCTGATCCACCGCCTCTGGAGGCTCGTAGATCTTCGGACGATAGATGAATGCCACCAGGTCCGCATCCTGCTCCAAGGCACCTGATTCCCGAAGGTCAGAGAGTTGAGGGCGGCTCCCCTGGCGATCCTCCACTCTGCGAGAGAGCTGCGAGAGGGCAACGATCGGAACACTCAACTCCTTGGCCAATCCCTTTAAAGAGCGAGAGATATCGGAAATCTCTTGCTGCCGGTTCTCTGCCCTCCCTCTACCCTGAATCAACTGGAGGTAATCGACGAGGACCAATCCCAGGCCGTGTTCCGCCTTTAATCTGCGGCACTTTGCTTTCATCTCCAATACCGATATGGAAGGAGAATCATCAATAAAAATGGAGGTATCGGCGAGAACTCCTGCCGCCGTGGTCAGCTCCCCCCAGTCCTGCTCTCTCAGATAGCCCCGGCGCAGGCGATGCAAGCCCACCCTCGCCTGAGAACAAAGCATCCTCTGTACCAGTTGTTCCTTCGACATCTCGAGGCTGAAGATGGCCACCACCGTTTTGTCCTGAATCGCGGTATTCTGTGCGACATTGAGACAAAAGCTGCTCTTCCCTGCCGAGGGACGGCCGGCGATGATAATGAGGTCGGTGGGCTGAAGTCCGGAAGTAAGGGCATCGAAATCGGTGAAACCAGTCGGGACGCCGGTGACATGGACCTTGCGCGCATAAAGCCTTTCGATCAGCTCAAAGCTGCCCTTGAGCACGCTCCGCAGGGGTGTCAACGCAAAGGAAAAACGATTCTGGGAGATTTCGAATACCCTCTTCTCCGCCTCGTCCAAGACCTCCCCTACCTCTTTCTCGGCTTCGAAGCTGGAGCTAATGATATTGGTGGACACCGAGATGAGATCCCGGAGTACGCCCTTCTCCCTAACGATCTTTGCATAGTGGCTGACGTTTGCGGCAGTCGGCACACTGTCCACCAGGTAGGTTAAATAGGATGCCCCTCCTACCGCCTCCAATTCCTTCTGCTTCTGGAGTTCATTGGCGAGGGTCACCAAGTCGATCGGTTCGTTTCGTTCGAAGAGATTGAGGCACGCCTGGTAGATCTTGCGGTGGGCCTCACGATAGAAGTCATCCTTGCCCAAGGCCTCGATCGCCCGGTGAATTGCCTCGTTCTCTTGAAGGATCGCGCCGAGAACCGCCACCTCTGCTTCCAAGTTCTGGGGGGGGATCTTCTCCAGTTCCAGGTTCTTCATCCTTTAACCTCTTGCAGAAATTAGCCCTTACTCACTTCCACCCTGATCTTGGTCAGGACCTCACGATGCAGCCGCACAGGAACCTCAAAGGTCCCCAGGTACTTAATGGGCTCATCCAATAGGATCTTCTTGCGATCGACCTCAAATCCCTGCCCGGCAAGGGCTTCGCTGAGATCCTTGGAGGTGACGGACCCAAAAAGCTTGTCCGCCTTCCCCACCTGGCGAGAAAGCATCAGGGTAAAGCCTTCAAGCCTCTCCACCAGGTCCTGGGCCTCCCTTTTTGCCCTCGACTCCTGGCCCATCCCCAAGGCCTTTTTTTGCTCGACATGTCGCAGCTTGGAGGGGGTGGCCTCCACCGCTAATTTGCGAGGGATGATGTAGTTCCGGGCATAGCCATCGTTGACCTCGATACAATCGCCTGCTTTTCCCAGTTTAGCCACATCGGCAAGCAGTATAATTTTCATGGTTCGCAAGCCTTTCCTTTCCGGTTAGAAAATAGTCCGCAGGCTGGAAAGGACCTTTGGAGGTGAAGACCTCCTGAATCACCCTATCCGCCCGCTTCATCCTCGCTGGCCGCAAGGATCCCGGCCGCTACGCATTCTCATCCCTCACTGGTGCTCTTTCCGCTCAACCCTCTGCGAAAGTTGCCCCACACATCAAAAAGCCCTATTCCCGCAAGCAGCAAAAGGAAAACGGGTTGGGAGAGCGCAAAGAGAAAGATGGAAACCTTGAGCAGGGTGGGGAGGTGCCAGCGTCGCAAAAAGGTTGCGGAAATTGCCATTCCTTGTAGGAGATAAAGCCCCGAGGAGATGAGGAGGAGATTGAGACCCACCAGCTTGTAAGGGGGGGGCAAGAGATAGAGGAGCAGAGAGAAAATGAACCCCCAAACCCAATACTCAGGGATGGACCAATCGGAGAAGGGCCTGTCTTTCTGTTTGGCGTCCGGGTTCCGCCAACCACGAATGCGCCGTGCGAGGTAGTAATTGAGGATGGCGGCAAACAGGATGCTGAGAAAAAGGAGGGCGGGATAGCTCTGCAGCAGGAAGTGTTCCAGGGAATCCCAGGAGGTGGGAGCAGCGCCTGCCTTGGCGAAGATCTCGCGCAACTCAAGTAATCGCTCGGTGATCTGTTTATCGATCAGGTCGGAGAGGCCAACTCGAAACCTCAGCATGTGGATGAGAAGGAGCAGGCTCGTCCCGGCCCCTGAGCCAAGGGCGCCCAAAAGCACGGCTCGCTCCCCTCCCCACTCTCTCCTGATGCCCTCTCCCAGGATCACGGCCACCCCCCCGAATTCCAGCAGAAATGAAACCGCCCGCAGTAAAGATGAGGATAGAGCGAGCAGAAGGAAGAGAAAGAGGAGTCCCAGCACCCCTCCTGCCAAACCCCTCCGGACAGATAGAAGCGTGAGGGGGAGGGGGGCAAAGAGTGAGAGGGCAAAGCCCACGATGGGCACCAGAGAAGTGGCCAGAAACAGAATCAGGGAGAAGAAGCCAAGAACTACAGCCTCCATTATCAATGGAGCCACCGCTCTATGGAAAGCAAAGATCCTTTCCATAATTCAACTACCTCCAGCTCAGCTCCAAGGATCGGAGGAAGACCTATTAGATCTGTTCAGTGACAAAGGGGAGAAGGGCGATATTTCTTGCTCTTTTGATGGCCACTGTCAGTTCCCGTTGATGATGGGCGCAGTTGCCCGATACCCGACGGGGCATGATCTTTCCCCTCTCGGACAAGTAGCTCCGTAATCTCCTGACATCCTTGTATTCGATATGATCAACCTTGTCCGCACAGAATTTGCAGATCTTCCGCCTGAAACTCCTCTTCTTCAACATCAAGAAAATCCTCCTGATCTAAAAAGGAATATCCTCCTCCGCCGCTGTCTCATAGGGAGGGCGGATCATTTCTCCATCCCCACCTGACTCCTTGCGAGCCCCAATGAATAATACCCTCTCGGCTACCACTTCATATTTGGATCGCTTCTGGCCATCCGGAGTCTCCCAGGATCGCTGCTGCAGATGGCCTTCCACCAAGGCAGTCCGGCCTTTACGCAGGTATTCCCCGCAAGACTCCGCTTGTTTCCCCCAAACCACGATCGTGATGTAGCAGACTTCGTCCTTCTTCTCTCCTGACTGAGTGGTATAGGATCGATTCACCGCCAGGTCGAAATTACAGACCGGAGCCCCAGAGGGCGTAAAACGTAGGTCTGGATCCCGGGTTAAGTTGCCCATTAAGATGACCTTGTTGAAGTTAGCCATTTAGGTCCCTCCCTTTGCCTCTAGGGACGCCTCCACCTCTTCTGACTTCTTCGGATCAACTCTCGCCGGCGGAGCAACTTGGCTTTCTTCAAATCTCACCTTCATATGCTTCAGCACCTTTTCCGAGATCTTGAAGTTTTTTTCCAAAGAGGAAACCAACTTGGTGTCCGCCGTCACGCGAAAGAGAAGGTAATACCCTTCCTTTCTCTTTTTCACCTCATAAGTCAGGCGCCTCTTCCCCCATCTCTGAATCTCATTCACCTCTCCGTTGCCCTTGAGGACCATCTCCTTGATCTCGTTGACCTGGGTCTCAACCTCCTCTTCGGTCAGGGCAGGATCCAATATGAGGATTATCTCGTAGGCCTTCAAATGATTCTCACCTCCCCCCTAACATCTCCGTATTCTCTCCTTCGCCAAGGGCGAAGTGATCCTAGTCCTTTTCTCCAGTTCTGGTGTTGAAGCGATTCATGGCGGGCTCCAGACCCTGGTCGAGTACTAAGGAAACTGCATCCGCCCCCTTTTCCACGGCTTGACCAAGATGCTGTCTTTCCTTTGGTGAAAACGGCTCCAGGACGTAGTCAGCGCTGGCGTGTCCCTCGGTGGGCCTCCCGATGCCTATCCTGATCCGGATGAAATCCCGTGAGCCCAGCTCCCGAATGACAGAAAACACACCCCGATGCCCCCCATGGCCTCCGCCCTTCCTAACCCGGATCCGAAAGGGAATAAGATCCAAATCATCGTGGATCAAGATCAACCGGGAAGGGGGAAGTCCAAGGGTCCCAAGCCAGGATGCCACTGCCAAACCGCTACAGTTCATGAAAGTCTGGGGCTTAATGAGGGTTACTTCCTCCTGGCCCAAGGCTCCGGTGGCGTAAAGCGCCTTCAGCTTTTTCTTCTTGAAATGCATTCCCTCTCGGGAAGCCAATCCATCGACGACCAGAAACCCAATATTGTGCCGCGTTCCCTTATATGCTAATCCTGGATTTCCCAGACCGACGATCAACCACAAGGAGCAATCTCCCCACTCAAGAAGGCAAGTTGCGTCAAGATTTCTCCTTTTCCTTCTCCTTCTTCTCCTCCTCCTCCTTGCCTTCCTTTCTGGTTACCACCTCCGGCTCAACAGGAGCGGCTTCCGCAGGAGCCTCCTCCTCTTCCTTTTCGGGCGGGCTCACGGAGGCCACGATCAACTCTTGATTTTCAAGGATCTTCACTCCCTCGATCGCCTTCAGATCCCTGACATGGACAGAATCGCCGATCTCCAGAGATGAGACATCGGCAACCAAGGCCTCGGGTATCGCGGCTGGCAAGCATTCCACCTCGACCTCTCGCAGAATGTGCTCCAAGATGCCTCCGCCCAGTTTCACCCCAGGTGGCTCTCCGTGGAGCGTTATGGGCACATCGACCCTGATCATCTTCTCCATGGAAATCCGTAGCAGATCCACATGCAGGTAATTCCCCTTTATGGGATGTACATGCAAATCCTTCACCATCACCGTTCTCACCGTGTCCTCTGCATCCTTCTGGATGCTGAGGTTGATGATGACGTTTTCCCCTCCCCCTTTTTCGAGTGCCTTCCTCAGGTCCAACGGATTCAGGGCCAGTGCAATATTACCTTCGCCACCCCCATAAAGGATGCCCGGGATCTCGTTTTTCCCACGAAGCCCTTTGCAGGCTCCTTTTCCAAAGACCTTCCGCTCCTTGGCGGCCAACTCAACCCACTCCATAAATCCCCTCCGGAAATGAAATTCCTTCTGCTCTCGTTCAGATAAAAAGGGAGCTTACCGAGGTTCCCTTATGGATCCGGCTAATCGCCTCTCCCAACAAAGGAGCCACCGATAGCACAATAAGCTTCTTCGACCTCTTTTCGTCCAGAGCGATGGTGTTGGTTACTGCCACTCCTTTCAACTTGGAGTTGTTGATCCTCTCAATCGCCGGCCCAGACAAGACCGGATGAATGCAGCTCGCATAAACCCTTTGCGCCCCTTGCTCTATCAACGCATCCACTGCTTGGGTGATGGTCCCAGCCGTGTCAATGATATCATCGATGATGATGACATTCTTATCCCGCACATCACCTACGATGTGCATCACCTGAGCCGTGTTGGACCCAATCCGCCGCTTATCGATAATCGCCAACGAGGCCCCCAACCTCTTGGCAGACGCCCTTGCTCTCTCCACTCCGCCTGCATCAGGAGAAACAACGCACATCTGATCCCATCCCAGAGATTGAAAATAGCCTATGATCACTGGCGCCGCGAAGAGGTGATCGACAGGGATGTTGAAGAACCCCTGGATCTGACCGGCGTGGAGGTCCATGGTCAAAACCCGATTGGTCCCCGCGGCGGTCAGGAGGTCGGCCACCAATTTGGCAGTGATGGGGACGCGCGGCCGATCCTTCCGATCCTGCCGGGCGTAACCATAGTAGGGAATGACCGCCGTAATCCGATCCGCCGAAGCCCTTTTCAGGGCATCGATCAGGATGAGAAGCTCCATCAGATTATTGTTGACCGGAGGAGAGGTCGGCTGGATGACGAAGACATCAGCGCCGCGCACATTTTGGTTTATCTTTACCTGGATCTCCCCGTCGGAGAATTGAGCTACCTCCGCAGATGCCAAGGGGATCTTCAGGTACTCCGATATCTCTTGACTCAACTTCTGGTTAGCATTTCCAGAAAACAGCAAAAGATTTCTTCTCATTGCCTTCCTCGATCAGTCGGATGATGGCAAACATTGGCTGGGGCGGGAGGATTCGAACCTCCGAAATCCGGGATCCAAAGTCCCGTGCCTTACCTGCTTGGCCACGCCCCAATCCTTTTCCCTCTTCGCCTCATGGATATGGGGGTTTATCTCCCCCGCTTCGAAGATCCCCGCAGCAAGCTGCGGGGATACCCCAGATGCAAGGAATCTCCAATCGTATTCGCCCGCCAACCTAAACTAACCCAAGAACCCGCCGCGGGGATGCCGTCCGCTCTGCATTTTCATACCCCCCTGCATGAACCGGGAGTATTCGTCCAACACCCTGTTCTCTATCATCTTCCGCGTTTTATTATTGAGCGGATGGGCCATATCCTTAAAACTTCCATCCCTCATCTTGCGGCTGGGCATGGCCACAAACAGACCGCTCATTCCCTTGATTGCTTTTAGATTCCTGACCATAAAACAATCATCGAGGGTGATCGTGACGAAGGCCTTCAATTTCTCGTCATCGACTGGATACACACAGACCACGGTAACATCCATGGCACCCCTCCCCTGATTCCTCAACCGCGACTGAATCAAGAAAACGGTCTGATATGTTGGGCGCTTTCCTCCTCCCTGAAGATCGGATTGAAATCCAGTGTCCTCCCCTCATGGACCAGACAATCTTGACCCCTCCAGTGCCTCGCTGCTTCTGCTGCCTGTGCTCTATCGTCAAAAATCCCAAATACGGAGGAGCCGCTTCCTGACATCAGAGCTACTCGGGCCCCTGCATGGAGCAAGGCCTCTTTGAGGTCGCGAATCAAGGGATATCTCTCGACGACCACCTCCTCTAATTCATTCACAAAAAAGGGGTAAAGTTCCTCCCAGGGGCAATCCTTGTCGAATCTTATATATTTATCTTTTTTACTCTCGATTGTCAATTCGAATTTTTTCCTCTGGTAAGCCCACTTGCTGGAAACCCCGAACCCGGGATAAACGATGATTGCCCATCGGCAAGGCAGCTCCACCTCCTGCAAGATCTCTCCCCTCCCCTCTGCCAGGGCGGATCCTGAGCTGAGAAAGAAGGGAACATCCGAACCTAAGGAGAGGGCCAAATCCCTCAACTGCCCTTTCGAGAAGGGAAGTTCAAAAAGCCTCTTCATCCCCCACAGTGTGGCCGCCGCATTGGAGGATCCTCCGCCCAATCCCCCAGCGGTGGGAATTCTCTTGTGCAGGCTGATCGCAATGCCCACCGGGGTCCCCATCTCCCGCAACAACAATCTCGCCGCTCGATGAACCAGGTTGTCTTCGCCTCTGGGGACAGTGGCCGCCAGGCCAGTAACCTGCAACTCGATCCCCGATTCCCTTTCTTTCAGGAAGATCTCATCCCAGAGATCGACCACTTGCATCAGAGTTCGGATCTCGTGGTAGCCGTCAGGCCTCTTCCCCAGCACCTCAAGGAAGAGGTTAATCTTGGCCGGGGAGAGGATTCGAACCTGCCTCATCTCCCCAACTCTCCCATCCCCTCGCTTGCATCGAGATCTAAAATGGTCAATCCCTCCAGCGAGGGAGGGTTGAGGCGAAAGGCGTCCGAGGCAAAGGAGGGATTGATCCGGACCTCACGATAGGTGAACTGCAGCCGCACCCTCTCCCTCCGCAGTTGGATATCCGAGGAGAAGGGAATAAATCCTCCCCCCACCTCCCGGTAATCCGTACACTCGAAGGAGAGCCATACCCCCTCTTCATCGAGGAGCTCGCCTCGCCTTACGGTCTTCAGCCTCTCGTCCAGCCACAATCGCTGATTTATCGCCCCTCCCCTCTCGACCACCAGAGGCAATTCCCTGCCCTCCGCCAGGAAAATGCATGATGTCCCGTCGCCGTCCACCGGGAGGGGCGGGTGTCCCATCAAAATACGCAGCACTTGCGATGGCTCCACCCTCGCCCCGGATATGCGGCGAAATACCTCCGGGGTTGGCTTCGCCCGAATGATCTGCCTTTCGGAGGGGAGAAAGAGGTCCATCCTTTGGCCGTCCGAGCAGAGCACCAGATCCTCCAGCCCAAGGAAATTGAGGGATTCGACCCGGAGGCGGTCAGGGAGTTCCAGGGAAAGGACCTCTTTGCCGCGATACAGCCCACCGGGCGTGGAGAGCCGCAGGTCAGCGACCCCCCGCAGTCCCTTCATGGAACTTTCCCGCGAGCGGAGTATCTCAACGATCTCGTCCCCTGGCGCAACTTCTCCTTCGGGGGTGGAACGGATCACCGCAGCCGGCTGGCAGCCAACAAGGGCCATCCAAATCGCCAAAATGAGGGTCAGTCCTCTGCAAATGGCCTTCGGAAATCTTGAGCGGCGTTGCTCAGAGAGGGGTGAGAGGTCAAAGATCCTTGGGCAGCGAATGCAACAAAGGGGGGAACTCCTAATCTGGCGATTCTCCTCGGTCATTGATCGTTCCGCTTGCGGGTCAGTCCCCTTTTCCCCTCTTCGATTTTCCTCTCCAGTTGCTCCCGGCTTTCACCGTTGAGCTGAATGGACTTCTCCCATTCGGCAATAGCCTTTAAGATCAGACCCTTTTGGAAATAGGCATCGCCCAAGTGTTCGTGGATCGTGGGATCATTCATCATCGAGAGCTCCAAAGACCTCTCCAGTTCGCGAATGGCCTCATCCACCATCCCTTTCTTGAAATAAGCCCATCCCAAGCTGTCGACAAAGGCCCCGTTGGAGGGCTCCAGCTCCAAGGCCTTCTTGATATAGAAGACGGACTCATCTAATTTGAGGCCCCGGTCGGCATACATGTAGCCCAGATAATTGTAGGCATCCGCCTGCCTGGGATTTAGGCGTATGGCCTCTTTGAATTCGCCTTCCGCCTTATCCAATTGACCCATCCTCTCATAAGCCGCCCCCAGCTGAAAGTGGTAGATCTCCTTTCCCTGGTCCAAGGAGACCGCCTTCTCCAGGCAGCCGATGGATTGAACATAGTCCTTCTTCCGCAGGTAGGTCAGGCCCAGAAAGAAGTGGAAGTTTGCCGCATCGGGGGAGCCTTTCAAGGCCTCTCCATAAAGGGCGATGGCCTGGTCAAATCTCCCCAACAAGGTGGCCACATAACCCCGGTGAATCAGGGCTTCTGAGTAAAAGGAACCCTCGGGAGGGATCTTGCTGAAACTGGTCAACGCCTCCTCATATCGGCCCAGTTCCTCCAGGCTCAGCCCCAGGTTCAAGAGGGAACTCTGGTCATCAGGGTCTTGAGCGAGTATCTCCTGAAAGCAGGTGACTGCCTGCTGAAATGACTTCTTCTCCATGTAGATGATGCCGATCGTCTTCTTCGCCTCCAGGAAATCAGGGTTGGCCTCTAAGGCAAGCTGACCATGCACCAGGGCCTGGTCGAGATCTTTTAGGCGAATGAGGACCTGTGCGAAACGGTGACGCACCTCCCAGTCTTGCGGGTCTTCCTGCAAGGTCTTCAGATAGACTTCCTTCGCCTCCTCCCATCTCCCCTCGACCTCATAACTGTAACCCAAAGCGAAGACCGCATCTTCAAAACCCGGATCCTTGGCCAGCGCCTCCGCCAGGTGTCTTCGGGCCTCAGCTAGCATCTTCCGTTCCAGATAGATCCGCCCCAAATGGTAAGAAGGAAGGGGAGAGTCAGGCTTCAGCCTCTCCAACTTCTGGTACAGATCGATCGCCTTTTCGTAATCCTTTGACTGCCCATAGACCCCCCCCAGTAGAAGATAGAGGTCTTCTCGCCTGGGGTCGAGAGAAAGAGCTCGTTGAAAGGACTCCTCGGCCTTTTTGTAGTCTTGCAGGCCAAGATAGGCATTGCCCATCAATAGATGCGCCTCCAAGTAGCGAGGGTCCTGTTGGAGGATCTCTTCCGCCTGGGACAAGCCATTGGCCCACTGGCCCATCCGCAGATAAAGCATGCCCAAGCTCATCCTGAGGTATAGAGATCGCTGGTGGGAACGGAGGGCCTTGCGATACCAGTCGGTCGCCTCTTCCCCATTGCCCCTCATCTCTGCCAGGTTGCCTAGGGAGAAATAGTAATAGGCCTCCTCTCCCCTCGGGACTAAGCTCTCCTGCGCCCCTCCCACCTCCCCGAGCTTGGCAGCCACCGAGGCTCCAGGATGGAGGGAAGAGCATCCGGACCACTGGAGTGCAAGCATCAGGAGGAAGAAAATGAGCATCGTTTTTGACTTCATCAGTTTGGCCTTCCCCTATCCTATCCGCGACCGATAAGCCGCCCTGGGTTCCATCCCCTCTCCCTGTCCTCGCACATTCCTCAACATCTCCTCGATGACTTGCCAGACTTCTTTTTTCCCGGCTCCGCTCACCGCCGAGAACAACAGGATTCCCTCTTTTTCGCAGCCGAGGGTGCTCCCTGCTCCCTCTTGCACCTTCTGCCATTGACTGCGCGGGAGCTTGTCCATCTTGGTCAGCACAATCCGGTAAGGAAGCCCTCTCTGGTTCAGCCAATCTCTGAGCATCAAATCAGAGGGCATCGCCGGATGGCGGCCATCGAGGATCAATAGCACCCCCCGCAACTGGGAACGCAATGAGAGATAGGGCTCCACCATCTGACGAAAGGAGAGCCTCATCTCCTTGGAGACCTTGGCGTACCCATATCCCGGAAAGTCGACGAAATAGAAGGAGGAATTGATGAAGTAATAGTTGAGGCAGCGGGTTCTGCCGGGGGTAACGCTGGTATGGGCGAGGCGCTTCATCCCCACCAGGCAATTGATGAGAGAGGACTTCCCCACATTGGACCTCCCCGCAAAGCCCACTTCAGGCAGCTTCGAGTTGGGCAGTCCTTTCAGATCGACCGCGCTTCCTCCATATCTCGCGCTCAAAATCCTCATCAATCAAAGGGCTTTCCGATAGATGCTCTCGATCTCTTCCTGCTTCACCACCCGGGGATTCCAGGCGATTGCCCTCTTCATCTGCAGGGCATCCTCTGCCACTCCAGAAAGGCCCTCCGCCTTGACGCCTACCTCGCTCAGGTGACGGGGAATGCCAATATCCGCGGAAAGCCGCACGACCGCCTCGCTCGCCTTCTGGGCAGCCTCCACCAGCGACAAGCCCTCCACCTTCTCTCCCAGCGCCTGCGCCACCTGGGCGTATTTCTCCAAGCGGGCAATGAGGTTGAAGTCCATTACATAGGGCAGGAGAATGGCATTGGTAATCCCATGAGGCACATCGAAGTGCCCTCCCAATGGATGAGACATGGCGTGAACCAGCCCCACCCCAGCATTGGAAAATGCAATTCCTGCCTGGGTGCTGGCAACGGCCATCTGGGATCGAGCCTCTTCATCTGCTCCGTTCGCCACTGAGGGCCGCAAGTACTTGCCGATAAACCGAATGGCATGGAGGGCCAAGGCATCCGAAAAAGGCTGAGCATTCTGGGAGACGAACGCCTCGATGGCATGGGTGAGGGCATCCATCCCGGTGGCTGCCGCCAAAGAGCCAGGCATGCTCTGCATCAAGGAAGGATCCACCATCGCCACCTTCGGGATCAGATGGACATTGGCGATTCCCGCTTTGAACCTCCTCTGGGTGTCGGTAACCACCGAGAACTGGGTGACCTCACTCCCGGTCCCGGCGGTCGTAGGGATGGCAATCAGGGTGGGTAGCGGATTCTTCACCACCGCCCCTCGCAGGAAGTCTTGCAGCGACCCGGAATTGGTCATCAGGACGCCCACCGCCTTGGCAGCGTCAATAGGACTCCCTCCGCCCAGGCCGATGATCAGATCAACCTCCTTTTTCTTTCCGAATTCGAAGGCCTTACTCACCGTATGGTCGCGTGGGTTGGGCTCTATCTGGTCGAAAATGTGGACCTTCAATCCCGCCTTCTCCAGCGGCGTGAGCACTCTCTCCAACAGGCCGGCCGCCACGATACCCTTGTCGGTAACAATGAGGGCCTTGCTCTTGCCCAGCTCCTTCGCCTTCTCTCCCACCTTTTCTACCACTCCCATCCCAACCAGGAGATGGTTGGGCAGAAAGATCGAATAGTTCTTCTCCATTCCCTTTCTCCTCCCCTTAGCCCTGATGCTCTATCGATGGAAAAGGCCTTCCCTAAAACCCCTCACGACCTGCCCCTCACTCACTTGACTTTGTCCTCCCAGATCAATGCCAGACCATCGCATTCGTCCCCATCCCTCTCCTCTCAACGAGAGGAGCCCAGAGCGACGGGAAGGGTCGCTTCCTTGGAGGGTCCATGCATATTGCAAGTGGCGATCGCCGAGATGGTAGCATCCTGGTTGAGGGTTAGCTGATAAGAAATCGACCAGGTCTCTTCCCTCGGATAGGTCCTCCAGTTATATTCCCAGACCTTTTCTTCCTTTCCATTCACATAGATCACCAACTTGGAGAGGTGATGAATGAAATTGTTGCCGTGGTGTCGGATGTTCACCGTAACCGAAAATGGCTGGCCAGCCTTCAGCTCCTGCTCCCCCTGAATAGCCACCGTTGGCACATCCGCCCAGGAGGAGGCTGCCCATAAGGCAACTGCCGCCAGAAAGAGAAGCCCGGCAAAGCGAGCACTAATCCGTCGCATGATCGATCCCCCCCTTTATCAGGTGAGAAGCCATTTTTCTTTTGCATCTTCATTAAACCAAATTTGGGCTCGCCCGTCAAGGCAAACCCGAAAATAGGAGGAAGGCCTTTTCCGTTCGCCGCAAGGCCTCACCTGCTTCTTTTCGCCTGCTTCTTTTTACTTGACATTTCGGAGAGCGGAAATTACCTTTTCCCCATTCTGACCCTGAGAAGGTGCAATCCAAAGAAGGTAAGACATGAGGGATGTGAAGAGGATCTGGCAAGAGATCGACGAGCGGGCGGCAGCGGAGTTCTTGCGGAAGTTCCTGCAGCTGAAGAGTGCCAATCCCCCGGGGGAGGAGGTGGAGGCCGCCAAGCTAGTCTGCAACTGGATGAGCCGACTGGGGCTGGAGGCCGAGGTCATTCTCCTCCAAGGGAAGAGGGTCGATCCCCTGGGCCGGCTCAAATTCAAATACCAGAGGCATCCCCTCCTCGGAAGGCCAACCTTGAGCATCGGGACGATCTCCGGCGGGATAAAGACCAATGTAGTCCCTGATGGGTGCAGGATCGCCGTGGATATTCGCACTGTCCCCGGCCAGGACCACAAGGCCATTTTGGCCCAGGTGGAGGGCCTCCTGAAGGAGCTGGCAAGGAAGGATGATGATCTCCGAGGGGAGGCACGAATCCTCAGCGACCTGCCCACCCTGTTGACGCCGCCCCGGGATCCGCTGGTCAAGGTCGCCCTCAAGGCGGCCCAGGCGGTGACCGGCCAGGCCCAGAAGCCCCGGGAGGTCATGTATTATACCGGTGGGTGGCCTTCGTGCCCCAACTAAAGATCCCCATGGTCATCTGCGGGCCGGGAAAGGCAGGCCTAGCCCACCAGCCCGATGAATACGTGGAGATCTCCAGGGTTCACGCTGCGGCCCGCATCTACGCTCAGATCGCGGCCGAGGTATTGGGAGGTTGAGGATGCGTTATATCCCTCACACCGAATCCGATGTACAAGCGATGTTGAGGGCGGTTGGCCTGCCGAATCTGGAGGCGCTCTTTGCCGACATCCCTGAAGCGCTGAAGTTAAAGGGGGATTTGAACCTGCCCCGGGCCTTGTCCGAGCCCGAGGTGATCTCCCGGCTGCAGGAGATCGCCAGGATGAATGGGCATCCCTCGGATCATAGCCTCTTCCTGGGCGCCGGGGCCTATCGCCACTTCGTCCCG